>NZ_JACCFV010000001.1:3668005-3985007 GCF_013410545.1 Pseudoclavibacter chungangensis
GTGGTGGGACGCATCGGCCGACGGTGCTCGGACCATAGACCCCGCGCCGGGCGCATTCGTCCCCGTCGATGACATGTTCTCGGTGTCCGAGGTGCTGTTCGGCGAGACGCCCGCGGCCTCGTTCGAGGTCATCGACGGCGCGCTTCGAGCTATCACCCCGGCGCACGAACCGGCGACCGTTGACGTCACGGTGCGCACCGTCACCGCTGCCGGGGCAGCGGGCCCCGAGTACGTTTACCCCGCCGCGTACACCTTCGTCGCCGGCGACCCGACCGAGACGCCAGGACCGACCGCCTCGGTGTTGCCGTCGGGATCGGGCTCGCCAGCTCCGACCGATGAACACGCGCAGACGCCCGGTGGCCTCGCGTCGACCGGCGGCGGGGAGATCGGGACGTGGGTCCTCCCAGCGATCGTCGTGCTCGTTCTGGGCGGTGTCGCACTGCTGGCTGTCCGAGCGCGGCGCACTCAGCGCGACGGCTGACGCCGAACAGCGGCCGATGCGCGGGGCGGTGACGATCTCGTCACCGCCCCTCCGTGCGCTCCGCGGACCCCGGCGCGGGCGTGGCAGGATCGAGGTGGCGCACGCGTGCCCGTGTGTGATCGCGATCGGCGTCGGCCGAGGAAGGACCACCATGCTCAGCTACGACCGCGCCGAGCGCGACATCCCGATCGAGCGCGTCCGCGCATCGCTCGCGGGTGCGTCCCCGACGCCCTACTGGCTCGACGACCCGCGGCGCCCGGCGGCACTGCCCGCGCTCGCGGCCGACGTCACGACCGACCTCGCCGTCGTCGGCGGGGGCTACACGGGCCTCTGGACGGCGCTCATGGCGAAGGAACGCGACCCCGGTCGTCGGGTCGTGCTGCTCGAGGGCAATCGCATCGCGTGGGCTGCGTCCGGCCGTAACGGCGGGTTCTGCGAGACGAGCCTCACCCACGGCGAGTCGAACGGTCGCACCCGCTTGCCCGACGAGGTCGATCTGCTCGACGAGCTCGGCGCACGGAACGTGCGCGAGATGGTCGAGACGATCGCGCGCTACGGCATGGACTGCGAGTGGGACCCCGTGGGCGTGCTCACCGTCGCGACCGAGCCGCACCAGATCGACTGGCTGCGCGAGGAGGCCGCCGAGACGCCCGGCACGACGTTCCTCGACGGGCCCGCGGTGCGCGCCGAGGTCGATTCGCCGCTCTACCTCGAGGGCCTGCGCGACCCGGGCGACGGCGCGATGGTGAGCCCGGCCCACCTCGCCTGGGAGCTGCGCCGTGTCTGCCTCGAGCTCGGCGTCGAGATCTTCGAGCACACGCCCGTCCGCAAGCTGCACGCCGACGAGCACGTGATCCGCCTCGAGACCGACGGCGGCACCGTCCACGCGACGGACGTCGCGCTCGGCACGAACGTGTTCCCCGCGCTCCTGCCCGCCGCACGGCTCTACACGATCCCCGTCTACGACTACGCGCTCATGACCGAGCCCCTGAGCGACGAACAGCTCGCCTCGATCGGCTGGGCCGGACGCTACGGCATCTCCGACCTCAACAACCGCTTCCACTACTCGCGCCTCACGCGCGACCACGAGGGGCGCACCCGCATCCTCTACGGCGGCTACGACCCCGTGTACCACTTCGGCGGTCGCATCAAGCGCTCCTACGACCAGCGGCCCGAGACGTTCGAGAAACTCGCGGCGCACTTCGCCGCGACCTATCCGCAGCTCGACGGCCTACGCTTCTCGCACGCGTGGGGCGGCGCGATCGACACGTGCAGCCGCTTCTTCTCGTTCTTCGCGACCGCGCACCGCGGCCGCGTCACGCACGCCGCGGGCTTCACGGGACTCGGCGTCGGCGCGACGCGCTTCGCCGCGAACGTCATGCTCGATCTGCTGAGCGGCGAGGAGACCGAGCGGACGAGGCTCGAGCTCGTGCGCACGAAGCCGATCCCCTTCCCGCCCGAGCCGTTCGCGTCCATCGGCGCGGGCATCTCCCTCGCCGAGATGGCGCGCGCCGACCGCAACGAGGGCCGACGAGGACTGTGGCTCAAGACGATGGACGCCGTCGGGCTGGGGTTCGACTCGTGAGCGGCGCACTCGGACCGAACCGTGCGATCGACGCGCTCGGCCCCGTCTTCGAGGCCGACGCGCACGAGGCCGTCGAGGGGTGGCAGCTCGTGGCCGGCGACCCGACGACCGCGACACGCGAACTCGCCGCGCAGGGCGGCGTCGAGGTGGGCATCTGGGAGCTCACGGCGGGCGTCGCCGCCGACGTCGAGATCGACGAGGTCTTCGTCGTGCTCTCGGGCGCCGGGACGGTCGAGTTCCCCGACGACCCCGACCTCGGACCGCTCCACGTGCGCGCGGGCACCGTCGCACGTCTCGCGGCGGGAACGCGCACGCGCTGGACCGTCGAGGGCGAGCCGCTGCGGAAGGTCTACATCGCCCTTCCCGAGGCGGACCGGCCGACCGGCGACTGACGTGACGGCGCCCGGAACGCGCGGCCGGGCGCCGTGCCGCCGGAACCGGGACGGTGATCGCCCGATGCGCACGACGCCGAGGCTCAGTCCGTGGCCGGCCCCCCCGGTGCGACCGCGGTGATCGTGAAGCTGAGGGGGAGGAGCCCCCGGTCGGCGGACGGCAGCTCGTACGTGCCGTCGCCGCGCTCCACGAGGTTCGCGAGCGGTCTCCACGGCAGCGTCGTCCCCTCGTGCATGCCCGTGATCCTGAGCCCTGCGCCGAGGAGCGCCGTCACGATCTCGCCGAGCGAGTGCGGCCACTCGAACGTGCGTGAGTTCGCGATCGGCGTCTCGTCGCCCGTGTACGTCTCGGTCTCGTCCCACGAATCGGGCGTGCCGTCCGGGATCGTTCGGTAGCGGACGACGTACTGCCCGTCGTCGCGTTCGTCGTCGAGCGCGAGCACCTGCGGGTGCGCGTCGCGGATGAAGAACACGCCACCCGGCCGCAGCAGCCCGGCGATGCCCGCCGCCCACGCCTCGAGGTCACGGAACCACGTGATCGTGCCGATCGACGTGTAGACGACGTCGACGCGCCTCGCGACCGCGTCCGCCGCGCGCGTCACGTCGCTCTCGACGAACGAGCCGGCCGTGCCGGTCGCGGCGAACAGTCGCCGCGCGACGTCGAGCGCGGCGGGCGAGAAGTCGACCCCCGTGACGTCGGCGCCGAGTCGCGCGAGCGAGAGCGTGTCGGTGCCGATGTGGTACTGGAGGTGCACGAGGTCCAGCCCGTCCAACGGCCGTGCGGCGCCGGGATCACGGCCGACCGCGCGTGCGAGCGGCGCGCGGTCGTCGCACACGACACCCGAGAGGAACCCCGGATCCGCGACGAAGCGCTCGATCCCGTAGGCCGCAGAGCGCTCGTGGACGCCCGTGCGCTCCTCCCAGTTCGCGAGGTTCGCGGCCGCCGCGACCGCATCGTCGGCGGGCTCGCCCTCGGACACGACCGGCGTCATGGCATCAGCGTCCGTCGATGTCGGGCACGTCGAGCGCGGCACCCGCGACGGGCCGCAGCAGCACCTCGTCGAGCGGCTTGCGCGAGCGGCGCGACGGCGCGAGCTCGTCGAACTCGCGCACGGCCTCGGGAACGTCATCGGCGTGGCTCCACCGACCGACGGCGATCACGGCTCGCGGCTCGAGCGTCGCGGGCAACTCGAACGAGGACACGATGCGATCGGCCGCGAAGCCCGCCATCTGCCGCGTCGCGAGACCGAGCGCCGAGGCCTGCACGGTGAGGTGCGCGACCGACTGGCCGAGGTCGTAGAGCCCCCACGGCAGCGCCTTGCCGTCGCGCTCCGTCTCGACGACCGCCACGACGAGCGCGCTCGCCCGGCCGGCCCACGTGCGGTTGCCGGGCGCGAGTGCCTCGACGACCGCGTCGAAGTCGGCGGAGCCGCGGCGCGCGAACACGAACTTCCAGGGCTGCGAGTTGCTGTGCGAGGGCGACCAGCGCGCGGCCTCGAGCAGGACCGCGACATCGGCGTCGGACAGCTCGAACGCCGCGTCGTAGCCGCGCGGGCTCCAGCGTTCGGCGAGGATCGGCGTGACGTCGAACTCGGTCTCGGTCGGTGCGGCGGTGGTCATCGTCGGGGTCCTCCGTGGGGATCGGCTGAGCGCCGGTGGGCGCCGTTCTGGGACAATTCTCGCCGTGACTCGAGCCACCACCAATTCGGCGACGTCGTCCGGCGACACACGTTCCGCCGCGCGACGGCGGCGTCTCCTACCCGCGGCGATGCTCGTCGCCCTCTCGACTCTGCTCGCGGCGTGCGCATCGGGCGGCGACGGGATCGGCACGCCCCCGCCCGTCCCCACGCGCGAGGCGAGCTTCGACACGACCGCGATCGAGGAGGCCATGACCGCGACGCTCGATGCGGGTGCGCCGGCCGTGCTCGTCGAGGTCCGCGACGGTGACGAGGTGTGGCGCTCCGCACGCGGGACGAGCGCGGTCGTCGGCGGCGCCGTGGCCGATCCGCTCGCGGCCGTCCGCGTCGCGAGCGTCACGAAGTCGATGATGGGTGTGCTCCTCATGCAGCTCGTGGAGGACGGTGATCTCGACCTCGACACACGCATCGAACGGTACCTGCCGGGTGTCGTCGATCCGGCGCAGCCCGTGACGGTGCGGCAGCTCGCGAACCACACCTCGGGCATGCCCGACTACATCGACACGTTCCCGCTCGACGACCCGACCGCCGTGTCCGCCATGCTCACGGCCGAGTACACGCCCCAGGAGCTCATCGAACGCGTCGCCGACGTCCCCTGGCTGAGCGATCCCGGGACCGAGTTCCACTACTCGAACACGAACTACCTCGTCCTCACACTGCTGATCGAGGAGCTCACGGGCGAGTCGCTGCCCGATGTGCTCGCGGAACGCGTGGCCGGGCCCGGCGCGCTCGAATCCACGAGCCTGCCGCTCGACACGAGCATGCCCGAGGGGGCCGCGCACGGGTACTTCACGACGAACGGCATCTACGTCGACGTCACGGAGCAGTCGGGATCCCTCTGGTGGGGCGCGGGCGGGGTCGTCTCGACCGTGGGTGACATCAATACGTTCTACCGCGGGCTCTTCCAGGGTACCTACCTGCCCGACGAGGCGGTGTCGGAACTCATCGACCTCGGCCCCGAGGGGTACGGGCTCGGGATCCAGGGGCACGTCGATCCGTGTCCCGCGCCCGAGCCGACCGCGACTCCCGTCGAGACGACGTCGGATCCCGTGGCGCCGACGGACGAGGCGACGGCCGACGGTGGAGCGACCGGCGACGCGGCCGGAAGTCCGTCCCCGAGTGCGTCGAGCACGCCGCTCGGGGTGCCCGGCATGACCTACGGGCATCTCGGGTCCGGGCTCGGATACCGGATCCTCTCGTTCTCCTCGCCGGACGGCGAGCGCCAGGTGACCGTCTCGTGGACGGCCTCGCCACCCGACTACGGCGACGACCCGCGGCTCGCGCCCGCGTGGGCGGTCGTCGATGCCGCGCTGACCGCGACCTGCCACACCGGGACACCCTGACCTGGGTGCACCCGCCGAGGGGTCGCGCGAAACCGAGTTCTCAATTATTCTGGAATTATGGAATTCCAGGAATCCGGTGGTGGCGCGTCACCCGACGCCCCCGACGACCGTCGCGAGAGCGCGTCGGAGGATGCGGTCGAGGCGCGCGTCGCGCGCATCGAGGAACGGCTCGACACCCTCGTGAACGCCCTGCTCGACAAGCCGATCGACGCGGTCGAACCACCCGCCGCACCCACCGCGCGGGCGGCCGAGCGAGGGGCGCGTTCGTCGGGCGAGGGCGACGATCCCTTCTGGGCGCTCACGGGGCTCCGAGAGCGGTCCCAGGGCACGGGCGCCGTGCTCTACACGGGGACCGTCGACTCGGGCGCAGGGCGCATCGAGTACCAGTGGTCGCGCCCCACTGAGGAGATCCTCTCGCGCGACTGGGACCGCGCGGCGGGCCGGCTCGCGGCGCTCGGTCACCCGGTGCGACTCGAGATGCTCCGACTTCTGCTCGCCGGCGAACGCACAGTGGCCGAGATCGTCGACGAGCTCGATCTCGGGTCCTCGGGCGTCGCGTACCACCACCTCCAACAGCTCGAGGCCGCGGGCTGGGTGCACACCACGACGCGCGGCCGACGCGACATCCCACCGAGCCGTGTCGTCGCGCTGCTCACCGCGATCCTGTCGACCGAGGAAGGCTGACCGTGCACACCACCCCCGACCCCACGTCCGCACCCGTTCCCCCGAACGCGTCCCCACCGTCGAGCGGTCCACCCCGCCCTCGAGCGATCGCGATCGTCACGGCCGCCGTCGCCGCGGGAGTCGTCGCCGTCGCGGGACTCCTCGCGATCCCCGCTCCCCGCGGCCTGGCGGAGCCCACGGGCGACGCCGCACTGATCGATGCACTCGCCCCCGCCCTCGCAGGCCACCACGTCGTGGCGGCCGTCCTCGTCGACGGTGCCGGGACGCGGCACGCGGGCTTCGGGGCCGACGAGTCGCACGAGTTCGAGATCGGCTCGGTCACGAAGACGGTCACGGCCTCGCTCCTCGCCGACGCGGTCGAGCGCGGTGAGGTGACCCTCGACACGACCGTCGCCGACCTCGTCGGGGAACGCGCGAGCGGGAGCCCCGCCGCCGACGTGACCCTCCGCGAGCTCGCGTCCCACACATCGGGCCTGCCCCGGCTCGATGCCACGACCACTGCGGCGTCGATCGTGCCCGGCATCCTGCGGCACGATCCGTACAGCCTGGCTCCCGACGAGGTCGTCGACGCGGCACTCGCCGAGCAATTGACCACGCGGGGGACCGTCGCGTACTCGAACCTCGGCAGTGCGCTGCTCGGGCAGCTCCTCGCCGAGCGCGCGGGCGTGCCGTTCGAGAAGCTCGCGGCCGAGCGCTTCGTCGCGCCCCTCGGGCTCGGGGCCACGAGATTCCCGACCACGCCCGCCGAGCTCGGCCCGGGAGCACCGACCGGCGCGAACGAGGCGCGGCAGTCGGCGGGAGCGTGGACGATGCGCGGCTACGCACCCGCCGGCTGCGCCCGGTCGACGACCGCGGATCTCGCGATCGTGCTGCGGGCCGCGATGTCTGGTGAACTGCCGGGCCAGGAGCCGTTCGAGGCGGTCGCGCCCGTCGGTGAGGGGACGGAGGTCGGTCTCGCGTGGTTCCGGACGAGCCTCGACGACGGGCGGAACGTCGTGTGGCACAACGGGATGACGGGCGGCTTCGCGTCGTTCGTCGGCTACGTCGAGGGCGAGGAGCGCGGCATCGCGATCCTCACCGACACCGCGGCGTCGGTCGACGAGGTCGCATTCGGGATCCTCGAGGGGAGCGTGCCCGCATGATCGCCGTGCTCATCGGTATCGGTGTCGTCTACCTGGCCATGCTCGGGTGGGCGTGCTGGGTCCTCGTCCGCCGCGATCTCGACGGCATCCGCCTCGTCGGCCGCGTCGCCGAGGTCGTCGCGCTCGTGCTCGTGGGCGGGCTGCTCGGCCTGTGGGGACTCGTGCCCGCCTGGCTCGCCTGGCTCGTCGTCGTGCTCGCCGCGCTCGCGGTCGCGATCGGCGTGCTCCGGCGCCTCGGTGTGCTCCCACCGAGTGGCAGGCCCGCCGTGCGTGAACGGCCCGACGGCCGGGCGCGGCCCGTGTGGCCCTCGATCGTGAGCACGGTCGTGGGCGTGTTCATCGCGCTCGCGGTGGGCGCGCTGACGGTCGTCGCGGGAGCCTGACGCGGCGCGCGACAGCGCGCGACGGCGCGGCGGGGGAGCGGTTCGCGACGGATCTGAAGTCGGATGAGCGGCTCGGGTCAGAAGATCATCGGCCGGTCGTCGTCGATCGAGGTCTCCATGTCGAGCTCGACGACGACCGGGACGTGATCGCTCGGCGCATCGCCAGCGCGTTCGTCGCGCTCGATGGTCGCGTCGACGACGAGATCGGCGAACGACGAGGAGCCGAGCACGAAGTCGATGCGCATGCCCTCGTTCTTCGGGAATCGACCGGCCTTGTAGTCCCAGTACGTGTACCCCTCGACGCCGCGATCGCGCACGACGTCCGTGAGTCCGTCGTCGAGGAACGCCTGGAACGCGGCACGCTCCGGCGCCGAGACGTGCGTGTGGCCCTCGAACACGGACATGTCCCACACGTCGATGTCGAGCGGCGCGATGTTGAAGTCACCCATGAGCGCGAGCGGCTGATCGGGATTCGCGCGACGCCACGCATCCGTGTCGGCACGGAGCGCATCGAGCCAGCGCAGCTTGTAGTCGTAGTGCGGATGCCCGAGCTCGCGACCGTTCGGGACGTAGAGCGACCAGAGCCGGACGCCCTCGACCGAGACCGCGAGAGCGCGGGCCTCGAGCGGAAGCTCACCCGACTCGGGCGGCGTGTTCGCGTAGCCGGGCATACCGTCGAAGCCGACCTGCACCTCCTCGATCGGCAGGCGGCTCGCGAACGCGACGCCGTTCCACTGGTTGGTGCCGACGACCTCGAGCTCGTACCCCGCCTCCTCGAACGCCTCGCGAGGGAACTGCGCGGGGGTGCACTTCGTCTCCTGCATCGCGAGCACGTCGATGTCCCGACGCTCGAGGAAGTCGACGATGCGGCCGAACCGGGCTCGGACGGAGTTCACGTTCCAGGTGGCGATACGCATGTGCTCACGCTATCGCCCGGCCGGGAGCGCACGGGCGTGGCGTGCGCGGGGGAACGACGAGGGCGGCACCCCGGAGGGTGCCGCCCTGTCATGCACTCGGCGTGAGCCGAGCGGGTACCGCTACTTGCGGGCCGCCCGTGCGCGCACCAGGACGATCGCCGCGCCAGCGATGAGCGCTGCTGCCGCCGCGAGGAACGGCACGGCGTCGAACGTCCCGCCGGTCTGCGCGAGGCTCGGGGGAACCGGTGTCGAGCTGGTCGGCGTGGTGGGCACCGTGGTCGGCGGCACCGTCGTGGACGGGGTCGTCGGCGGCGTGGTCGCCTCGGCCGACGCCTCGGCGGCCCACACGTCCTCGTCCTCGACCGGGATGCCCGTGACGGCGCCCGCGGCCGTGACGTGTGCCGTGTCGGCGTGCGTCTCCGACGCGGCGAGCGTCAGCGTGCCGGTGCAGAGGAACGAAGCGCCGGGTGCGAGCAGCACGTCCGTGATCTTCACGACACCGGAGGCGTCCGCATCGAACGTGCGCCCGTCGACCGTGCACTGCACGTTCGTGAGGGCGGGGCCGTCGGTCGTGAGGTCGCTCACGACGATGCTGCCGAGCGTCTCGATCCCGATGTTCGTGACCGTCGCCGCGACGGTCGTCTCGGCGCCGGGCTCGACGGTGAGGGCACCCGTGTCGTAGTCACCCTCGGGCTGGTTCACGGGCTCGTACTCGGGGCCCGCCGTGATCTGGGGCACGCCGTCGACGAACTGCACGCCCTCCCACTCACCGGAGTACTTCTCGATGTCGATCGCGGGGCCGGGAACGCCCGAGCCGTAGCCGCCGGCGCCGAATGCCTGCACGACCTTCGTGTACGTCTCGGTCTCGGTGCCGTCGAGGATGACCTCGATCGCGTTGTCGTACGCCGGCTTGATGCCGACGGTCGTGGTGCCGTCGACGACCGGTCGACCGGCCTCGTCCGTGACGAGGTTCGAGTAGTAGACGACGCGGATCTGCGGGTCGACGAGCGACGCGGGCTTCGTCACCGTGAAGGTGAAGGTGCCGTCGTCGTTGCACGTCGTGGTGAGCGAGGCGCTGTCCGGGACGGGCTGGCCCCAACGGCCGGTCGCGATGTCGCGGCCCTCGAGGTGCGGCTCGAGCCCGGGGATGACCTTGCCGTCACGGCAGACCTGCAGGCTCGTGTCGAGCGTGTC
Source organism: Pseudoclavibacter chungangensis (assembly GCF_013410545.1). NCBI lineage: Bacteria > Bacillati > Actinomycetota > Actinomycetes > Micrococcales > Microbacteriaceae > Pseudoclavibacter > Pseudoclavibacter chungangensis. The sequence continues at coordinate 3,677,824 of NZ_JACCFV010000001.1, forward strand.
CTTGACGACCGCCTGCGTCCAGCCCGTGTTCGAGAGCTGGGCGACCCACGTGATGTGCGGGCCGTTCGCGTTGATGAGTGACCCGTCGGCGTTCTGGCCGGTCGACTCGTACTCGGAGTCGTACCACCAGCCGTTCTTGCCGAGCCAGTCGGGGCCGGGGGTGGGGACGTCGCCCGTGACCGTCACCTGGGTGCCGAACAGGTCCACCGTCTGGGTGGGCGTGTTCACGTCCACCTTCTCGGTGTTGAACGTCGAACGGAAGTTCGCCGAACCCGTGACGTCACGGTGGGCCTCGACGTAGGGGAGGAGCGTGATCGTCAGCACGCCGGCGGCGCGATCGATCGAGACGTCGGCGACGGGCGTGCTGTCGCTCTCCGAGACGGTCATCGTGAAGTCCGCGATCGAGGCCCAGTCCAGCCCCTCGGGGAGCTCGAGGGTCATCGTGTCGCCGGCCTTCGAGCCGTTCGGCACGGTCCAGTCGAAGGTGACCTCGACGTACTCCCAGTGCGCGTACTGCTGCTTGTCGGTCTTCACGTTCGAGATGCCGGAATCACCGCTGTTCGGGATCTCGGCGGCACTCGCCGCGGTCGACACGCCGAACAGGCCGGTGAGCGCGATGAGCACGCCCACGACCAGTGCGAGCGTGGCTCGGATCTGTCGGATCACAGTTCCCCCTGAACCATCCGCCTCTGTGCAGTCGATCCGGCTCGGGTGCCGGATCTCGTACATCCCGCACGAGGCCGGGCACGCATGTGCCCAGCTCATTATGAGCGACACTCGGGAGCGAGGTCGATGGGGAGTGGGATGGGGAGTTCCGTTCGACGATCGGTCAGTCCCCTCGGTCGTGATGGGCCCGCGTTTCTGCGTGTGCGCCGCGCCCGATTCCGGAGAGGCATTGTCGCAAACTGGTTTGTGACGCAAACTGGATTCATGGCGACACACGACTTCACACGCGAAACGGGGAGCGGCGGTACCCACGGCCCCGCGGGCGACGGTGACGTGCCGCTCGACCCGAGTGACATGGCCAGGCTCATGCGCACGCAGGCCGACCGGACCAGGCGCCCCGACATCCGGGTGCTGCGGTGGCTGTTCGTCCTCACCGGCGTGGGGTGGTTCGTCGGGTTCGGGCTCCTGTGGTCGAGTGAGCGCGGCGGCAACCCGCTCTTCCGATTGCCGAGCGACGCGGCCGACATCGCCTACGCCGTGGTCGTCGCGCTGAGCTCGCTCGCGGCGTGCCTGCTCGGTGCACTCGTCGGGCGCGGCATGTCGGGCCCCCGAGCCCGGACCGGAGCGATCTACGGGTTCGCGTGGCCCATCGCGATGGCGGGGGCCGTTCTCTTCGGTATCGGCCTCGTTCGCGCAGGTATGCCCGCCCCCGTCGCGGAACTCTACTTCCCCGGCGCGTGCTGTCTCGTCGCCGGCGTCCTGAGTATCTGCGGGAGCGCGATCTGGCCCTCGCGGGAACGCCTCGCGCTCGGTGGACTGCTCATCGCCACGACGATCGTCGCGACGCTCCTCGGCACGCCACACCACGCGCTCGTCTACGCGGTCGTCGCAGGCGGGGCCTTCGTCGTCGCGGGCATCCGAACGGGCGCACGGGCGGGCGGCGCCGACGACGCCCGATCCGCTCCCGACCCGGGAGCCGCGCGTGGATGAGCTCGATCCGCTCATCCACGTGCCCTCCCGACTGCGCATCATGACGACACTCGACGAACTGCTCGACGACGGCGACCGCCTCACGTTCCCCCGGCTGCGCGAGCTGCTCGGCATGACCGCCGGAAACCTCACGACACATCTCGGCCGACTCGAGCAGGCCGGGTACGTCGTGATCGAGAAGGGATTCAGCGGACGCAAGCCCGTCACGCGCATCGGTCTGACCCTCGCGGGCCGACTCGCGTTCCACACCTATCGCGAGGCCCTGCTGAAACTCATCGGGGGTGCGTCGTGACCACCGTCCTGTCCGTCGGTGACGTCGTCAAGCGGTTCGGCGAGGTGACCGCACTCGATCACGTCTCGCTCGGCATCGGCGCGGGCGAGAGCGTCGGCGTCCTCGGGCCGAACGGCGCGGGCAAATCGACACTGCTCGGCCTGGCGCTCGGGCTCCGGGCCCCGACATCGGGCCGTGTGCGGCTGCTGGGCGGGGACCCGCGGGATCCGGAGCGTCGACAACAGGTCGGCTCGACACCGCAACGCTCCTCGCTGCCCGAACCGCTCCGCGTCGGCGAGGTGCTCCACTACGTCGCCGCCCACTACCGGAACCCGGTGCCGGCGGCGCAGCTCGCCGAGGAGTTCGGCCTCGGCGACCTGCTCCGTCGCCAGTGCGGCTCGCTCTCGGGCGGGCAGCAGCGACGCGTCGGCATCGCGCTCGCGTTCATCGGGGCGCCACGCATCGTCGTCCTCGACGAGCCGACGGTCGGACTCGACCTCGAGGGACGCGCCGCGCTGTGGGAGGTGCTGCGCCGCAAGCACCGCGAGGGCTGCACGATCATCGTGACGAGCCACCATCTCGACGAGATCGAGGCGCTCGCGAAGCGCGTCGTCGTGATCGACCGCGGCCGCGTTCTCGCGGACGATCCGCTCGCCGACGTCCTGCGACGGGTGGACGTGCAGCACGTCTCGGTGCGCGACGCCGACCCGGCCGCGCTGCGAGCGATCGATCCATCGGCCGACGTCGCGGTCGATCCCGAGACGCGCACGGTGAACGTCGTGACGCGCGACGCCGACCGGTTCGTCCGCGGACTCGTCGGAACCGGCACGCCGTTCCGTGATCTGACGGTTCGTGGCGCGACGCTCGAGGAGGCGTTCGTCGCGATCACGAGGGGCCCGTGAGCCGAATCCGCGCCCCCGCGCCCCCACCCCGATCGACCCGCACCGAATCAGGAGGACTCATGACGACGATCGTCGGCGGCACCCGCCTCGCCCTCGTGCACGCGAAGTACGCACTGCTCGAACAGTCCCGCGTCCCCATCGCCATCATCAGCTCGCTCGCGTTCCCGGTACTCATCTTCTGCTTCTTCGTGCTGCCGGTCGAGGCCGTGCGGGAGAATCCCGCCGCCGCCACGGCGACCATGTTCGCGATGATCGTGTTCGCGTTCATGTCGAACGGACTCTTCTCGTTCGGGCTCGATCTCGCTCAACAGCGCGAACTGCCCTGGGTCCCCTACCTGCGCACGCTGCCGGGGCCGCCCGCGAGCCGTCTCGCCGGCCTCGTGCTCTCGACCCTCGTGACCGCATCGCTCGCGATGGTGCTCGTCCTGACGATCGGGCTGCTGTTCACCGCGGCGCGCCCGGAGCCGCTCGCCGTCGTCGTCGCCGGACTCGCGGTGATCGTCTCGTCGGTGCCGTCCGCGCTCCTCGGACTCATCATCGGCACGGCTTGCAGCGCGAAGGCGGCCATTGCGGTGACACAGCTCGTGATGTTCACGACGGCGTTCGCGTCGGGCCTCTTCATGCCGCCCGAGGTCTTCCCCGCGTGGCTCGAGCTCGGGAGCCGCATCCTGCCCGTGCGTGCTGCGCGGGACCTCACGATCTCGATCGCGCTCGGCGAGGCGATCCCCGTCTGGGCGATCCCCGTTCTGCTCGCGTGGACCATCGCACTCGGGGTGATCGGCATCCGCCTCTACCGCCGCGACGAGGGGCGTCGTTTCCGCTGACACCGGCCCCGCGAGGGGGAGCGGGTGCCGACCGGGCGGATCGTGCAGTCGACCCGCCCGACCGGTTTCGCTCTCTTTCACGCAGCCCCCCGGCTGGGAGAGCACCGACGCCCGGCATCGAGAACGGCTCGTTCTCACGGCGAACGCGGGCCCCGGTGGCGACGACGCCGCCACCGGCAGTGTCGAGCGACACCGTCCGTCTCGAACCATAGCCGTTCGTCGGGGCAATGTCGACGATGACTCGCTGGCCCCCACGGGCACCCGTCCGACCGGTGCGTCACGCGTAGGATCGGTGCCGTGACTGACGACCGATCCGCGCTCATCCAGCTCATCCGCGACGAGGCCGTGTTCCACGGCGACTTCACCCTCACGAGCGGGGCGAAGGCGAGCTACTACATCGATCTGCGCAAGCTCAGCCTCGACCACCGCGCGGCACCGCTCATCGGTCGCATCCTGCTCGACCTCGTCGACGAGTTCGGCGACATCGACGCGGTCGGCGGGCTCACGATGGGTGCCGATCCGCTCGCGAACGCCGTCCTCCACCAGGGCGTCGCGCAGGGGCGTGAGATCGACGCGTTCGTCGTGCGCAAGGAGCCCAAGGACCACGGTCGGGGCCGCCAGGTCGAAGGCCCCGATCTGTCCGGGAAGCGCGTCGTCGTCCTCGAGGACACCTCGACGACCGGCGGATCGCCGCTCACCGCCATCGAGGCGCTCGAGAAGGTCGGCGCCGAGGTCGTCGGTGTCGCCGTCATCGTCGACCGCGCGACCGACGCGAAGAAGCGCATCGAGGACGCCGGGTACCTGTACCGGTACGCGATCGGCCTCGAGGACCTCGGGCTCGCGCCGTCGGCGGCCTGATGGGCGCGGGATCACCCGGCGACGAGCGGCCCGCCCCCTCCCGTCGTCGGTCGCTCGACGTGGAACGCCCGCGGCGCCCACGTCGCGCGGTGCTCCTCGTGTCGCTGCTCGCCGGGGCGCTCCTCATCGGCGGGGTCGTGTTCGGCGTGATCGTGCGCCCGTTCTCGACGGGGGCCGACCCCGACGCGACCCCGGCCGCGCCCGGAGCGCCCGTCGATCCCGCGGGCACGGCCGGGACGATACTCGCGGCACAGCTCCAGCCGGGGCAGTGCTTCGCGAGCTTCGAGTCGGCGTGGCAGCCGAGCTTCGAGCTCGCCGATTGCGCGGCGCCGCACGCCGCGCAACTCACGGCCGTCATCGCCGCCGATCAGGCGCTCGGCGCCGACGCGTATCCCGGACAGGACACGCTCCGCGCCGAAGCGATGCGCGCCTGCCAGGCGCCGAGCGCCATCGCGACTGACGTCGCCGCGTCGATCGACGACCTCGTCCTCGATGCGTCCTACCCGCTCACCGAGACCGAGTGGAACGCGGGCGATCGCTCCTACCGCTGCTTCGCGTCGCGATCGATGGGAGAACCGCTCACCTCGAGCCTCGCCGTCGGCTGACGAGGGGCCGACCGCGGCGTGGCGCACATGCGCGCGCCGCTACGATTCCCGCATGACCCACGTGAGCGAGTCCATCGACATCGGCGTTCCGGCTGAGACCATCTACGCCCTGTTCGACGACACGCAGGCCCTTCCGAGCCTCGTGTCCTTCGTCAAGTCCGTCGAGCCGGCCGGCGACAACCTGACCCACTGGGTCGTCGAGGTCGCCGGCGTCAAGCGCGAGTTCGACGCGAAGCGCGTCGTCGCCGAGGCGCCCGTGCGCTCTCGCTGGGAGTCCGCGACCCCCGGCGTCGACTTCTCCATCGAGGCGCGCACGGATGCGACCGGTCCGACGTCGACGCGCTTCTCGCTCGACGCCGAGTTCGACGCGGGCCGCGCCGAGCGTCTCGGCCTCGCGAAGGCCGTCGCGGGCAAGCTCGTGTCCTCCGAACTCAAGAAGGTCAAGCAGCAGCTCGAGGCGTCGCACGGCGCCTGACCCACGACTCCACCCGCCACGGCCGGCGCCCACGGGCGTCGGCCGTCGGCGTTCACGGGCGACGCGACGTTGCGGTCCGTGACGTCGCGGCGGACCCCGCACGGTGCCGTGTGGGACGAATGGGGTTAGGGTGTGCAAAGAGTTCAAGTGCTCCAGGGTCGGTGTAAGTCCGAACCGGCGGTAGAGTCCGCGAGCCTCGGCCCTCGGGCCCTGGTTGATCCGGTGTGATTCCGGAACCGACGGTGAAAGTCCGGATGGGAGGAGTGCTCGGTCGTCGGCGATCCGCCGACCGCTCGTGGTCGACCCTGCACGGTCGACGACGGTTCCTCCCGCGCTGCGCTGTGCGCGGTACCGGAGCCGCACGAGAGACCGGAGCCCATGCAGTCATCGCCGTTCAGCGCACGGAACGCGCGGGTGCTCGCACCCGTCGTGCTCGGATTCGTGGTGCTCGTGCTGTGGCAGCTCGCCTCCTGGGCCGGCCTCGTCGCCGAACAGTTCCTGCCCTCGCCGCTGCACCTCGCGGCACGGTTCTGGCGCGAGCTCACCGTCGGGCCGCTCCTGCCGTACGCCGGCACCACGCTGCTCGAGGCCGTCGTCGGATCGCTCATCGCGGTGCTCGTCGCAGTGCCGCTCGGGTACCTCGTCGCCCGCGTCCCCCTCGTCGACACGGCCGCGTCGCCCTACATCGCCGCCTCGCAGGCGATCCCCGCGATCGCCGTCGCGCCCCTGCTCGTGCTGTGGATCGGCTACGGCCTCGCACCGATCGCGATCCTGTGCGCGATCACCGCGTTCTTCCCGATGCTCATCACGACCGTCCTCGGCGTGCGCCAGCTCCCCGACGACGTCCTCGAGGCCGCCCGACTCGACGGCGCGAACACGTGGCAGACCCTCTGGTGGGTCGAGACGCCGCTCGCACTGCCGAGCGTGCTCGCCGGCATCCGTGCGGGCGTCACGCTCTCGATCACGGGGGCCGTCGTCGGTGAGTTCACGATGGGCGGCCAGGGGCTCGGCATGCTCCTCACCCTCCACCGCGACGCGAACGACACCGAGGGGCTCTTCGCGACGCTCCTCATGCTCATCGCGCTCGCCGTCGCACTCTTCACGGCGCTGCGACTCGTCGAGCTCTGGCTCGCGGTGCGCCACCCGAGGACCCCACTGCTCGTTCCAGAACCCGACCCCGACCCCGCTCACGGAGCCGCCTCATGAACACCACCAGTCTCCTCCGCGTCACCGCCGGCATCGGCGCCGCCGCCGCGCTCGTCGCGGGCCTCGCCGCCTGTCAGGGCGACGACGCGGGCGGCGATCTCGAATCGCTCACCGTCGGCCTGACGTACACCCCCAACGTGCAGTTCGCACCGTTCTACGTCGCCGAGAAGCTCGGCTACTTCGAGGAAGCGGGGCTCGACGTCGACCTGCGCCACCACGGCGAGGCCGAGGAACTCTTCGGCGCGCTCGCCTCCGACACCGAGCAGGTCGTCTTCGCGGGCGGCGACGAGATCATGCAGGGCCGCTCGACGGGCATCGACGTGACGTCGATCGGCACGCTCTACAACACCTACCCCGCGGTGCTCATCGTCCCCGAGGACTCCCCGATCCACAGCGCCGCCGACGTCCGCGGCCACACGATCGGCACGCCCGGACCGTACGGGCAGACGTACTTCGCGCTCCTCTCGCTGCTGCAGACGAACGGTCTCACGGTGTCCGACGTCGACATCCAGCACATCGGGTACACCCAGCAGGCCGCGCTCACATCCGGCAAGGTCGACGGCGTGATGGGCTTCGTGAACAACGACGCCGTGCAGTTCGCGGAGGCCGGCTTCCCGGTCCGCACGATCGAGGTCATGCCCGCCGACCACCAGCAGCTCGTCGGCCCCGCGATCGGCGCCACGCAGGCGACCGTGGACACGCGCGGCGAAGCCCTCACGGGGCTCATGACCGCCCTCGCCCGCGCGCTCGAGTACATGCGCTCCGACACGCAGGGCACGATCGACATCGCCGCCGAGTACATCCCGACGCTCGGCACCGACGAGGCGAAGGCGAGCGCGCTCGCGACGCTCGAGGCGACGCTGCCGCTGCTCGAACCGTACCCGGGCGCACCCCAGTTCGAGAACGACGCCGAGGTGTGGAGCGCCATGGCCACGTTCATGGCCGAGCAGCGCCTGCTCGGTGACGTCGCCGTCACGGCGGAGGAGTCGTACACGAACGCGTTCGTGCCGAGCTCGTAGGCGCGGCGGCGGCGATACGCTCGGAGCATGCCCCCCGCCGAACCGCCCGTCGTCGACGCCCGACGGACGGTGCCGCTGTGGCGCGCCGAGGGCCCCGATCTCGTCCTCCACGGCGACAACCTCGAGGCCATGCGCCGCCTGCCCGACGGCGCGTTCCAGCTCATCTACCTCGACCCGCCCTTCAACACGGGCAAGGTGCAGCGGCGCCGCAGCACGTGCGTCGAACGCGTCGACGAGCAGGTTTCGGAGGAGGGCGGGACGGGGGAGGGGACGCCGCCCGACGCCACCGTGGAGGCGGGGGACGCGGCCGCGCGGATCCTCGTCGGGCACGGCCGCGACGAGCTTGCTCGCGACGAGCGAGATCGTCACGGGCGGGATCGTGATGGGCGGGGCACGGCCGAGCCGGGCACCGTCGGGCGGGATGTCCCCGATGCCGATGCCGCTGCGTCGGCCTCGGCTCCCGCCGTCTCGACGCCCGCGACGAGGACCGGCTTCGCGGGTCGCAGCTACGCACACACGCTCGGGCTCGTGAGCGAGTTCAACGACTCGTTCGCCGACTACTGGGGGTTCCTCGAACCGCGGCTCGTCGAGGCGTGGCGGCTGCTCGCCCCGACCGGCACGCTCTACCTGCACCTCGACTACCGCGAATCGCACTACGCGAAGGTCGTGCTCGACGCGCTCGTCGGCCGAGACCGCTTCCTCAACGAGATCGTCTGGGCCTACGACTACGGCGCGAAGACGCGACGGCGGTGGCCGTCGAAGCACGAGACGATCCTCGTGTACGTGAAGGACCCGCAGCGCTACCACTTCGACTCGGCCGCGGTCGACCGGGAGCCGTACATGGCGCCCGGGCTCGTGACGCCCGAGCAGTTCGAGCGCGGGAAGCTCCCGACCGACGTGTGGTGGCACACGATCGTGTCGCCGACGGGTGGCGAGAAGACGGGGTACGCGACGCAGAAACCCGAGGGGATCCTGCGACGCATCGTGCAGGCGTCCTCGCGTGAGGGCGATTGGATCGCCGACTTCTTCGGCGGCTCGGGCACGACCGCGGCCGTCGCGCGCGCGCTCGGCCGTCGCGTCGTGACGGTCGACGATTCCGCCGAGGCGCTCGCGACGATGCGCCGTCGACTCGGGCCAGAGGGCGTCGAGTACCGCAAGCTCCAGCGGGAGGGCACGCGGTTGCTCTCGGCCGCCCCGCGACGGGCCTCGCCCCGTCGGGTGGGCGCGACACGGGCCGCCGAGCGGCCGACCGCCGCGGTGGGCCGTCCGTCGACATCGGTGAGCGACGCGTGAGCGGCGTGGACGGACCGCGCGACGCCGGACGCACGGAACCGGCCGAGGGCGATCCCGGAACGGACACGCCCGACCGGGCGGCACCGGCACCCCTCGGCGGCGTGGGGCCGTGGCCGGGTGGCCCCGAGGCGTGGCCCGACGAGCCGCGCTACGATCCCGAGCTGCTCGTGAACGGCGACACGCGGAACGTCGTCGACCGCTACCGGTACTGGTCCATGGACGCGATCGTCGCCGACCTCGACACGACGCGGCACCCCTTCCACGTCGCGATCGAGAACTGGCAGCACGACATGAACATCGGTTCGATCGTGCGCTCCGCCAACGCGTTCGCCGCCGAGACCGTCCACATCGTCGGACGCCGCCGCTGGAACAAGCGCGGCGCGATGGTCACCGATCGCTACCAGCACGTCGAACACCACGAGGACGTCGCGGCGCTCGTGCGCTTCGCGCGCGACGCGGGGCTGCCGATCATCGCGATCGACAACGTCCCCGGCAGTGTCCCCATCGAGACGACCCGGTTGCCCGAACGCTGCCTGCTGCTGTTCGGCCAGGAGGGGCCCGGCCTCTCGGCGGAGGCGATCGACGCCGCCGAGCAGGTGCTCGAGATCTCGCAGTTCGGGTCGACGCGCTCCATCAACGCCTCGGCCGCGGCGGCCGTCGCCATGCACGTGTGGGTGATGCAGCACGTCTTCCGCTGAGTCGCGCCCCGTCGTCGTCAGCCGCTCGGGTGCGCGGTTCCGGGTCGGCGCCGGCGACGACGAGCGCACGTTCGGCGACCGCGCCGCGTTCGCCGCATTCGTCGCGGCACGTGAACGCGAGCCCGAGCCCGTCGTGTGGGCGTGGGTCACGCGGGACATCGCGCCCGGCCTCCTCGACCGGGGCGTGCGGGTCGCGCGCTGCCACGACCTCGACCTCGTCGGTCGCATCCTCGTCGGCCGCGGCATGCTCGCGCCGGGCGACGAGCCCGAGCCGGTGACGCCCGCGCACGCGAACCCCGCGCCCGGCGGGGCCGCGCTGTTCGACGCCGACGAGGTCGAGCACGGTGAGGCGGACGACCACGACCGTCTCGTCGCCCGGCTCGACCGGCAGCTCGCGGCACTCGACCGTGCCCGCGACGGCGGTGCGCTGCGGGTGCTCGTCCGCGCCGAGTCGGCGGGCGCGCTCTGCGCGGCCGAGATGCGGCACGCGGGCCTCCCGTTCAGCGTCGACCGGCACGAGGAGGTCCTCCTCGACGTCCTCGGCCCGCGCGGCCCCGGCGGTCGGCCCGTGCACCTCGAGGAGGCGGGGGCGCTCGTGCGGGCCGCGCTCGGCGACCCGCGCGCATCCCTTGATTCACCGCGCGAGCTCGTGCGCGCCCTGCGACGCGCGGGGCTCGACGTCGAGACGTCGAGCAAGTGGGAGCTGTGGGGTGTCGATCATCCCGTCGTCGAGCCCCTCATGCGCTACCGGCACCTCTACCGGCTCCTCACCGCGAACGGCTGGGCCTGGCGCGCCGACTGGGTGCACGACGGGCGCTTCCGACCCGAGTACGTCCCGGGCGGCGTCGTCACCGGCCGATGGGCGACGAGCGGCGGCGGCGCGCTCCAACTCCCGCGCGAGATCCGTTCGGCCGCCGTCGCCGACCCGGGCTGGAAGCTCGTCGTCGCCGACGCCGCCCAGCTCGAACCGCGCATCCTCGCCGCCATGTCCGGCGACGTGGGGATGGCGCGCGCGGGTGCGGAGCGCGACATGTATCTCGCGTTCGTCGAGCGCGGCGTCGTACCCGACCGCGACAGCGCGAAGGTCGCACTGCTCGGCGCGATGTACGGCTCGACGACGGGACGGAGCGCGACGCTGCTGCCCTCGCTCGAACGCGCGTTCCCGCGGGCGATGGCGACGGTCGCGCACGCCGCCCGCCAGGGCGAACGCGGCGAGCAGGTCGCCACGTGGCTCGGCCGCACCTCGCCTGACGCCGCCCCCGGCGTGCGCCCGCGCGACCACGGCCGCTTCACCCGCAACTTCATCGTGCAGGGCACCGCCGCCGAATGGGCGCTCGTGTGGCTCGCCGGGCTCCGCTTCGCGCTCGCGCGCCTCACGGGCGCCGCATCACCCGCCGGGGCGCCGCTCGAATCGACGCCGCACCTGTGCTACTTCCTCCACGACGAGGTCGTCGTTCACACGCCCGAACGCCTCGCCGAGCGGGTCTCGGACACGATCAGGCAGGAGGCCGAACGCGCCGGGCGACTCCTGTTCGGCAACACGCCCGTCTCGTTCCCCGTCAGCATCGCGATCGTCGACGACTACGGGGCCGCCAAGGGCTCCTGAACGGCCGGCGCGATACCATGGAGTGTGATCGGAACGAACCTGCTCGGTATCCCCGAGACGCGACTCGCCGCTGAACCCGAGGTCCAGGCCGATCTCGAGGGGGCTGCGGACGACCAGCGGGGACTCGCCGAGATCGCCGCCAGGTACCCTTCGTCGAGCCTGGTCTGGGCCGCGCTCGCGGATGCGGCGCACCGCGAGCGCAACACGATCGGCGCGTACGCCTACGCGCGCGTCGGCTACCACCGCGGGCTCGACGCGCTCCGCAAAGCGGGTTGGCGCGGACAGGGCCCCGTGCCGTGGGCGCACGAGCCGAACCGGGGCGTGCTGCGGTCCTTCTTCGCGCTGCGCCGCGCCGCCGCCGAGATCGGCGAGGACGCCGAGGTCGAACGCCTCACGGCGCTCCTCGACGACGCCGATCCGCGCGCCGCCGCCGAGATCGAGGCGGGGATCCGGGACTAGCCCGGGAAGACCAGCAGGGGACGACGACGGAGCCGGCCCCGGAACACGCGCGTGTGCGTGACGGACCCAACACCAGAGAAGAGGGCGGACATGCCAGGAGTGGCGATCATCGGCGGCCAGTGGGGCGATGAGGGGAAGGGCAAGGCGACCGACCTTCTCGGCGACCGCATCGACTACGTCGTGAAGTTCAACGGCGGCAACAACGCGGGACACACGGTCGTGATCGGCGACGAGAAGTACGCGCTCCACCTCCTGCCGTCGGGCATCCTGAGCCCGGGCGTCGTGCCGGTCATCGGCAACGGCGTCGTCGTCGACCTCGACGTCCTGTTCCAGGAGATCGACGCGCTCGAGAGCCGCGGCATCGACACCTCGCGGCTGCGCGTCTCGGCCAACGCGCACGTCATCACGGGGTACCACACGACGATCGACAAGGTCACCGAGCGGTTCCTCGGCAAGCGCCAGATCGGCACGACGGGCCGCGGGATCGGCCCGACGTACGCCGACAAGATCAACCGCATCGGCATCCGCATCCAGGACCTCTTCGACGAGAACATCCTGCGCCAGAAGATCGAGGCGGCGCTGTTCCAGAAGAACCACCTGCTCGTGAAGGTGTACAACCGGCGGGCGATCACGGTCGACGAGATCTTCGAGCAGCTCATGACGCACGTCGAGCGCCTTCGCCCCATGGTCGCCGACACGCCCCTCGAGCTGCACCGCGCGCTCGCGGACGACAAGAACGTCGTGTTCGAGGCGGGCCAGGCGACGATGCTCGACGTCGACCACGGCACCTACCCGTTCGTGACCTCGTCGTCGGCGACGATCGGTGGCGCCCTCACGGGCTCCGGCCTCGGGCCGCAGGCGATCCACCGCGTGATCGGCATCGTGAAGGCCTACATCACGCGCGTCGGTGCGGGGCCGTTCCCGACCGAGCTGTTCGACGAGTGGGGCGACCTGCTCGCGGAGCGCGGTGGCGAGTACGGCACGACGACGGGGCGTCGCCGGCGCACGGGCTGGTACGACGCGCCGATCGCGCGCTACGCGGCGCGCATCAACGGCGTGACCGACTTCGTCATGACGAAGCTCGACGTGCTGAGCGGAATCGAGCGGATCCCGGTGTGTGTCGCGTACGACGTCGACGGTGTGCGCTTCGACGAGATGCCTATCAACCAGTCGGACTTCCACCACGCGAAGCCGATCTACGAGGAGTTCCCGGGCTGGGAGGAAGACCTTTCGGCCGCGCGCGAGTTCTCGGAGCTGCCGCGCAACGCGCAGGACTACGTGCTCGCGCTGGAGGAGATGTCGGGCGCCCGGATCTCGGCGATCGGCATCGGCCCGAAGCGCGACCAGATCATCCAGCGCCACGACCTGCTGGGCTGACCCGCCCGGACCCGACTCGACCCGACCCGACCCGACCCGACCCGACCGCGCCCCGGTCGGGACACACGGCAATGAATCCAGCCGGGTTGTTGCTACCGGGCCGCGGCCCGGTAGCAACAACCCGGCTGGATCCGGCCGTGGTCAGGTGCCGCAGAACGTCCGGTGCGCGGGCGAGCCGGCGGGGGCGGGTTCGGCCAGGTCCTCGAGTCCGCCGCGCTCCGTGAACGGCGACGTCACCGCGGCGACGAGGCGCGTGACGGCCGTGAGGTCGCCCGACGACGCCTGATCGAGGGCCGACTCGACGACGTGGTTGCGCGGGATGTAGACCGGGTTCGTGCGGCGGATCGTCGCGGCGTCGGGCGCGTTCGCGCGCCACTCGTGCAGCCACGCGTCGAGCGCCCGCTGCGTCGCCGACGGCTCGGGATCCGCGGTGCCACCTGCGGCTGAGGCTCCGGCCGGGCCGTCCCCGAACGCATCGGACGTCCCGTCGTCGTCCTGCGCCCGCGTGAACCGTCCGCGCAGTGCGGACTCGTCGCCCTCGGCAGCCGCCGCGAGGGCGCGGAAGGCGCCTGTGAAATCGACGCGCGCCCCGGCCAGCAGGGCGAGGAATCGCTCGGTGAGATCGTCGACGACGGCGTCCGGCACGCCGCGTGAGAGGCCGAGCTTGGCACGGAACGCGTGTCGTCGTTCATCACGGTATGCGGGTTCGAACCCCGCGACGACCTCCGCCGCGACGGCGCGCCCGGCGGTCTCGTCGTCGCCGAGGAGCGGGGCGAGGGCATCGCCGAGGCGGGCCAGGTTCCAGGCGGCGATCGGCGGCTGCTCGCCGTAGGCGTACCGGCCGTAGCGGTCGATCGAACTGAACCAGACGTTCGGGTCGTAGCCGTCGAGGAACGCGCACGGGCCGTAGTCGATCGTCTCGCCCGAGATCGTCGTGTTGTCGGTGCTCATGACGCCGTGGACGAACCCGAGGGACATCCAGGCGGCGGTGAGGCGCGCGTGCGCGGCGACGATCTCGGTCAGGAGCGAGCGGTAGGGGTCGGCGCTCCCGGCCACGTGCGGGTAGAGCGTAGCGACGGCGTGATCCGCCGTCCGGCGCAGCAACGCGTTGTCGCCCAGTGCGTGCACGTATTCGAACGTGCCGACGCGCAGGTGGCTGCGCGCGACGCGGGCGAGCACGGCGCCGGGCAGTTCGGAGTCGGGCACCGGGGTGTCGCGATGGATCGTGGCGCCCGTGCCGATGACCGCGAGCGCCCTCGTGGTCGGCACCCCGAGCGCGTGCATCGCCTCGCCGAACACGTACTCGCGCAGCATCGGCCCGACGGCCGCGAAGCCGTCGTTGCCGCGCGACATCTCGGTCGGGCCGGTGCCCTTCAGGTGCAGATCGCGCACGGTGCCGTCGCGGTGGGCGAGCTCGCCGAGGAGCAGGGCCCGGCCGTCCCCGAGCCGTGGCCGGAAGGCGCCCCACTGGTGCCCGGCGTAGACCTGCGCGACGGGTGTCGCGCCGGGCGGCACGTCCTGCCCGGTCAGGAACCGGATACCGGCATCCGTGGCGAGCTCGTCGGGATCGAGCGCGAGGTCGTCCGCGAGCGAGCGATTGAGCGCGACGAGCGTCGGCGCGGGCGTCGACCGCCCGCGCGCGGCGATCGCGAGCTCCGGGAGCGCGTCGGCGAAGCGCGAGCCGAGCGTCGCGGGACCGGTCGGTGCGGGCCGGTGCTCGTGCGTGGTCGGCAGGGTCATGCGGGGAGCGTAGTTCCGGGCGGACGCGCACGGCGAGCGGGAGGGCCGATGTGACGACACGCGACGCAATGTGTGCCGCCACCGGGCGCGCCTGACGGGTACCGCCGGCGAACGCCGCCGGCGGGCGAAGAAGCCGGGCACTGCCGCCGCGCACAGTCGCGGGGCGAAGCAGCGGGGTACCGCCGCCGCGCACGGCCACGGGGCGAAGCAACCGGGCGCTGCCGCCGGCCACGGGGCGAGGCGGCCGGGCGCTGGCGCCGCGCACGCCCACGGGGCGAGGCGGCCGGGCGCTGCCGTCGCGCGCATCAGCTGCGCGTGGCGACACCCCGTTCGAACGTCAGGATGAGGCGCGGTGCCGCGAACCCAGCCGGGTTGTTGCTACCGGGCCCGCGGCCCGGTAGCAACAACCCGGCTGGATCGGGTGGGTGGCGGAACGGAACAGCGCGGACCAGGGCGGGGCCGAGCGGACACAGGTTGGGTTGGGCAAGGCAGGGCGAAGCAGGGCCCGGCGGGAGGGGTGGGTGGCGCCGGCCGCTCAGCCCAGGCGTTCGTCGAGGGCCTGGGGGGACAGCACGTGATCGACCGCGAGCGCGCTCGCGCCCAGGATGCCCGCGTCGGTACCCGCGACCGAGGCCACGAGTCGCAGATCATGCGTCGCGAGCGGCAGCGAGCGCTTGTAGACCACCTCGCGGATGCCCGCGAGCAACTGTTCGCCCGCCTCCGCGAGGCCGCCGCCGACGACGATCATCGACGGATTCACCATGCTCACGCACGCCGCGAGCACGGTCCCGACGTCGCGCCCCGCCCGCCGCATCGCACGCGCCGCCGCGCGATCGCCGCCGCGGACGAGCGCGACGATCTCGGCGCTCCCCGTCACCTCGATGCCCTCCTCGGCGAGCGCGGCGGCGATCGCCTCGCTGCCCGCGACCGCCTCGAGACAGCCAGTGTTGCCGCATCGACAGGGCACGGCGGGGGCACCGTCGACCGCGATGTGGCCGATGTCGCCCGCGGACCCCTTGGCGCCGCGCCGCAGCGAGCCGTCGGAGATGATGCCGGCACCGATGCCGGTCGCGACCTTCACGAACAGCAGGTCGTCGATGTCGGGCCAGCTCGATCGGTGCTCGCCGAGCGCCATGAGGTTCACGTCGTTGTCGACGAGGACCGGCACCGCGAAGTGCTCGTGGACGATGCCGGGGACGTCTGCGCCGTCCCAGCCGGGCATGATCGGTGGGTTGATGGGCCGTCCGGCGGAGAACTCGACGGGGCCCGGGATGCCGACGCCGATGCTCACGAGCGACGAGCGCTCGCGGCCGGCCTCGGCCAACAGTTCATCGCCGAGCGCGCAGACGAGGCCGAGAACGTGTGTGGGCCCGAGGTCCATGCGGATCGCGGTCTCGGCGACCGCGAGCACGTTCGACGCGAGGTCGGTGAGTGCGACGCGGGCGTGCGTCGCGCCGAGATCGACGGCGAGCACGACGCGGACCTCGGGCGAGAACGCGAAGGTCGCGGGGGGACGGCCGCCCGTCGACTGGGCCTCGCCCGTCGCCGAGACGAGGCCTGCGGCGAGGAGCAGCTCGACGCGCGCGGCGATCGTCGAGCGTGCCTGGCCCGTCGTCGAGGCGAGCTCTGCGCGCGTTCGCGGCGCGCCGTCACGCAACAGTTGGAACAACTCGCCGACGCCCGTCGCGCGGGCTGCCGGCCGAGTGGGGCGTTCGATCGCCATGCGTGGCCCTCCGTTCCGGGTTCCGTACCGTGTGCTGTGCGGAAACGCTACCCCGTCGTGGCGCTCCGCCGCCCACTTCTGTCAGTGAGGTCGAATAATTGTGCATCAAGTCGCCAACTTTTGCTTGCTTAGCAACAGAAGTCTCGGTAGCGTGCCCCACATGGTCAACGCCGACCCCGCCACACCCCACGTCCCTGCGTCGCAGCCGATCCTCGAGATGCGCGCCATCGTCAAGCAGTTCCCCGGAGCGCGCGCCCTCGACGGCGTCGACCTCGAGGTGCTGCCCGGCGAGGTGCACTGCCTGCTCGGCCAGAACGGTGCGGGCAAGTCCACGCTCATCCGCGTGCTCTCGGGCGCGCACCAGCCCACCGAGGGCGAGCTGTTCCTCGACGGCGAGCGCGTCGAGCTCCCGACGCCGATCGCCGCGATCGCCGCGGGCATCGCGACCATGTACCAGGAACTCGACGTCGTCGACGGGCTGAGCGTCGCCGAGAACGTCTTCCTCGGGCACGAGCTGCAGACCGCCGGCGTCACGCGCCGGGCCGATGCGGGGCACCGGACTGCACAGCTGCTCGAACGCCTGGGACACCCCGAGATCTCGCCCGACCGCGAGGTCGGGCAGCTGCCGGCCGCGGGCAAGCAGATCGTGTCGATGGCCCGGGCCCTCTCGCACGATGCCCGTGTCATCATCATGGACGAGCCCTCCGCCGTGCTCGACGCCGAAGAGGTCGCGAACCTGTTCCGCGTCGTCGAGCAGCTCACGCGCGACGGCGTCGCGATCGTCTACATCTCGCACCGACTCGAGGAGATCCGCGCGATCGGTGACCGCATCACGGTGCTCAAGGACGGTCGGACCGTCGCCCAGAATCTCCCCGTCGCCGACACGCCGACGCGAGAGCTCATCACGCTCATGACGGGCCGCTCCGTCGAGCACGCGTTCCCCGCCAGGCCCGGTATCGCGGCCGAGGCGGCCGCGGTGCTGCGCGTCGAGGGCCTCACGCTCCAGGGCACGTTCCGGGACGTCGATCTGACGGTCGCGGCTGGCGAGATCGTCGGGCTCGCAGGGCTGGTCGGGTCGGGCCGCTCGGAGATCCTCGAGACGATCGCCGGGGCCCGTCGCCGGACGGGCGGCAGCGTGTCGGTCGACGGTCGACGGCTGCGTCCCGGGTCGGTCAGCGCCGCGGTCGACGCGGGTGTCGGCCTCGCGCCCGAGGAGCGGAAGAGCCAGGGCCTCATCCTCGACGAGCCCGTCTACCGGAACATCACGCTCTCCACGTTCGCTCGCTTCGCGCGGTGGGGACTCCTCCGCGAGGGTGCCGAGCGTGCCGCCGCCGACGAGCAGGCCTCGTCCCTCGAACTGCGTCCGACGGGCGTCGAGCGCGAGATCCGCACGCTCTCGGGCGGCAACCAGCAGAAGGCGATGCTCGCCCGGTGGCTCGTCCACGGCTGCCGGGTACTCCTGCTCGACGAGCCGACCCGCGGCGTCGACGTCGGCGCCCGAGCCGAGATCTACGCACTCATCCGACGGCTCGCGGACGAGGGCACCGCGGTCGTGGTCGTGTCGAGCGAGATCCCCGAGGTCCTGGGGCTCGCCGACCGGGTGCTCGTCGTCGCCGACGGCGAGATCGTCCACCGCGGCCCCGCCGACGAACTCGACGAGCACGCCGTACTCGACATGGTGATGGAAGGCAGCGCAGCATGAGCAGGAGCACCCCCGGCCCGTACGGCCCGAAATCGGGACCCGGCACGGGTGACGACCGCGACGCGGGACGGGCCACGCCCGACGAGACCGGGCCCGCCGTGGCCGCGTCCGCGCCGGCCGAGCACGCCACCGTGGACGACGCGCCCACGCTCGGGAAGCGCGCAGCCGGTGCCACCGACGCCGCACCGGCGCCCGCGCTCGGGAAGCATGCTGCCGCGGACGCCGTCGTCCCCGAGACGCCGCCCGCCGCCGACGAGAGCGCGCGCGTCGAACGTGCGGGCGCTGCGGCGGTCCGCGAGCGGCGAGGCTTCCTCCGGGGCTCCTCGGCCCGCAACCTCGGCCTCGTCATCGCCCTCGTCGTCCTCGTCATCGCGGGCACCGTGACGGCGGGCGAGCGCTTCGCGAGCATCGACAACCTCATGGTGGTCCTGAGCCTCGCCTCGGTCATCGGCGTCCTCTCGATCGGCATGACGTTCGTCATCACGGCGGGCGGCATCGACCTGTCGGTCGGCTCGGTCCTCGGGCTCGCGTCCGTGTGGGCCACGACCCTGTCGACGCAGGCGTACGCCGAGGCGTTCGGCTGGGGCGTCATCGTCCTCACCGCCCTCCTCGTCGGGCTCGGGGCGGGGCTGCTCAACGGCATCCTCATCGCCTACGGCCGCGTCGTCGCGTTCATCGCGACGCTCGCGATGATGGTCGCGGCGCGCGGCTTCGCCGAGCTCATCGCGCAGCGGCGCACGCATGTCGTCGACGTCGACTCGTTCCTCGACACCTTCCGCGGCAACCTCCTCGGCGTCCCCGTCATCGTCTGGATCTTCGCGGCCGTCGCCGTCGGCGGCTGGTTCCTCCTCAACCGCACGACGTTCGGACGCCGCACGGTCGCCGTCGGCGGCAACCCCGAGGCCGCGCGCCTCGCGGGCATCAAGGTCAAGCGGCACACGATGTACATCTACGCACTGTGCGGCCTCACCGCCGGCATCGGCGCGGTCATGATGCTCGCCCGCACGACGGCGGGATCGTCCACGAACGGCATGCTCTACGAGCTCGACGCGATCGCCGCGGTCGTCGTCGGCGGCACGCTCCTCGTCGGCGGCCGGGGCACGATCGTCGGCACCGTGCTCGGCGTCCTCATCTTCGCGACCCTCACGAACGTGTTCATCCAGAACAACCTCGACAGCTCGGTGCAGGCCATCGCCAAGGGCGCGATCATCATCGTCGCCGTGCTCCTGCAGCAGCGCTTCTCCCGGAAGAACGCGACGAGCTGACCCATCCCGACGACCCCATCCCCCACCACACAACCGACCGACGGACGGCATCGAAGGAGATCCCCATGTCCACCACAACCTCCCGCAGGCGCCGCCTGCTCGGCATCGCCGCGACGGGCGCCACCGCACTCCTGCTGCTCACCGGCTGCCTGTCCAACACACCCGCCGCGGAACAGAACACGGGCGGCAACGAGACCACGACCGACAACGACGCACCGGGCGAGAAGATCGTCATCGGCTTCTCGGCACCCGCCGCCGACCACGGCTGGATGGGCGCCATCACGACCGCCGCCGAGGCCGAGGCGGCGAACTACGAGGACGTCGAGCTGCGCGTCGCGGAGGGCACGAACGACGTGAACCTCCAGATCAGCCAGGTCGAGGGATTCATCAACGACGGCGTCGACGCGATCGTGCTGCTGCCGTTCGACGGTGCGGCCCTGACCGAGGTCGCGATCAAGGCCATGAACGCGGGCATCCCCGTCATCAACGTCGACCGCGAGTTCACGAGCCCGTTCGCGGCCCGCACGACCGTGCTCGGCGACAACTACGGCATGGGCGTGAGCGCGGGGACGTACATCTGCGAACAGCTCAAGGACACGCCGGACGCCGTCGTCGCGGAGATCGCCGGTATCGACTCGCTGCCGCTCACGCAGGACCGCAGCACGGGCTTCGCGGATGCGCTCGACGACTGCGGCCTGAAGGTCTCCAACCGCGTCGCCGCCGACTTCACGGTGCAGGGCGGCGAGCAGGCGGCGTCGAGCCTCCTGCAGGCGGCGCCGAAGATCGACGCGATCTGGAACCACGACGACGACCAGGGCGTGGGCGTGCTCGCCGCCATCGAGAACGCGAACCGCAGCGAGTTCTTCCTCGTCGGCGGCGCCGGATCGGCGAACATGATGCGCGAGATCCAGGAGGGCACCGGTGTCGTGCGGGCGACCGTCGTCTATCCGGCCACCCAGGCCGCGGACGGCGTGAAGCTCGCGCGCCTCATCGCGAACGACCGCTCGCTCGGCGACCTCGAGTCGCACAGTGTGCCGCGCCTCATCCAGCTGTACGCACCGGTCGTGACGAAGGACAACGTGGCGGAGTACCTCGACACCGCGTTCGAGTCCTGACCCCACCCCGTACACGGCACCGCTCCGGGGCCGGCCCGCGCGGCCTGCCCCGGGTGGCGGTACCGATGAGAAGGAGCACACGATGCAGCAGGACAACAGGCCGACGCTCGGGGTCGGAATGGTCGGGTACGCGTTCATGGGCGCGGCGCACTCGCAGGCGTGGCGCACCGCCCCGCGCTTCTTCGACCTGCCGCTCGATCCGCGCATGCGGGTCGTCGCGGGGCGCGACGCCGATGCGGTCGAGCGGGCGGCGAGGCGGCTCGGCTGGGAGGAGTCGACGACCGATTGGCACACGCTCCTCGAACGGGACGACGTGCAGCTCGTCGACGTGTGCACGCCGGGTGACACGCACGCCGAGATCGCGATCGCCGCGCTCGGGGCCGGTAAGCACGTCCTGTGCGAGAAGCCGCTCGCCAATTCGGTCGCGGAGGCCGAGCGCATGGTCGACGCGGCGGAGGCCGCGTGGCGCACCAACGGCACGCTCGCGATGGTCGGGTTCACCTACCGGCGCGTCCCGGCCGTGCAACTCGCCCGTGAGCTCGTCGCCGACGGGCGCATCGGGCGCATCCGTCACGTGCGCGCGCAGTACCTGCAGGACTGGCTCGCCGACGAGACGGCCCCGCTCACGTGGCGATTGCAGAAGGAGAAGGCCGGCTCCGGTGCGCTCGGCGACATCGGCGCCCACATCGTCGACCTCGCCGCGTTCATCACGGGTGAGCGCCTGACGGGGGTGTCGGCCCTCACGACGACGTTCGTGACCGAACGTCCGCTCGCCGTCGGACGCGCCGGCATCGCGGGGGAGGGGGACACCGGGACTGGGGAGGTCACGGTCGACGACGCCGCCGTGTTCTTCGGCCGCCTGTCGGGCGGCGGCACGGCGTCGTTCGAGGCCACCCGCTACGCGACCGGGCGCAAGAACGCGATCCGCATCGAGATCAGCGGAGACCGCGGCGCGCTCGCCTTCGACTTCGAGGACATGAACGTGCTCGAGTACTTCGACGCCCGGGAACCGGGGCGCACGGCCGGGTTCCGTCGTATCCTCGTCACCGAGCCCGATCACCCCTACACGGGTGCCTGGTGGCCCGCCGGTCACGGGCTCGGCTACGAGCACGCGTTCACGCACCAGGTCGTCGATCTCGTCGGCGACATCGCTGCCGGACGTCCCCCGCACCCGAGCTTCGCCGACGGCCTCGCCGTGCAGCGTGTGCTCGATGCGGTCGAGCGCAGTTCCGCGGACGGCAGCCGGTGGATCGACATCCCGGCGCCCGACGACTCGACGGACTGACCGGACGGCGGGCGGCGTCCACGCCCGAGCATCGCACCACGAGTCGGGCCCGACCGGACGGACGACGTCGGGCCCGGCGCGCACCATCGACCACGAAGCGGACACCCACCCGAGTGGGCCGATCGAACATCGCCCGATCACACAGCGAAGGAGCTGAACGACATGGCACGCCCCATCACCCTGTTCACCGGCCAGTGGGCCGACCTCCCGTTCGAGGAGGTCGTCGCCCTCGCATCCGAGTGGGGCTACGACGGTCTCGAGATCGCCTGCTGGGGTGACCACCTCGACCCGTGGCGCTGGGACGACGACGCGTACGTCGAGGGCCGCGAACGGCTCCTCGCGGAGCACGGTCTCGCGGTGCACGCGATCTCGAACCACCTCAAGGGCCAGATCGTGTGCGACGATCCCATCGACCAGCGGCACCGCGACATCGTCTCCGACCGGGTGTGGGGCGACGGCGAGCCCGAGGGCGTGCGGCAGCGCGCCGCCGAGGAGCTGAAGCACACCGCACGACTCGCGGCGCGGCTCGGCGCGGGCGTCGTGACGGGCTTCACGGGCTCGTCGATCTGGAAGTACGTCGCGATGTTCCCGCCCGTCACGCAGGCGGCGATCGACGCCGGGTACCAGGACTTCGCCGACCGCTGGAACCCGATCATCGACGTCTTCGACGAGGTCGGTGTCCGGTTCGCGCTCGAGGTGCATCCGAGCGAGATCGCCTACGACTACTGGACGACGCAGCGCACGCTCGAGGCGATCGGACACCGCGAGGGATTCGGCTTGAACTGGGACCCGAGCCACATGGTGTGGCAGGAAATCGACCCCGTCGGCTTCCTGTGGGACTTCCGCGACCGCATCTACCACGTGCACTGCAAGGACACGAAGAAGCGGCTCGCGAACGGCCGCAACGGTCGGCTCTCGTCGCACCTCGCGTGGGCCGACCCGCGGCGCGGGTGGGACTTCATCTCGACCGGGCACGGCGACGTCCCCTGGGAGGACGCGTTCCGCATGCTCGGGGCGATCGGGTACGCAGGGCCGCTCTCGGTCGAGTGGGAGGACGCGGGCATGGACCGTCTCGTGGGGGCCCCCGAAGCGCTCGCGTTCGTGCGTCGACTCGCGTTCGAGCCACCGGCGGCCGCGTTCGATGCGGCGTTCTCCACACGGCAGTAGCGAACGGCGTCGGACCGAACGCGATCGGTCGCCGGACGGCACCCTGCCGACTCGAGTGGACGCGCGCGCACGGCAACGCGCCGGGGCGTCACCTGATCGGTGACGCCCCGGCGCGTTCGTGCAAGAGCGAGCGGGTGCCGGCCACTCCCTGGGAGCCGGCACCCGCGCTCCCCGTACTGGCGGTCACACGGTGTCGGCGGCCGCGCGCGATGTCCCCCGACGACGCGCATTGCGACCGGCATCACCCCAGATGAAGGTGACCTCGTCCTCCGAATGGGAGACGATCAGCGGGGCCTGACCCGCCGTCGCGACCGCGGCCGTGTGTTCGCGCTCGCGAGGGCGGATGAATGTGAGGAGGAGTGCGACGACGCACAGGACGACGCCGACGGTCACCTCCACGAGTGGCGCGAGGTCAGGGACCTCGAGCGTCGAGGAATCGAGCATGCTGCCCTGCACGACGATGCCGTGCCCCCACATCTGCATGATGCCGAGGGTCACGAGCCCGAGACCGATCACGCCCGCGATGATGGGCAGCACGACGGTTCGGAAGCGGCGCATGATGCGTCCTCTCGGGAGGAAATCGGGGTGATGCAGACCATCATGCGCCCATCACCCGGCCCTGTCATCCCGTGTCGGGCGAGTGATGCTCATCCGAAGGGATGAACCCGCGCTACACCGCTCGGGATGGGATGTACTGCCCCTGGCGTCCCGGCTCCGAGCATGCGAGGATCCCGTGCTCCGCCCGGCCGCCCGCCGCGAGCCCGAGATCGTGGTCGCGGTCGACGATGCACGCGGTCGGCATTCCCATGGAGGTGACGGGCGGCTGTGACAGGCTGCCGCCATGGATACCGTGTACACCGCAATCGCACACGCTACGGGCGGGGGACGCGACGGCCACGTCCGCTCCGAGTCCGACCGCCTCGACCTCGACCTGCGTCCGCCCAAGGAGATGGGCGGCTCGGGGGAGGGGACGAACCCCGAGGAACTCTTCGCCGCAGGCTACGCGGGCTGCTTCCTCGGCGCCTTCCACGCAGCGGGCAAGCAGCTTGGCAAGGACACGAGCGACGCCGCCGTCTCGACGTCCGTCGGGATCGGCAAGCGCGAACCCACGGGGTTCCAGCTCACCGTCACCCACGACGTCTACGCCCCGCACCTCACGGCGGACGAGACGCGCGAGGTCGCCCGCGTCGCGCACGAGGACATCTGCCCGTACTCGCACGCCACGCGCGGCAACGTCGACGTCACCATCAACGTCGTCGAGTAGCCACGACCGGCTCACCGCCTCGCCCCGCCGTCGACGCTCGACGGCGGGGCGAGGCGTGTCGGTCATAATCGAAGGCAGTCCGCACACGGAAGGAATCGCATGACCGACACCGCAGGAACGGCACCGTCACGCTCCGAGCTCGCCCGCATGGTCGACCACACGCTGCTGAAGACCGAGGCGACACCTGCCGACGTGTCGGCACTGCTCGTCGATGCGCAGGCGCTCGGTGTGTACTCCGTGTGCGTGTCGCCGAACATGCTCCCGATCGAGGGCGAGCGCGGCGAGGTCAAGATCTGCACGGTCATCGGGTTCCCGTCGGGCAAGCACCACTCCGGCATCAAGGCGATCGAGGCGAAGCGTGCCGTGGTGGACGGCGCCGAGGAACTCGACATGGTCATCGACATCGGGGCGCTCAAGGCGGGCCGCGCCGACCTCGTCGAGCAGGACATCGCCGCGGTTCGCGAGGCGGCACCGAATCCGATCATCCTCAAGGTCATCATCGAATCGGCCGCACTCACGGACGACGAGATCGTCGCCGCGTGCGAGGCGGCCGTGAACGCCGACGCGGACTACGTGAAGACGTCGACCGGGTTCCACCCCGCGGGGGGCGCGAGCGTCGAGGCCGTGAAGCTCATGCGGAAGACCGTCGGCGACGCGCTCGGCGTGAAGGCGTCCGGCGGCATCCGGGACGCGGAGACGGCGCTGGCCATGGTGCGGGCCGGCGCGAGCAGGCTCGGGCTGTCGGGAACGGCGGCCGTGCTCGACGGCCTCGAGACGGGGGGTGCGGCGTGACCGAGCCCGTCGACCAGGTGGAGGCGCAGCGGCAGCTCGCCGCGATCCGCGGCAGCATCGACAACATCGACGCCGCGCTCGTGCACATCCTCGCCGAGCGCTTCAAGCAGACGCAGCGGGTGGGCGTGCTGAAGGCGGCGAGCGGCCTGCCCGCGTCGGACCCGGCGCGCGAGCGCGAGCAGATCGCCAGGCTGCGTGCCCTCGCGAAGGACGCGCACCTCGACCCGGAGTTCGCGGAGAAGTTCCTCGGCTTCATCATCGACGAGGTCATCAAGCACCACGAGCACCTCGCAGGTGGTGTGCCGCTCGACGAGGAGGCCCCGACACCCGGCGCGTGACATCGGAGCCACGAAGAAAAGCCGGGTTGTTGCTACCGGGCCCCGGGCCCGGTAGCAACAACCCGGCTTTATTCGGGCCGTGCGGGGCTGACGCGGTGCGGCGGGACCGGCGGGTGGGGCAGGTGACGTCGGGCCATTCTCGGGGATGACGCGATCACCACTCCGGTCCGGTGCACGCTCGTGCCCGCGCGGCATACGCTGACGACAACAGCATCGTCGTGAGGAGCACCGTGGCACGCACCCATGCCGGTCCCGGCCCGCAAGGATTCCGCAAACCGGCCTCCAGGACGCGCCAGTGGGCGCTCCGGCGCTCCGCGCGCATCGTCACGAGCATCTACGAGCTCTACCGTCTGCACCCCGCGATCTGGCGGTGGACCGCGCGCCACTTCCAGCCGGGCCTCGCGAGCTTCGCGAAGCTCAACGCCTGGATGATCTGCCAGCTCGCGAACCTCGACGTTCCCGCCTACCAGCGTCACCTCGGCGCTCACGACTTCCTCTTCCGGTGGTGGCGCCTCGAGAGCTACCCCGAGACCGACAAGCGCGGCTACGTCGCCGCCTACGGCGAGGCCGATCGCTGCTGGTTCGGTGAGATCGACACGATCGGCACCGTCGTCGACGAGTCCTCGGGCTCGTCGGGCACACCGTTCAACTGGATGCGCGGCCGGAAGGAGCTGCGCACAATCCACAGCAACGTCGCCGGGTACGTGACGCTCCTGTTCGGCTCCAAGAAACTGTTCGCGATCAACGCGTTCTCGATGGGTGCCTGGGCGACCGGCACGAACACGGGGCATGCGATGTCGAAGATCGCGATGGTCAAGAACACGGGCCCGGACATCGACAAGATCGTCGACACCCTGCGCCACTTCGGGCCGCGCTTCGTGTACCTCGTGAGCGCGTACCCGCCGTTCCTCAAGCACCTCCGCGACCGACTCGACCGCGAGGAGTGGTTCAGCTGGGACCGCTACAAGCTCAACGGCTTCGTCGGCGGCGAGTCGATGACCGAGGGGCTGCGCGACTACTGCGAGGAGCGGTTCGGCCGCGTCTACTCGGGTTACGGCGCGAGCGATCTGACGATCGGCATGGGTGGCGAGTCCGACGTGTCGGTGTGGCTGCGCCGCTCCATGTACGCTGACGACCGGGTGCGGGAACGGCTGCTCGGCCCCGACGAGACGCGCATCCCCATGGTGTTCCAGTACAACCCGCTCGAGACCTACCTCGAGGTGAACGACGACCGCGAACTCGTCGTCACCCTCAACTCGACCGCGATCATGAGCCCCAAGCTGCGCTACAACATCGGCGACGAGGCGATGATCCGCTCGTTCCCGGAGGTGTTCGACCAGCTCGCGTTCGACCCCGAACTCCAGCGCGCGTTCCACCGAGCGTTCGCTGTCCAGCGCATGAAGTTGCCGTTCCTGTTCCTGTTCGGACGCCGCGACTCGACGATCTCGTACATGGGCGCCAACCTCTACCCGATCGACGTCGAGAACGGGCTCTACCGCGACAACCCGCACGCGTCGAGCATCGAGTCGTTCAAGCTCGCGCTCGTCGAGATCGGCGAGCACGAGCAGCGACCGATCGTGCACCTGCAACTGCGTGAGGACGCCGCCCTCGACGACGAGGCCCGCGCCGAGCTCGCGCGTGCGGCGCAGGCGGGCGTCGTCGGGCACCTCGCATCCGTATCGCGCGACTTCGAGCAGTCGCTCGCCGAGGACCCCTCGACGGCCGATCTGCGCATCGAGGTGCACGAGTTCGGGAGCGGGCCGTTCACGGGCGGGGTCTCGAAGATCAAGAACGTCTACCTCGTGGAGGACTGAGGTGTTCTCGACCGACTTCTCGCGCTGCCCGCCGCCCGGGCAGGGCGAGGCGGTCGTGATCGTCGAGGGACGCTCGGTCGCGCGCAGGCGTGACGGGGTCGTGTGGCGACGGCGCGTGCGCGACGGGACGATCCACGCCGAGGTGCTCGTGTTCGACGACGTGGACGCGGCACGTCGCGTGGCCGACGAGCACCCGTCCCGCGTGCGTCTGCTCGAGGCGGAGGCGCGCGGGTACACGAACGGCGTGTGGCGGACCGAGGAGCCGCACGCGATGGCGAACAACGAGCACTTCGCACCCACGAGCTCGGAGGAGCGCGCCGGACGGACGCCGCCGGAGATCGCCGGACGGATGCGTCGCCCCACGAGCCCGGGTGACCGGCCGGGGCCGAGACGGTGGACGATCTTCGACAGCGAGTCGATGTTCCTCGGGGCGACGCGCTACCGGCACCCGATCGCGTGGGCGGTCGTCGGCCGGCACTGGCCGCGCATGGTCGCGAAGATGCGTCGCATGTCGGGCTCGGTCTGGATCGGCACGTACTGGCAGTGGCCGTTCACGCTCGGCACGATGGCGACCTACCGCACGCGCGACGACATGCTCAAGTTCGCGCGCCTGCCCGAGCACCGGCACCTCATGCAGTGGATCGTGCGCGGCACCGCGAACGCCACGGGCGGCTACATCCGCCTCTACGCCTCGCGCGCGGAACTCGATCGACGGGTGCGCGATGCCGCACCGTCCCACGCGCGCTCGACGGGAGCGCCGGGCGGGGCGGGCGACCCCGGGCCGGGCGACGCCGCTCACGCGGGACGAGCGGCGACGACACCACCCGTGAAGGCCACGTCGCTCATCGAACGTCCCGAACCGCTCGTGCTCGAGGTCGTCGAGACCGAGGCCCAGTTCCAGGAGTTTCTCGCCGTCTCGCGTCGCGGCGACCCCGCGAACCTCGCCGTGCCGCTGCTCGAATCGACGGCACGCGCGTGGCGCGCGGACACGGCGGGCGCGCCCGAGCCCGTGGAGCTCATTCTCGCGCGCCGCGGCGACGTCGCCGTCGGGCGTACGACGATCCACACCGATCACGCGCTCGACGAGAAACTCGCCACCCGGGCGACGCTCTTCGGTGCCACCTGGGCGGCGACACCCGACGATCTCGCCGCACTGCTGGACGCGATCACGGCGCGCGCTCACGACGCCGGGGCGACCGAGGCCATCGGTCCCGCCGCGCTCCTGCCGAACCAGACGGGCGGCGTCATCACATCGGGCTTCGGGGAACGTGGATTCCTCGATTCGGCGTGGAACCCGTCGTGGGTCCCCGCGGTGTACGAGGCCGCGGGTTTCGCGGCGTGGAACGAGTCGGACACGTGGATCGCGCATCCGGACGAGATCGATCCGTCGGACACGGCAGTCACACCGCCCACGGCGGCGGAGCTCGACGCGGCCGGCATCCGCATCCGCCGGGCCTCCGTCCTGCGCTTCGGGAAACAGGTCGAGGAGCTGCGCACGCTCGTCAACGCCGCGTTCGCGCGCCTGCCGTACTACACCGACATCTCGCCCGCGCAGATGCGACAGGCGACCGACGGGCTCGTCGCACTCATGGATCCCGGGCTGTGGCTCACGGCGGAGGACACCCGGACCGGCGAGCCGATCGGCTTCGCGCTCCTCGTCCCCGACGCGACGGAGGTGCTGCAACGCTCCGGCGGGCGCATCGGCATCCGCGAGATCATCACGCTGCTGGGCGCGCGCGGACGTCGCGGGCGCGAGGCGATCCTCATCATCCAGGGCGTCGTGCCCGAGCAGCAGGGTCGCGGCGTCGCGACGCTCCTGTGGCGTCGCCTCGGTGCGCACCTCGTGGCACACGGCTACGGCGCCGTCCGCTCCACCTTCATCGGCCGCGACAATCCCGCCTCCGCTCGCCACCTCGAGCGCCTCGGCGGTGAACCGCTGCACGGAACCGTGTTCTATCGGAAACGCCTCGACGGCACGACCCAGGGGAGCCCCACATGAACGACCGCCGGGATACCGGGACGAGCGATGCGGCACTCCTGCGGTCGATCGTCCGTGCTGCGGCGAACGCCCCGTCCGCCCACAACACGCAACCGTGGGAGCCACGCATCACGGCGCACGGCATCGAGTTGGGCGTCGCACGCGGTCGCACGCTCCCGTTCGGCGACCCGACCGGGCGCGACACGCTGCTCGCGCTCGGTGCGTGGACGGAGTGCGCCGTCGTCGCGGCCGACGCGGCGGGGCGTGGGCTCGACGTGACCGTGCGGCCGGCGATCGCGGACCCGTCCGCGATCGTCGCGGGCCGCAGCGACGACGTGCTCGCCGAACTGCGGCTTCGTGCGGCACCGGATGGCGCGACGGGGGCCGGAGACGCGGCCGGCCCCGACGACGTGGCACCGGCTGGCGGGCGCTCTTCGGCACCGCTCGGAAATCGGCTCACCTTCCGGGGGCGCATGCACGCCGACCCCGGACTGCTGGAGGGCGCGAGCTTCGAGTTGCCGTCGTGGCTCCGCCTCGTTCCGATCTCGGCGAAGGATCTCGCGCACTTCTCGTCGCTCGGGACGGCGGACGTGCTCACGAGGCCGGGCGTCGCCGAAGAGCTCGCGGGGTGGCTGCGGCTCGCACCGATGCATCCGCGCTACGACGTCGACGGTTTGAGCGACCGCACGATGCTGCTCCCGATTCCCCTCGCACGACTTGCCGCCGGGGTGACGCGCCGCCGTCGCCTGCGCAACCTGTCGGCGCGGGCCGCCCGCCGAACGAGCGACCTCGTCCGACGCCTGCTGCTGGAGGTGCACCTCGATGCGGCGGGTGACGACGCCGACGCCGCGCACTTCGTGCTCGTCGCCGACGCGAACCGACTCGACCTGGGCCGCGGCGTGGAGCTGACCCGCGTGTTGAACGCACCGCTCGGGCTCCCGGCCGATCGTGTGTTCGAGGCGGGCCGGGCGCTCCTGCGGGTCTGGCTCTTCGTCACGCGACGCGGTGCCGCGTTCGCACCGCACTCCGAAGTGCTGGACTCGGCACTCGCGCAGGGCGAGTTGCAGTACCGCCTGGGACTGGATCGACGGGACGTGCCACTGTTCGTCACATCGGTCGGCGTGCCTGCGGTCGCCGAGCCACCACGCTCGGCGCGCCGCCGGGTGGTTTGATGGACGCAGCGACAGCGGTCGCGCCTCGGACGAAACGGACGGAGTCCCCATGCCCTTCATCGATGTGACGCTCGCCAAGGGCCGGAGCCCCGAGACGCTCCGAGCCATCCAGACGGCACTCCACGACGCCATGGTGGAGGTGGGCGGTGCGGACTCGAACGCGGTGACCGTCGTGCTGCGGGAGGTCGAGCACGACATGTGGGCGACCGGCGACCGGACAATCGCCGAGCGCAACGCGGCGAAGGCGGCCGCGAGCGAGTAGCGGCGCGCACGCCCGGATGTCCGTCAGCCGATGACCGTCCGGATCGCGTCGAGGGCGATCGCGTTCGAGCGCTTCGAGCTCGCGATGAGGTCGTGATTCGACGTCGGCCGGTCGGCGAGGTCACGGATCGTCGTGGCGAGGTCGGCAGAGGTGCCCACGTCGGTGTCGGCCTCGGGGGTCCGGAACATCGTCGAGCGGAAGGCCGGCTCCTCGGTGGGGATCTCGCCGCCCGTCGACGAGAGGAGTCCGAGTTTCTGGAACATGGAGACGAAGTCGTCGTACGTCCAGTGGCGGTACAGGGTGCCGGGAACAGGCGTCCAGCCCGGGGCCGTGTAGGCGCCGGCGAGCGAGTGCACCTGTTCGAAGCGGGCTCCAGCGAGTTCGGCGCCGGTCGTGGCCGCCAGTCCCCAGCTGTGGCCGATCGCGATCTGGCGGGTGTCCGCGAGGAGCGGGTCGGCGAACACCCCCTGCTGGAACGCGGCGAGGGCGCGGCCGGTCGCGAGCGCGAGTTGCGGGTCGGCGGCCTCGACGAGGCCGCGCAGGGCGTCCTCGGGGTCGGCCGCACCGGCGGCTCCGGGGAAGCGTCCGCCGAGCCAGACGAAGACCGCGACGTGCGCGTCTCGCTCGGCGAGCCACCGGCCGACCTCCTGGATCGAGCCGTCGTACATCCCGTCG
This sequence comes from Pseudoclavibacter chungangensis, assembly GCF_013410545.1. Classification (NCBI taxonomy): domain Bacteria; kingdom Bacillati; phylum Actinomycetota; class Actinomycetes; order Micrococcales; family Microbacteriaceae; genus Pseudoclavibacter; species Pseudoclavibacter chungangensis. The sequence goes on from NZ_JACCFV010000001.1 coordinate 3,709,365, forward strand.
GGTGTCGCGTACGTTCCCGGCGTGTAGATGATCGTCGTCCGGACCTCGGAGCCGCGTGGGGCGAACACCTGCACGATCTCGTCGCGGTCCGGTCGGTACGACGCGAGGCGTACCTCGCCCGTGACGACGCCTCGCAGGTAGCGTGCCTCGGCGCGCAGGTGGGGGAGTTCGATCGCGTCGGCGTCGACGCGTATCGTCTCGACGACGGTCGACTCGACGTCGTCGAGTTCGTCCGATGCGGTGATCGCGTTCGCCGCGATGCGTGTCTCGAACGGGATCCCCGCGAGATTCCCGATGACGAGGGGCGCGTGCGTGACGAGCAGGTGGGCCAGGCGCGTGCGGGCCACGTCGTGCCACCACCGTTTGACGAGTGTCGCGGCGGGTGGGCGATCGAGGATCAGCGACTGCACGTCCGGTGTCGACGCGGACTCGTCCGGTGTCGAACACTCGAGTACCTCGTGCACGAGTCGGTCGAGGAGGTGGAGTCCGGCCGCGAGGCCGACGGCCTGTTCGTCGGTCACGTACTCGTCGCACTCCGCGACGGGGTCGGGCGTGTCCTCGGCGGGGCCGCTGACGGGCGGGGCCGCGTCGTGGGGCTCGGCGTGGGTCGACGGGGCGAGCGCATCGTCGGCGTTCGCTGCCGTGGGCGCGGCGGCCGCGAGGCACGTCGCATGGAGGGCGACGAGCGCGAGCAGGGCGGCTCGTCGTGCGAACCGGCTGAATGCGGCATGTGAAAACGCGTGGGGAGTTCTCCCCGTCGGGCGAATCGCCTCGTCTCGAATCACCCGGAACCTCCTCGCTACCGCTACGGTAGTGAGATCACCGGGGGGTGATGTGGCGTTTTGTGCTGCTTCGGCGCCACGGCTTTTCGAGGCTTGTCGGTTTCATTGTCAGTGCCTACAATGACCTACCCTTCGGGTGCGCCGTCCTCGGCATCCGATCGCTTCGCGCGTCGGTCCCGGAGTGCCGAGACGAGCATCCAGGCGGCGTAGCCGAAGAGCGCGGCCGCGATGATCGGCACGACGACGGCGCGGGTCCGGCCGGTGACGAGCACGGCCACGTGGCCCAGCCACGGGATCGCGTACCAGACCGTGCCGCGCACCTGGACGGCCTTCACGGGATCCGGGTCGGGATCGGCGTTCGCGTCCCCCTTCGTGATCAGCAGGACCTCGCCGTCCGCGGTCGTCAGACGCTGCACGACGCGGTGCGTGACGAGCGTCGGCTCGCCGCTGTGGAGCTGATAGGTGACGATGTCACCGGGCTCGATCTCCGGGACGGGCGTCGGCCGGACGATCACGAGCGTGCCGGGTGGCAGGCCCGGTTCCATCGAGGACGTGAGGACGGTCAGCGCCGTCGAGCCGGTCAGCGCGGGCACGACGATCGCGAGGGCGCCGACGCCGCAGACGAGGACGAGGAGCCCGGCCATGAGACCGTTCCCGACGAGGCGGAGCCAGGAGCGGGGCGCACGGGGCGCACGCCGACCCCGGCGATCCCGGCGGTCGCGCCGAAGTGGACCGCCGGGGTCGGGCGCCGGGTCAGTGCTCACGGCTCCGCACAGTGCGACGGCGCACCGCCGACGCCACCGCGCCGATTCCGAGCGCCAGGAGCGCGGCGCTCGCGAGCAGGACGACGGTCTCGGTCCGGCCGCCCGTGGCGATGAGCGAGCTCGTCGATGTGCCATCCGCTCCGGGCGCGGGCGTTGCCGTCGTGGGTGTCGGTGGTGGGCTCGGGACGAAGGTGCACTCGTCGTCCGCCGGCGCGGGGACGGTGGCGTCCGAGAGGACGGCCCGCAGGTCGAACGCGAGGTGCTGCTGCGTTCCCGCTCGGCCGTCCTGCGGTGCGTCGCCGAGCGACGCGAGGACCGACAGGCCGATCGTCACCTCCACCGTCTCACCGGGCGCGAGCACCCGATCGGCGTTCAGCACGATGCAACCGTTCGCGGTGTCGGTGCCGTCGATGAGCGGCGTCGGTGTGCGCGCTGTCGTACCGGGGACGCCGACATCGATGACGACGGCCCGCGCGAGGGCGTCGTCGCTCGAGACGACGTCCGTCAGATCGACGCGCAGTCGGCCCGCTTCCGTCGCCTGGTTGCGTACCCAGACGGTCTCGACGAGACGGTCGCCGGGCACGACACGATCGAGGTCACCGAACACGCCGAGGCTGAGGTCGGGCGTGAACGTGACACCGTCGTGCGAGACGAGGAGGACGTCGTCGCCCGTGGCCGCTTGCGCGCCACGGCCGCCACCGAGGACGAGGGCGACGCCGACGAGGGCCGCCATGAGTGCGAACACACAGGCGCGGAGTCGTCGGTCGAATGCGATCACGGTGCGGTCACCCCCGTGATCGTCGTCGTCACGGTCGAGCCGGACGCGGTTCGATTGATGGTGAACTGGTACATGACCTGATCGCCGCTCACGAGACGCAGGGTTCCCGCACCGGTCGTCGGCCGCTGGCATTCGACGGTGCTCCCCGAGACCGAGGCGGTGCCGCTCGTCCGGCAGGACACCCAGCTCCCACCCGAGAGCATCTCCACCTGCTGGCTGTAGCCGCCGGCCAGGTACCAGCCGACATCGACCGTGAAGGCCGACGCGGAGCTCGCGGTCACGGTGGGCAGCGTCGCGGGGAGCGTGATCCCGGTTTTGGCCTGGTCGCAGTCCGCGAGCGTCAGGCGGCCGTTGTTGCTCGTGGGGAACACGAGGCACTGTCCGGTCGCCTTGCTCACGAGCTGGTACTGCCCCGAACCGCGAGCCTGCACGATCCATGCCTGCTTCGCGTCGGTTGTGTTCGAGGCGGCGAGGATCGCGCCGCCCGTGGTGTCGGTCGACAGCCGCATCTCGCCGGAGTGCGCCGGGCGGAGCGCGACGACCTGCTTCGAGGCGTCGAGGGGCACGAACTGCCAGGCTCGGTTGGAGTTCGGGCGCGTCGAGGAGTTGTCGAAGCAGGAGTAGCTGATGACGTAGGACCCCGCGCCAGTGCCGTTGTACATGACATCGGCGCACAGGTTGCTCGCGCCCGCGGGGCGCATCGTGTACCAGTGCGCGTCGCTCGTCGAGGCGGGGACGGCGGATGCCGGGTAGATCGCGACGGAGCGGTGCGTCGTCGCGGCGGTCGTCGAGGCGTTCGCCCAGCCGGTGCCGCCGAGGGACGCGGTGAGGGTCGCCGTCACGTCACGAGCGCCCGTCGTCGCCGCGAGCGTGGACGCGTCGGCGACGACCGTCCGGACGCAGAAGCGCTGGCTCGCGCCCGCGGCGAGCGGTGTGCCACCGGTCACCGTGACCGATGCCCACGTGCCCGTCGTCGCGCTCGACGGCGGGGTCGACGACGCGGTGCAGGCCGCCGCGTTCGCCACGGGCCAGATCCGCACAGGTAGGAGGGGCCCGAGCGAGCCGGCGCCGGCGATGGAGGCGGTGACGGTGCCGGCCGTCTGCCCGGTGTTCGTGATGACGAAGCTGCCCGTCGACTGGAGGCGGGTGAGCGTGTTGACGTAGGTGGTCGTGAGGGCGGGGAAGTCCGTCTGCGTGATCGCGACGGACGTCGTCGTGACGGCGCCGGTGCCGCGGGCCTGTGCCGTCCAGTAGGCGTGGGCGGCCGTCCCCGTCGTGAGGCTCACGAGGATGATGCCGATCGCGAAGGCCACGAGATGGCGGCGGCGGATGCGTTCGATGAGGTGCGTCATGTCAGCTCGCCCGCTGTGTCGAGGTGACGGTGAGCGTGAACGCCGCGGCCTGACCACTTCGCTCGACGGGGGTGTCGGCACGCAGACCTACCTCGAGGCACAGTGTCGCGCTCTGCCCGGCCGCGAGCGTGCCGAGTCCGGTGGCGGCGTAGCCGGGAAGGGGGCCGGACGTGCCCGCGAGGCCTGTGAGGCACGTGGCGGCGCCGGACAGGCGCGTGAGGCGTGCGGTCGTGTCAGCCGTGATGGCCGTCGACGAGGTCGTCGCGATGCTCGCGCCGAGGTCGACGGGCACGGTGCTGACGTTCGTCACCGTGAAGCTCCGGGCCTGTGGCGCGGCCGGCGTGACCTGCCAGGTGCCGAGGGTCGCGACGGCGGCGCCGTTGATGTTGAGGTCCATCGTGCCGGCCGTGATGGTGGCGCCCTCGAGCGGCGCTCGCGCGTTGAGCAGCGCGGTCGTGCCCGCGGCACCGGCGATGCCGAGTGCGGTCGCGAGCGCGACGCCGCCGGTCGCGAGCGCGAGGCGGCGGATGAGGCGGGCCGGGCGGCGTTCCGCGGCGCGACGAGCGCGGCGGCCGTCGGCCGAGGGGGTGGGGGTGATGGTCATGCTCCGTCGTTCACCGGTTCGATGAGCAGCCGCTCCGGGCAGCCGTCGTGGCCGCCCGGAGCGTCGTGCTCGCCTGGGTCGTCGGGCCGTCGATCAGGGGTTGGTGGTGCCGTCGAGCTGCGTGACGGTCACGGCGAAGTCGGACAGGTCGACCGAGCCGAGCTTCGCGGGGTTGTCGAGCGCGGGGCTCGACGCGTCGCCGAAGGGCCACTCGAGCGTCACGGCGATCGTGACGCCGTACGAGTTGGTGCCGGCATCGCGGTGCTGGATGATCGCGGTCGCGCCGGTGGTGCCGTTGATCGTGTACGTCGCGCTCTGCTGGAGCCGCGACGCGAGCGCCGTGTCCTCGGCGTCGCCGGCCGTGGCCGCGGTGATCGCGCCGGGCGTGACGGCGGCCTCGATGACGAGGTTGTCGCCCTGCGCCACCATCTGGTAAGTGCCCGTGTACGTGAGCTTGTCGCCGGGGACGAGACGGACGGCCGAGATGTCCGAGACCGGGACGGACGCGCCCGACGTGTGCGTGAGGGTTCAGGCGGCGCTCGACTGCGTGAGCTGCAGGTTGCCCGCCGTGATGTTCGCGCCGTCGAGGTCGGCGGTGTCGTTCCAGTAGGCGAGCGTGCCGCCGCCCGCGAGCAGGAGGACGAGGGCGGCGGAGGCCGCGATGGCGCCCTTGGTGAGTTTGTTCATGTGTGTTCTTTCGTGCGTGGGGGATCGCAGGAGTGCGGCGGCACCCGGGCACCACGGAACACGAACGAGGAACGGTTCAGAATCCGGGGGCGAATCTGTGAAGAGCGGGGGGATCGGCTCAACAAAGCATGGGTACCTCTGCACCTTGCAGGTTACACGAGGTCATGGAATCATGCGCGCCCCGTTGCTCGGCCCGACGCACGACGGGTGCGGTCCCGTCGGACCGCACCCGTCGTCGAGTGATCGGGGACTAGCCCCGCCCTCCCACGATCTCGCCGAAGCGCTCGGGGAGCGTCGCGCGCCGCGTCGTGCGGAGCTCGGCGACCGGCACCGTGAAGTGGTCCTGCACCTCGAGGGCGTCGCCGTCGCTCACGCCGATGCGGAGGACGGGGAAGCCGCGTGCCTCGCACATCTTCATGAAGCGCACGTCGTCGTCGTGCTGCACGGCCACGAGCATGCGGGCGGTCGACTCCGAGAAGAGCGCGGTCGTCACGTCGACGCCGTCGCGTGCGCAGAGTTCGGTGAGCCACACGCGCGCACCCACACCGAAGCGGGCCGCCGACTCGGCGAGCGCCGCGGCGAGGCCGCCCTCGGACAGGTCGTGCGCCGCCGTGAGCAGCCCCTGCTTCGACGCGCCGATGACGAGGTCGGCGAGTTCGCGCTCCGCGGCGAGGTCGACGGCGGGCGGAAGGCCACCGAGGTGGTCGTGCACGACGCCGGCCCACTGCGAGCCGGAGAGCTCCTCGCGGGTCGTGCCGAGCAGGTAGAGGTTGTCGCCCTCGTCCTGCCAGCCGCCTGGCACGCGGCGGTCGACCTGGTCGATGAGGCCGAGGACGCCCACGACGGGCGTCGGGTGGATGGGCACGTCGCCCGTCTGGTTGTAGAACGAGACGTTGCCGCCCGTCACGGGGATCTCGAGCTCGAGGCACGCGTCCGCGAGGCCCTCCACGGCCTGCGAGAACTGCCACATGACCTCGGGGTTCTCCGGCGAGCCGAAGTTGAGGCAGTCGCTCACGGCCGCGGGGCGCGCGCCCGTCGCCGCGACGTTCCGGTACGCCTCGGCGAGCGCGAGCTGCGCTCCGGCACGCGGGTCGAGATACGCGTAGCGGCCGTTCGCGTCGAGCGAGATCGCGAACCCGAGGCCCGTGCGCTCGTCGATGCGCACCATGCCCGCGTCCTCGGGGAACGAGAAGGCGGTGTTGCCGAGCACGTATCGGTCGTACTGGTTCGTGATCCACTCGGTGTCGGCGAGGTTCGGCGAGCCGAGCACGCGCAGGAACTGCTCGCGAAGCGCACCGTTCTCGCTCGTGCGCGGCAGCGCCTCGGCCCGGTCGGCCTGCACGACGTCGAGCCAGGCGGGGTACGCGACGGGGCGCTCGTAGACGGGGCCGTCGATCGCGACGGTGCGCGGGTCGACGTCGACGATGCGCTCGCCGTGCCAGTCGATGACGAGGCGGCCCGTGTCGGTCACCTCACCGAGCACGCTCGTCTCGACCTCCCACTTCGCCGTGATCGCGAGGAACTCGTCGAGCTTCTCGGGGCGCACGACGGCCATCATGCGCTCCTGGCTCTCCGACATGAGGATCTCCTCGGCCGTGAGCGTGGGGTCGCGCAGCAGCACGGAGTCGAGCTCGATGAACATGCCGCCGTCGCCGGCCGCCGCGAGCTCGCTCGTCGCGCACGAGATGCCGGCCGCACCCAGGTCCTGGATGCCCTCGACGACCCCGCCCCGGAACAGCTCAAGGCAGCACTCGATGAGCACCTTCTCGGCGAACGGGTCGCCGACCTGCACGGCCGGGCGCTTCGTCGGGCCCTGCGCGTCGAACGAGTCCGAGGCGAGGATCGACGCGCCGCCGATGCCGTCGCCGCCCGTGCGGGCGCCGAAGAGCACGACCTTGTTACCCGCGCCGCGCGCGTTCGCGAGGTGCAGTTCGTCGTGGCGGAGCACGCCCACGGCGAGCGCGTTGACGAGGGGGTTCGCCTGGTACACCGGGTCGAACCACGTCTCGCCGCCGATGTTCGGCAGGCCGAGGCAGTTGCCGTAGTGCGAGATGCCCGACACGACGCCGTGCACGACGCGAGCCGTGTCGGCCTCGTCGATGTCGCCGAAGCGGAGCGCGTCCATGACCGCGACGGGGCGCGCACCCATCGAGATGATGTCGCGGACGATGCCGCCGACGCCGGTCGCGGCGCCCTGGAACGGCTCGATGTACGAGGGGTGGTTGTGCGACTCGACCTTGAAGGTGACGGCCCAGCCGTCGCCCGCGTCGATGACGCCCGCGTTTTCGCCCATGCCGACGAGCAGGTCGCGCTTCATCGCGTCGTTGACCTTCTGCCCGAACTGACGCAGGTAGATCTTCGACGACTTGTACGAGCAGTGCTCCGACCACATGACGGAGTACATGGCGAGTTCGCCCGACGTGGGGCGACGGCCGAGAATCTCGCGGATGCGCGCGTACTCGTCGGACTTGAGGCCGAGGGCGGCATAGGGCTGCTCGCGCTCGGGCGTGGCTTCGGCGTTGGCGACGGTGTCGGGGACGTGCACGGGCGTGGTCACTTCGCGGGGGCTCCTCACAGACGCGTCGCCCGGCGACGGCCGGGCCGTTCACGATTCTACGGCCCGTCGGCGGGGCGGTGCGGCCCGCGCTCGCGTCGCGCCGCGGCAGCCGTGGCGTCGTGGGTCGCGGACGGCGACTCGATACGCTCGTACCGACCGCGAACGACCCCGGGAGGACCGCATGACCGACGAGAACGCCGACGCGATCGAGCTCGAACGGATCACCCGGGAGGAGCGCGAACTCGTGTTCACGCGCTTCACGCGCGACGACGCGTGGGCGCTCGGCGTGCGACTCCGGGAGGCAGCACTCGAACAGGAGCTGCCGATCACGATCGGCATCACCGTCGGGCAGCAGCGCGTGTTCCACACGGCGCTCGACGGTGCGTCGGCCGAGAACGACGACTGGCTCGCGCGCAAGACGCGTGCCGTGCTGTACTTCGGGCGTTCCTCGCTCGGCGTCGGGGCGCGGTTCCGCGGGGCGGGCCGCGATTACGCGACGGAGGCACGCGTCGATCCGAACGAGATCGCGGCCGACGGCGGCGTGTTCGCGATCACGGTCGCGGGCGTCGGGGTGATCGGCGCGGTGGGCGTCTCGGGGCTGCCGCAGTACGAGGACCACGCGTTCGTCGTCGAGCAGTTGCGCGCGTTCCTGGCGGACGCCGAACGCTAGCCGCCCCGGGCCGCGGGCTCACCGTGACGCGGCGGACGGAGGAGCGAACCGGTGGGGCGTCCCGCGCGTCGCGCGCGGACCACATCGGCGGCGAGGCCGATGGGGAGCACGAGGAGCGCCGTGGCGACCACGGCGGTCGTGGGGGCCGCGGTGCCGTCGAGCCCGAGCGCGGCGCACACGTACGGCGCCGCGAACGCGACGACGACGACGAGCGCACTCGTGAGGAAACGGAACATGAACCGAGCGTAGGAATCGGACCTCCGAACCCCACGAGAACCCCGCCCGCCTCCAAGCCCGCCCACGCCTGCACCCGTACCCGCGGGCGATCAGCCGCATTCAGCCGGGTTGTTGCTACCGGGCCCCAGGCCCGGTAGCAACAACCCGGCTGAATGCGTGCGGTGCGTGCGGATTGGGTGGCGCGGGTGTCAGTTCGTTTGGCGGCGGGGACGGTGGCGCAGCGCGAGTGCCAGGAGTCCGGCGAGCACGAGTGCGGCAGCAGCGAACGCGGCCGGGAGCAGATCGTCGGCGCCCGTCGAGGCGAGGGCGCCGTCGTCCGCGCTCGCCGTCGGGGCGGCCGTGCTCGACGGGCCGGGGCCCGTGCCGGTCGTCGCGGTCGGCTCGGTGCTCGACGTGGGCTCGCCCGTCGGGGTCGTCGTCGTGCTCGGTTCGGGTGTCGCCGGCGCCGCCGCGCGCAGCGTCACGATGCGCACGGCGGGCAGTGTGCCGTCCCACGTGAACAGCGCGGGCGCCCCGACGGCGAACGTCACGTCCCGGCCCGACGGGTCGGCCGTGAAATCGGCGAACGAGCGGCCGAGGTGCACACCCGCACCGTGGCCGGCGATGATCGTGCCGCCCTCGTAGGCGTCACCGAGCAGCTCACTCGACTCGAGCACACCGCTCGACGAGAGGGGCAGCGTGCCGTCGACGAGCGCGCGCGAGTCGATCGCGAGCGCATAGCCCGACCCCGGTACGGCGGCATCCCGGGCACCGTCCATCGCGCCCACGAGGAGCATCGACCAGCCGTCCATGCGAACCGCGCCGACCGCGTGGCCCAGGTGGTCGTCCGCCGCGAGCCCGTTGATCCACCAACCGCGCGGAACCGTGGCGCCGGCGTCGTCGGTCGAGGCGACGGCCGGGGCGTCGACGGCGTCCGGGTCGGTGACGACGGTCGCGCGGCTCGTCGAGCCGAGGACGACGAGCGCACTGCCCGTCTTCGGCGCGTCGGAGTCGCCACCGAGCATGAGGTCGTCGAGGCCGTCACCGTCGATGTCACCGATGCCGACGGCCGAACCACCCATGAGGTCGTAGCCGCGGACGGGACCGTTGATGCGGAAGCCGGGCACGTCGCCCGCGCCGACCTCGACGGTGCCGCTCACCTCGGTGAACACCCAGCCGGCACCCGTCGCGAACGCGGACGAACCGGGGACGGTCCACGACGCGGCACCCACATACAGGTCGTCGCGCCCGTCACCGTTCACATCGCCTGCGGCGGCCGTCGACACGAGGTCGATGCCCGTCCCGCGCACGCGCGGTCCGCTCGTCGAGGTGAGTGCGGTCTCGGCGGCGAGCGTCTCGGCGTCGAGCACGGTGACCTCACCGTTCGTGTCGGTGACACCCACCTCGTCGCGCCCGTCACCGTCGATGTCGCCCACGCCGATGGCGCGAGTGACCGAGCCCGTCACGACGCGGCCGCGCTCGCCAGGGTATCGAGCGTCACGTCCGAGAAGTCGCGGGAGCCGAACACGAGGAAGACCGCGGCGCTCTGGCTCACGACGACAAGGTCGTCGATGCCGTCGGCGTTCACGTCGCCCGCGCAGCGCACGTCCACGCCGCCCATCCTCGTGCGAGCCGTGTCGATGATGCGCACCGGCGCGGACTCGTCGACCGTGGCCGAAGCGGCACCGTCGGCCGCGCCGAGCAGCACGTAGCCGCCGGTCGCACCGGGCGTGAAGTCGAACGTCGAGTAGGTTCCGACGGCGAGGTCGGCGACCCCGTCACCGTCGACGTCGCAGCGCTCCTGCGAGACGGTGCTGCCGAACGCCGATCCGTCCGGCCCCGTCACGATCCGGTCCGAGACCGGTTCGAGGGCCGAGGCGGGGGGAGGGGCGAAGGCCCCCGACAGGGTGAGTGCGAGTGTGGTTGCGGCGACGGTGGCCGAGACGGCGACACGTCGCCGGGATGTTGCGTGCACGGGGGCCTTTCGACGGCGGAGCGCGTCCATCGCGCTCCCGCCGAAGGTGAGGTTAGCCTGTCCTTACACGCATGCGCGACGTCGACCGTTGCTCAGGATCCGCGTGGTCGTCATCGCCGTGCCGGGGGCGTCGGTCCACCCGGCGACACCTCAGCTTCGTTCGGCGTGCGCCCGTCGGACCCCCTCGAAGAGGCGTTCGTTCGCGTCGAACGCGACCGAGGTCTCGTCGACCGCGCGCTGCGCCGAGGGGGCATCGAGGTTGAGCCCGTCGAGCGCCGCGCGGTAGGTGTTCTTGAACGTCGGGAACTTCCCGATGCCCTCGAGCCGGAAGAACGCGGCCTCGTCGTCGGGGAGGCCGTAGTGGCGATCGAGCATGACGCGGATCGCCTGGCCCCCCGACAGGTCGCCCAGATAGCGCGTGTAGTGGTGCGCGACGAGCCGACCGAGCTCGTCCGCCGACGCCTCGATCGCGGCCACGTAGGACGCCGTCTCCGGCAGGACGTCGAGGGGCTCGAGACCCGTGCGCTCGCGGAGAGCGGCGAGATCGGCGGCGATCGCGTCGCCTCGCTCGAGCGCGGCCGGGAGCAGATCGGGCACGTCGAGCTGCGCGCGAAGGGTCGCCGCGGCGCCGTCGATCGCGGCGTACACGTGCTCGAGCTGGTCGAGCAGCATCACCCATGCGGCGATGTCGAGCTCGCCGCCGAGGAGCTGGGACATGAACGGCGAGTTCTCCGCGCGCTCGTGGGCGGCCCGCGTCTCCTCGCGGAAGCGCGTGGAGAGCGGGGCGGTCTCGGCCTCGGGTGGTGTCGTCATGCTGGCTCCGTGGGGTCGTACCGTGCGGCGCGCCTGCGGCGGAGCCGGTCGGGGAGGTGGGGCGAAAGGGTCAGTGGGTGAGGGACATCGTGACCGCGACCGTGCTGAACGCGACGACGATCGCCACGAGCGTGATCGGGTGCCGGACGGCCCAGTAGAGCAGGGGGTCGAGGAATCCGAGCGGCGCGGGGCGACGTCCCGGGAGCGTGACGTCGCCGGTCGCGCCGACGGGCTGCGGGGCTGCGACCGTCCGCCACCCGCCCGCCAGCATCCGCCGCCGCTCGGCGAACCAGTCGAACAGGAGCGTCGCGAACGGCGGCACCGCGGCGATGCCACCGAGCAGGAACATGTGCCACGGCCAGCGCTGGTTGAGGCCGACGAGCATCGTGCACGCGAGGTAGGCGATGAACATGCCGCCGTGCAGTGACCCCGCGAGGGTCACCACCGCATCGGTCGTCCGAGCCCCGTACTTGAGCCACATGCCGAACAGGAGGAGTGCCCACGTGGCGGCCTCGCCGATGGAGACGGTGCGGAGCAGGGTGCGTGGGGTCACGAGATCACATGCTACGGCTTTTTGACGACACCGTGTCGGGAACCTGCGGAGCGTCCGCGGCTCAGGCCTGTTCCGATTCCGCGTCCTCCGGGTGCAGGCGTCGCGCGCCCGGCCCGTCCGCCGCGAGTTCGTCGCCGGGATTGACGATCCGGCACGCACTCAGGGACAGGCAGCCGCAGCCGATGCACCCCGTGAGCTCGGCCTCGAGCCGCTCGAGTTCGAGGCGCCGCGCCTCGAGCCGTGCGTGCCAGGTCGCCGAGATACGTCCCCAGTCGCGCTTGCCCGGCATGCGGTCGTGCGGGAGGCACTCGAACACCTCCGCGACCTCCGAGAGCGGGATGCCGAAGCGACGGGCGGCGAGGATGATGCCGATGCGCCGCAGGACGTGTCGCGGATAGCGACGCTGGTTGCCGCTCGTGCGCACCGAGGCGATGAGCCCCTCGGCCTCGTAGTAGCGGACGGCACTCGTGGCGATCCCCGCGCGCCGGGCCACGTCACCCACCGAGAGAAGATCGGTCGCCGAGACGGTCACGGACACCTCCCCGGCTCGATCTGTGCGGACGTGCGGGAAAGCGTACTCCCGCTCGTCGACTCGTCGACTCGTCGACTCGTCGACGAGGCCCCGTCATGTTCGTCGGGGCGAATACTCCGGGCGGCGTGTGACGGTGTACGGCTATCGTGACGAAGATGCTCATCCCACCCGCCAATGCCCTCGACGAGCGGCTGCCCGGCTCGGTCACGGGGCCGCTCGCGCTCGACGACGTCGACGAGCTGATCGTGCTGCAGCGTGCCTGCTGGGTGCAGGAGGCGATCGCGAACGACACGCTCGACACCCCACCGCTCCACGAGACGCGCGAGGACGTCCTCGCCGATGCGGCGCAGTGGGACACGGTCGTCGTTCGTGTCGGCCATCGCCTCGTGGCGGCCGTGCGCGGGCGTCTCGACGGTGACGCCTGGGACGTCGGGCGGCTCATGGTGGCTCCCGACCTCGCGGGCCGCGGCGTCGGTTCCGCACTGCTCGAGCTCGCCGAGTCGCTCGCTCCGAGTGAGGCGACGCACTTCGCGCTCTTCACGGGAGCGCGGAGCGAGCGCAACATCCGCACCTACGAGCGCGCCGGCTACCGCGTCGAACCGCAGGACGACGAGGCCCGCGCGCACGGCATCGTGCGGCTCACGAAACCCATCGTGCGCGACTGAGCGCAGTGGGCGTGGCGGCCGGCTGCGAGGCGCCCGCGGTGGCTCAGTGACCGTGACACTCGACCCCGAGCTCGCGTGCGGCGCGCTCGGTGAGCGCGACGACCTCGCGGCGGATCTCCGGACGCTCACTGATCGGTGCGCTCCACGGCACGGTGAGCTCCCGTTCGCCCGCTGGGGTCGTGGCGAGCCACGTGCCGCCGGTACCGTCGAGCGCCGTCATGCGCGCCGCGGTCGCGTCGAAGGCGCCGGACGCGCGCACGATGAGCAGGTTGTCGTCGGCGTGGTCGTCGTTCATGTGCGCGAGCACGGCATCGACGACGGAGGCGGGGAAGGCGGTCACGGTCCGACCGTACCGTGCGCCGACCCTGCCGCGGTCGCGGACGAGCGGGGCTCAGTAGGCGACGGTGAAGCGCTCGCGGTGGTGCGCGGGCGTCGTGATCTCGTCGACGACGGCGAGGCCGAAGTCGGAGCCGGAGATGTTCGAGTCGCCGTTGTCGTCGACGAGCAGGACGTCGCCGCCGACGCGGTAGTGCCCCGTGGCCTCACCGGGTGCGAACGCACCGAAGCCACCGGCCGGGCTCACGTAGAACCAGTCGAGCGACCCGTCGCCCGCGCGAAGGTCGTCGAGGACGGTGCCCATCTCGGTCGCCTCGGGCAGGATCGCGGCCGGGAAGCCGTCGGTCTCGGACAGCTTGGGGCCGCCGGGGGCGACGAGGAGGGAGCCTGCGCCGCCGATGACGCCGAGCCGGACGCCGGCCTTCGCGGCGAGCGTCGCGAGCGTCGCGTCGACCTCGCGCACGTGCCCCTCGAGCGCGCCGCGCGGCGAGAGTGCCGAGACGACGACGTCCGCGCCGTCGACCGCACGCTCGAGCACGCTCGGGTCGAGCACGTCGCCCTCCACGTAGGTGACGCCGGGGACGCGGTCCGCCGGTGCCTTCCGGCTGACGCTCGTCACCTCGAGGCCGCGCTCCGCGGCGTGACGCACGATGTTGGTTCCGGCGTAGCCGGTGCCGCCGATGACGGTGAGCTTGGTCATGTTCGTCCTTTCGCTTCGCGACCCGGACGGTCGCGATGGTCACCATAAGTGACCATTGGCTCGAGTGGAAGAGGGCACCTCGCGGTGACCGGGGCACTCGCAGGTTCGTCGTCCCGCCCCGCGGCTTGAGCGGGGCGGACGTCGGCGGTATCTTTCGGTGACCGATGAGCGGGGGACCGCGGAGAGGCGGCGTCGTGAACCAGGACCGATGGCACGCCGGTGGGCGGTGGGATCCCTACGACCAGGACTGCCCGTCCCGGCAACTGCTCGACCGCATCGGCGACCGCTGGACGGTCCTCGTCGTCCTCGCGCTCGCCGACGGTCCCAGACGCTTCTCGGAGCTGCGTCGCTCGGTCGGCGGGGTGTCACAGAAGATGCTGACGCAGACCCTGCGCGCGCTCGAACGCGACGGCCTCGTCCGGCGCACCGTGTTCGCACAGGTCCCGCCTCGCGTCGACTACACGCTCACCGACACGGGGACGAGCCTGCTCGAACCGCTGCGGGGGCTCCTCGACTGGTCGTCCGCGCACATGGACGACGTGCTCGCGTCACGAGCACGGCACGACGAGGGTGAGGCCGACGGGGCCGCGCACGAACGGGTCGCCGCCTCGGGCGGTTGACGCTCAGCGCTCGACGAGGATGCCGTCCTCGTCGCTCCACAGCGTCGCGCCGGGCCGGAACACGACCCCGCCGAACTCGACGATCTCGTCGGCGACCCCGAGCCCGAGCTTCGTGCTCTTGCGCGGGTTCGAACCGAGTGCCTTGATGCCGAGGGGGATGTCGAGGAGCGCCGCGCGGTCGCGGACGACGCCGTTGATGACGGCACCCGCCCAACCGTTGTCGGCCGCGATCTTCGCGATCATGTCGCCCATCACGGCGCGTCGCAGCGAGCCCGCGGCGTCCACGACGAGCACCGCACCGTCGCCGGGCGAGGACACGACCTCCTTGAGCAGAACGTTGTCCTCGAAGCAGCGCACGGTGCGGATCGGGCCGGAGAACGCGGCGACGCCGCCGAGGTTCCGGAGCTGCAGCCACACGGACTGGAGCGCTTCGCCGTGTTCGTCGTAGAGGTCGGCGGTGGAAATCGTCATGTGGGCCTCCCGGGTCGGTGCATCGAGCCTACGACGCGTCGAGCGCGCGCAGGGCGGGGAGTACGTGGTCGCGCAGGAGCGGTGCGAGATCGTCGGGGAGGGGCAGGCTCGGATCGAGCAGCCGGACCTCCTCGATCTCGGCGAGCGCGCTGACGCGTTCGGCGGCCCCCGGCTCCGTCGACGCGAACACGTCGCCCTGCACGTCCCGGCCCGCCTCGTTCGCGGCCGGCGCGGAGAACCGGCCGAGCGGCACGAGCGCCGCGGGTTCGAGCGCGACGCCCGTCTCCTCGGCGCACTCGCGCACGGCGGCGTCGGCCGCGGACTCGCCCGCCTCGGGCTTACCGCCCGGCAACTGGAACCGGGACGTGCCCCGCTTGCGGACCGTCACGATTCGCCCGCGCGCATCGCGGAGCACGACGGCGCTCACGCGGATCGGGGCGGTGGTGTCGACGGAGGGGGTGTTCGCGGTCATGACCGCCAGGCTAGCCCGCGGCGACTGCCGGACGTCTTCCGGGCGGGCGCGGTATTCCGCACCCGCCCGGCCGGAAGACATCCTGCGACGACCCCCTGACATCGCGCCGAGCACCGAGTCGGAGAAGTGTCGGAGATGCGTCGGAGACGGATCGGAACGCGAAGGCTACGCGGCGTCGACGTGGCGCACGAGACCGACGCCGACCGGCACGGGATGGCGGAAGCCGCTGTCGTGTTGGATCCAGCCGTCCTCGCCCACGACGACCTGCGTCCGGTAGTGGCGCATCGCCTCACGGATGCGGTCCGTGTACGCCGGCAGCGCGAACCAGAGCACGCCCTCGGCCGTCTCGGCGGGCGTCTCGGGGTGCGTCAGCTCGAAGACGGGCACGCCCGCGTCGCGGCCGGCCGCGACCGCGATCTCGTGTGCGCGCACGTGGTCGGGGTGGCCGTAGCCGCCGTGCGCGTCGTAGGTGACGATCGCGTCGGGCCGCACGCGCGCGACGAGCGCGTCGAGATCGGCGAGCGCCTCGGCGAAGGGGATCGAGGTGAACGAACGCGGGTCGGCGGCGGCGACGGGGTCGGGCCCCGCGACACCCTCCGAGATCCACGACATGCCCGAGTCGCGGTACTCGCGGTCCTCGTGCGCGTCCGAGCGGGCCTCACCCGAGCCGAGCCAGTGGGCCTCGTCGATGCCCAGGACGGCGAGCGCCTCGCCACGCTCCTGCACGCGGCGCGGCCCGAGCCCGTCGGTGCCGAACAGCTCGGCGAGGGCGGGGTCGACGACCTGGCCCAGCTCGCCGCGGTTGCTCGTGACGAGCACGACGCGGGCACCGCGCTCCGCGAGCGCGGCCATGAGCGCACCGCCCCACAGGGTCTCGTCGTCCGGGTGCGCGTGCACGAACAGCACGGTCCGGGCCGTCTCGAGGAACGACGCTGCGTTCCGGTCGTCGAGTGTCGCGGTCACGATCAGGCGGCCCCGACGAGGCGCTGCAGCACGCTCGCGAACACGCCGAGTCCGTCGGTTCCCGACTTCATGCGCTCGGCCGTGTCGGGCCCGAAGCCGAGCTCGACCGCGTGCTCGGGGTGCGGCATGAGGCCCACGACGTTCCCTCGCTCGTTCGTGAGGCCCGCGATGTCGTCGCGCGACCCGTTGGGGTTGACCCCGACATAGCGGAACGCGACGAGCCCCTCGCCCTCGATGCGAGCGAGCGTCTCGTCGTCGGCGATGAACCCACCCTCACCGTTCTTGAGCGGGATGACGATCTCCTCGCCGCGCTTGTAGGCTCCCGTCCACGCCGTGTCGGCGTTCTCGACGCGCAGCACCTGGTCGCGGCACACGAACGCGCCGTGGTCGTTGCGGATGAGGCCGCCCGGCAGCAGGTGCGCCTCGGTCAGCATCTGGAAGCCGTTGCAGATACCGAGGACGGGCGTGCCCGCGTTCGCGGCCGCGACGACCTCGGCCATGATCGGCGAGTGGCTCGCGATCGCACCGGCGCGCAGGTAGTCGCCGTAGGAGAAGCCGCCCGGCAGGACGATCGCGTCGACGCCCTCGAGGTCGTGCGAGCCGTGCCAGAGCGCGACGGGCTCGCCGCCCGCGAGCAGCACGGCGCGCTGCGCGTCCCGGTCGTCGAGCGATCCGGGGAAGGTGATGACGCCGATCCGCACGCTAGTCCCCCTCGGGGAGCGTGAGTGGGATCTCGTTCGTGTCGAGCGGGATGGACGACTCGTCGTCGTCCTCGAGGTCGGTGAGCTCGACGCCTTGCACGCTGATCGAGATGACGTCCTCGATCACGCCGTTCGCGAGGAGTTCGTCGGCGATACCCGTGACCTCCTCCATGAGTTCGGCGGAGACCTCGCGGTCGGTCGTGATCTCGAAGCGTTTGCCCACGCGGACGTCGCCGAAGTGGCTCTTGCCGAGCCGCGCGAGCGCACCGGCGACGGCCTTGCCCTGCGGGTCGAGGAGTTCTTCCTTCGGCATGACTTGCACGACGATCGTGGGCATGCAGATGCTCCAATCTTTCGGACGGCGGCTGGGTTCAGTGTAGCCGCGCGCGACGCGCCGATCGCGCGCGGACGGACCGATCGGTCGGGCCCACTATCGTTGGGGCACCGGGCGCAACGGTACCGTGCGCCCGGATGCCGGAGAGGGGGATGCGATGTCCAGGATCGGCGATTTCTTCCGGGGGCGGACGAGCGGGTCGGGTGAGGGCTCGGCCGCCGACGCGGTGCCACCGCGCTCGGGCTCACCGCGGACCACCGTCGACGCGCCACCCGAGGAGCAGCCCGCGAACGGGGGCAACGCCGTCTCGGCGAGCACCGCGAACCAGGCGGTCGCGCAGGCCGCGGTCGAGGCGAACGCCATGCCCGACGAGGGTCGTGGCCACCGTCCGGCCGCCGTGGGCCTCATGTGGACCGACGGCATCGGCCGCGTCTCGCTCCGTGCCCTGCAGCTCATCATCCTCATCGCGCTCGGCGCGGGCGTCGTGTGGGCGGGG
The DNA here is from genome assembly GCF_013410545.1 of Pseudoclavibacter chungangensis. Taxonomy (NCBI): domain Bacteria; kingdom Bacillati; phylum Actinomycetota; class Actinomycetes; order Micrococcales; family Microbacteriaceae; genus Pseudoclavibacter; species Pseudoclavibacter chungangensis. Next base: position 3,727,406 of record NZ_JACCFV010000001.1, read on the forward strand.
CTCCAGCTCTCCATCGTCGTCATCCCCGTGCTGCTCGCGCTCATCGTCGCCTCGGCCGCGTACCCCGTCATCAAATTCCTCACCGATCGGCGCTGGCCGTCGGTGCTCGCGACCGTCGCGGTCCTCCTCGTCGTCGCACTGCTGCTATCGGGGGCGATCTTCCTCGTCGTCGTGCTCGTCGCCGGTCAGTGGACCGTGCTGCGCGACAGTGCGGTCGAGGGCTTCAACCAGGCCGTCGCGTGGGCGAACTCGACGTTCGGCATCGTCGTCGACGGCGACCACATCGCCGAATGGTTGCAGCAGCTGTGGACGTTCGTGTCGTCGAGCGGGCTCGGCTCGGCCGCGTCGGGCATCACGGCCGGCATCTCGTCGGTCGCGACCTTCCTCACCTCGCTCGTGCTGTTCTTCGTCGTGCTCTTCTTCTTCATGAAGGACGGCCCGCTCATCTGGGGCTTCGTGACGAAGCCGTTCCGTGGCGCGATGGCGACGCGGGTGCAGCTCATGGGCGCGCGTGCCGTCGAGGTGCTCGGCGGCTACATCCGCGGCACCGTGACCGTCGCACTCGTGGACGCCCTCTTCATCGGCATCGGCCTCGCGATCGTGGGCGTCCCGCTCGCCTTCCCGCTCGCGGTCATCGTGTTCATCACGGCATTCATCCCGCTCGTCGGTGCGACGCTCGCGGGCATCGTCGCAGCCCTCGTCGCGCTCGTGACGAACGGGCTCGTCGCGGCGATCATCGTCGTCGGAATCGTCGTGCTCGTGAACCAGCTCGAGGGCAACTTCCTGCAGCCGGTCGTGCTCGGCAAGTCGCTCAACCTCCACTCGCTCGCCGTGCTCCTCGCCCTCACGATCGGGACGGTGCTCGGTGGGATCGTCGGCACGCTGCTCGCGGTGCCCGTCGCCGCGGTCGGCTGGACGCTCGTGAAGTCCTGGTACGAACCGCTCGAACAGTTGAAGCGGGACGTGAGCGAGGACGGGTCCCGCACGAAACCGGTGGATCGGAAGGCCGCGTCCGCGACGAGCTGAGCGGGCCGGGCACGCGCGCTCGAGCGGGCCAGTTCAGCCACGCAGGGCGAGCGCGAACGGCAGCACGCCGGGCGCGCCCGCGCGACGGAGCAGGCGGGCGGCGACGGTCATCGTCCAGCCGGAGTCGACGAGATCGTCGACGAGGAGGACGGGCCCTTCGAGCTCGGCGAGCGACGACTCGAGCTGCGGTCCGATCGCGAAGGCGGGCCACACGGCGGCGAGCCGGAACGCACTGTTGCCACCCGGCCCACCCGACGGCGCCGACACGAGGTCGAGGGCCCCGAGCACGGGGAGCCGGCCGATCGAGCCGAGCGCCGTCGCGACCGAGCCGATGAGTTCGGGCCGTGTGCGGCTCGGCACGGCGACGACGGCCGAGGGCCGCTGTGCCCAGTCCCACGTGCGCAGGACGTCGACGCACGCGTGCACGAGCCGCTCGCTCGCCGGCCCGTCGGGTGCGCCCGGGGCAAGCACCTCGCGGAGCACGCCGCCCCAGCCGAGATCGGTGAGCCGCGCGAGCGCGCGCCCCTCGAGTGGGCGCTCATCGTCGGGAATGCGGCCGCGGGCGGCGACGCCGCGCTCGGCCATGCCCTGCGGCCACTGCTTGCGCGGTTCGATCGGGACGCCGACGCGGCTGATCGCGGCGGTCGCACTCGCTCGCGCCGTCTCGTCGACGTCGCTCGGATACCAGGGCCCCGCGCAATTGTCGCAGCGACCGCAGGGTGCCGCGGTCGGGTCGTCGAGCGCACGCTGCAGGAACGCCATGCGGCACTCGTCGGTCGACTCGTAGTCGAGCATCGCCTGCTGCTCGGCCGAGCGGGCGGCGGCGATGCGCGCGTAGCGTTCGGCGTCGAACGTCCACGGCTCGCCGGTCGAGACCCAGCCGCCCTGGACGCGCCGGACGGCACCGTCGACGTCGAGTACCTTGAGGAGGAGCTCGAGCTGGCTGCGGCGCAGCTCGACCTCGACCTCGAGCCGGGGCGTCGAACGGGGGTTGCCACCGGCCGCGGCGAGCGCGGCGAGGACGCGCTCGGCCTGCTCGCGCCTGGGCATCGAGGCGGTCGCGAAGTACTCCCAGATGTGGCGGTCCTCCGCGCCCGGCAGCAGCAGCACGTCGGCGTTCGCGGTCGCGCGACCGGCTCGTCCGACCTGCTGGTAGTACGCCACGGGCGAGGAGGGGGCGCCGAGGTGTACGACGAAGCCGAGGTCGGGTTTGTCGAAGCCCATACCGAGGGCGGAGGTCGCGACGAGCGCCTTGACCTCGTCGGCCTTGAGTGCCCGCTCGAGGCGATCTCGTTCGTCGTTGTCGGTGCGGCCGGTGTAGGCGTGCACCTCGTGGCCCGCGTCGCGCAGCATGCGCGCCGTGTCCTCCGCGGCGGCGACCGTGAGCGCGTAGACGATGCCGCTGCCGGGGAGATCGCCGAGGTGTTCGGTGAGCCAGCCGAGCCGGGCCGCGTCGTCGCCGAGGCGCAGCACACCGAGGCGGAGCGAGGCGCGCGCGAGGGGACCTCGGACCGTGAGGACCTCGTCGCCACCGAGCTGCTCGGCGACGTCGGTGACGACGCGGCTGTTCGCCGTCGCCGTCGTCGCGAGCACGGGGACGCTCGCGGGTAGGCCGCGGACGAGCGCCCCGAGGCGGCGGTAGTCGGGGCGGAAGTCGTGCCCCCAGTCGGAGATGCAGTGGGCCTCGTCGACGACGACGAGCCCCGTTCGGGCGAGGAGCCGGGGCAGGGTGCGTTCGCGGAAGTCCGGGTTGTTGAGGCGTTCGGGCGAGACGAGCAGCACGTCGACCGAGTCGTCGTCGAGGGCGTCGAGCACGCGCTCCCACTCGTGCTGATTGGCCGAGCTGATGCTCACGGCGTGCACGCCGGCCCGCTCGGCGGCGGCCACCTGGTCGCGCATGAGCGCGAGGAGGGGCGAGATGAGCAACGTGGGCCCCGCGCCGCGGGTGCGCAGCAGGCTCGTGGCGACGAAGTAGACGGCCGACTTGCCCCAGCCCGTGCGCTGTACGACGAGGGCACGCCGGCCCGCATCGACGAGGGCCTCGATGGCCTCGAGCTGCCCGTCGTGGAACTCGGCGTCGGGCCGGGCCACGAGGGAACGCAGGACGCGCAGCGCCTCGGTCGCCGTGTCGGTACCGGCCGCGCCATCGCGCCCGCCCGTCGCTGCCACCGGACTCGCTGCACCCTCGTCGCCGACCATGCTGCAAGTGTGTCGCACCCCACGGACACCGGGCTGTGCGGTCGGCGCGGCCGCGCGTCGCGGCCGTCGACGGTTCTCCGCCCCGTGGCTGATGCGATTGTCCGAGGCGTGGGATTGGCTTGACCGCATGGAAGCCTACGACTTCGTCTTCGACGCCGAAACCGACTCCGACGCCACGAACGCCGCCGCACCGAACGCCCACCGCGGCTGGACGGGGCAGCTCGGCCCGGGCGTCGGCGACGCCCACTGGCCGCGCAGCACGGTGACGGGGCTGCCGATGCTCCACGGCATCACCGTCGAGCTCCCCGAGGCCTACCGCCGTCGTGGTGAGGAGCTCGTCGCGATCTCGTTCTTCCAGGGGGACGGGCAGTTCCGCGACGAGGACGACGCGGCCGTCCCCGACGCCGAGAGCGACGATCCGTTCCTTCGGCAGCTCGCCACGTACGTCCCCCTCGACCGCGAGACGAAGCTCGAGGACATCATCGGCGGCGAGTTCGCGACGCTATGGCTCACACGCGAGGAGTTCGAGCGCGGCCCGAGCGCCCCGCCCGAGGACGTGCGTGAGCCCGACACCCACACGAACGAGGACGACGAGGGCGTCAACGCGTGGGACGTGCCGGAGTGGGCGGACGAGCCCGAGACGCGGGACTTCCATCTCGTCGTGCGCGACGACCCGAACGCGGGGCTCGCGCCCGAGTCGGACGGCTACGTCGAGCCGTTCGACAGCGGGGCACGCGACTGGCACGCGTGGGCGGCACCGCTCGTCGAGCCCATGCACCTCGGCGGCACCGCCTTTCCTGTCCAGGGCCTGCCCGAGGGGCTCTCGGCGTACTACCTCGAGGTCGACGAGCTTCCGGGCATGAACCTCGGTGGCGACGGCCGCGCGCAGATCGACCTCGAGACGGACGAATTCGACTGGGCCTGCGGCTGACCTGCGGGACGAGTCCGGTGCGCTCGACCGTACCGACGGCCGTGCGGTCCACCGGAGCACCGACACGACGACGGATCACGACAGGGAGAGCAGGCCGGTTCGCCTCGTCGCCCCTTCGGGTGGGATCTCGCCGCCCGATCAGGCCGTCGCGCTCGGGGTGCGCAGCACCTTCGCCATCGCCTTGCCGCGCGCGAGTTCGTCGACGAGCTTGTCGAGGTAGCGGATGCGCTGCATGAGCGGGTCCTCGACGTCCTCGACGCGCACGCCGCACACGACTCCGCGGATGAGCGTGGCGTTCTGGTTGAGTCGGGCGTCCGCGAAGAACTCCTCGAACGTCGATTCCGTGTCGAGATGCCGGCGCAGTTCGTCGTCGTCGAAGCCCGTCAGCCACCGGATCACCTCGTCGAGCTCCTCGCGCGTGCGGCCCTTGCGTTCGAGCTTCGCGACGTACAGCGGGTAGACGGCGGCGACGCTCGTCCCGAAGATCCTGGTCATTCCGAGGATGGTAGTGGCTCGATCTCGGCATCGCCCGGCCACCAGCGGGCGCGCAGCACGGCACGTTCGCGGTCCGCGTGCACACCGCCGCGGAGGGCGAGCCGGTAGGACAGGCCGAGTGTCGCGAACCCGAGGGCGACAGCGCACAGGCCGAGCGCCCGGACGAGCGTGTTCGGGGCCACGATCGCCGCCGTCGCCCCGGCGCCGATCAGGGCGACACCGATCGCGGCGACGTGGCGGGCGTTCCGCTCGATCGGGTGGGGCCGCTTGAGCGCCGCATCGAGTGCCTCGTCGCTCGGACGCTCGACTCCGTCCGCATGCTGCACCGAGCGTGCCTGCGCCCGCTCCCGACGGCACGCACGCTCGACATCGGACGGGCCCTGGAGCGACACGAGCAGCGCATGATCGCTCCGGCGCCGCCGCTCGAGCCGCTGCGCCGCGAGAAAACACCACACGCCGAGCGCGATGACGCCGAGCGCGAGGACGACGAGCTCGACGAGCCCGCGCGTGACCTCCTCGCGCGCGAGCTCCTCGAACAGGGCGATGCCCGTCGCCACGAGTGCGATCGCGCCGATCGGCACGACGAGCGCCGCCGCGACGATCATCGGCGTCGCCGCGTCGTCGCGCAGGCGGTGGCGGTCCATCGCACCCGGAACCGCCTCGCGGTCTCGGCGGGCGCTCGCGAGTGCCGCCGTCGTGCGCGCCGGGTTCGCGAACGAACTGCACACGGCCACGAGCAGTGCGGTCACGCCGACGAGACCGACGGCGACGGCGAGCGACACGAGCGCCGGCGTGACGGGGCCACTCGTGTCGGCGCCCGACAGCGCTTGCACGAGAAGGAGAACGGCCGGCGCCACGAACACGAGCACGCCCGCGGCGACGAGGCCCGCGGTCATGACGGTCGCACCCGCTTCGAGGGCGCGCAGCTCCGCCGGCCGACGCAACTGGGCGACGCGTGGCCCCGTGCGCGGGTCGAGGGTGGCCGCGGGCTCCGTCTCGGGGCGCTGCGGGGCCTCGTCGTGTGCGCGCATCCTCGTCGGCGGCCGGGTGGTCAGGCCCGGTCGACGCCGAGCCGGTCGAACAGCTCGCGGTAGCGGGCGACGGTGCGCTCGACGACCTCGGCCGGCAGCTCGGGTGGATCACCCGTACCGTCCCAGTTCACGCTGAGCCAGTCGCGCACGATCTGCTTGTCGAACGACGCGAGTCGCCGGGCGGTCGGGAGCGCTTGGTCGCGGTAGAGCTCGGCGTCCCAGTAGCGCGAGGAGTCGGAGGTGAGCACCTCGTCCGCGATCGTGATGTCGCCCGTCGCCCGGTCGCGGCCGAACTCGAACTTCGTGTCGGCGAGCACGACGCCGCGTTCGTCGGCGATCGCCGACGCGTCGCGGAACACGCGCAGCGACAGCTCGCGCAGGGCCGCCGCGTCGTCCGCACCGACGAGCTCGACCGTGCGCTCGAAGGAGATGTTCTCGTCGTGCTGCCCCTGCGGCGCCTTCCAGGCGGGCGTGTAGATCGGCTCGGGCAGGCGGTCGCCGTCGGCGAGGCCCGCGGGCAGCGGGATACCGCACACGGTGCCGTTCGCGACGTACTCCTTGAGGCCGGACCCCGTGAGGTACCCCCGGACGACGCACTCGATCGGGAACATGTCGAGCGCGGCCACCCGCATCGAACGGGCCGCGAGCTCGGGGTCGAGGTCATCGTCCCAGCCGGCCGGTTCGCGCAGGTGGTTCGGGACGTCGATGCGCTCGAACCACCAGCGGCTGAGGCGCGTGAGCATGGCACCCTTGCCGGGGATCGCGGGGCGCAGCACGTGGTCGAACGCGCTCACGCGATCACTCGCGGCGACGAGGAGGACGTCGGGGTCCGTCTCCGACGCGAAGACCTCGCGCACCTTCCCCGTGTAGACGTGCCGCCAGCCGGGAAGCTCGGGTGCCGCGCCGCTCATCGGCCCGCCTCGGCCTCGGCGGCGGCCCTCGCGATGTCGGTCCGGTAGACGCCACCGGGCAGCTCGATCGCCTCGAGCCCCTCGTACGCGAGCGCCCGCGCGTCGGCGAGCGTGTCGCCCGTCGCGACGACGTTGAGCACGCGCCCGCCCGTCGCGACGAGCGCGTCGCCGTCGCGCGCGGTCGCCGCGTGGAGCACGCGCACGCCGCCGTCGTGCGAGCGGTCAACGGCGGCGGTGCCCGAGATGTGGCGGCCAGTCTGCACCTGCTCCGGGTAGCCCTCGCTCGCGAGCACGAGCGTCACGGCCGCGCGCGGCGAGATGGGCAGCGGGTCGGGCGCATCACCGAGCCGCCCCGTCGCGGCGGCGAACAGCAGCTCCGAGAGCGGCGCGTCGAGCCGCGTGAGCACGGCCTGGGTCTCCGGGTCCCCGAAGCGGGCGTTGAACTCGATGACGCGGATGCCCGCGTCGGTGACGATGAGGCCGCAGTACAGGAGGCCGACGAAGGGGCTGCCGTTCGCGCGCAGCTCGTCGACGACCGGCTGCGCGACCTGCTCCAGAACGGCGCGCGAGAACGCATCCTCCGAGCCGAAGCGGGCCGTGAGGAAGGGGACGGGCGTGTAGGCACCCATGCCACCCGTGTTCGGGCCCGTGTCGCCGTCGCCGAGACGCTTGAAGTCCTGCGCGGGTGGCAGCGCGCGCACGTGTTCGCCGTCGCTCAGCACGAAGACCGACACCTCCTGGCCGTCGAGGAACTCCTCGACGAGCACGGGACCGACGGGCAACCACCGTTCGGCGTGCTGGACGGCCTCGGCGCGGTCGCTCGTGACGAGCACGCCTTTGCCGGCCGCGAGACCGTCGGCCTTCACGACGTAGGGGGTCCCGAACGCGTCGAGCGCGCGCTCGACCTCCTCGACGGTCGAGGCGAGCTGCGCGCCGCCCGTGGGCACCTGGGCGCGGCTCATGACCTCCTTCGCGAAGGTCTTGGAGCCCTCGAGCGCGGCGGCCGCGCGATCGGGACCGAAGACGGGGATACCCGCGGCACGGACGGCGTCCGCGACACCCGCGACGAGCGGCGCCTCGGGGCCGATGACGACGAGCTCGACACCCTCGTCGGCCGCGAACTCGGAGACGAGCTGGGGGTCGGCGACGTCGAGGGAGAGCACCTCGGCCTCCGCACCGATACCGGGATTGCCTGGCGCTGCCGTGATGCGGTGCGCGCCTTCGGCGGCGAGGGCGGTGACGAGTGCGTGCTCACGGGCGCCGGAGCCGAGTACGAGAATTCTCACCCCCCAAGGATACGGGGCACCCTTTCCCACGGCCGCGCGCACCGCTCATACGATGGCGGCATGGCGAAGGCGAAGATCCAGGACGCGGACGGTCTCGCGGCGCTCGACGTGTGGACGGCCGAACGGGCGGCGACGCCCCGCACGCCCCTCGCGACGGCCGTCCGCTACACGGCGCAGGCGCTCGCGGAGCGCGCGCCTGGCGCGAGCGTCGAGATGCGCGTGCCGCCGTTCGCGGCCGTGCAGTGCATCGAGGGGCCGGGGCACACGCGCGGCACGCCGCCGAACGTGATCGAGACGGACGCGCAGACGTGGCTCGAACTCGCGACGGGACGCCTCGATTGGGACGAGGCGATCGCCACCGCACGCGTCCACGCGTCCGGGACGCGCGCACACCTCGACGGGCTGCTGCCGCTCGTGCGGCGCTGAGCGGCCACCACCGCTCCCGGCCCGCGTGGACGGCGGCACCTCGCCGGTGGGGGATGATGGATGCCATGGTGCACCGCGACGACCCCTCGCTCCCGTCCGACGCCGATCCCGAAGCCACGGACGTCGTCGGCGGGACGGGCGACGGCGGCGGGACGGGCGGCACGGAGGAGCCGGGCGAAGCGGCCGAGGCAGACCTCGCGGACGAGACGGAGCCTGTGGACGACACCGACCTTGCCGACGAGACGGACCTCGGGGACGAGTCCCGCACCGCGGACGAGCCGGTGCCGATCGAACAACCCGCGGTGCTGCGCCGGCACGTCAAGATGCGCACGTTCCTGCTGCTCGGCCTGCTCGTCGGGCTCGTGCTCAGCGTCGGCCTCACGTTCGGCATCCCCGACGATCCGGCGTTCAGCCCCGCGAACCCGGAGCTGCAGTTCTCCGACCTCCAGGTGTTCGCATTCCTGCTCGTGTTCATCTGCCCGCTCACGCTCGGGCTCGGTGGGCTCATCGGGTACATCGTCGGGAACGTCGCCGGCCGCCGGAGCCGAGCGGTCGTGCTGCAGCGCGAACACGACGAGCCCGCAATCGATGAGCCCGCGATCGACGAGCCCGCCATCGACGGGCCCGAGGCGCCCGATGAGCCGCGGGCGTGATGCCCGCATGACGGACGGGAACGGCGAGGTCCGCGCGGACCCGATCGACGTGCTGCGCCGTCGGACGAGCGAGAAATGGGCGTTGCACGGCGACGACGTCCTGCCGATGTTCGTCGCCGAGACGGACTTCCCGCTCGCCCCACCGATCCGTCGCGCCCTCGAACGTGCCCTCGCGGACGGGGATACGGGCTACGTCGCCGTCGGTGACGACCGGGCGGCGAGCGCGATCTCGCGGTTCGCGCGCGATCGCTGGGGGTGGGAACCCGACCCCGAGCACATGCTCACGACGACCGACGTGGGCATCGTGATCGTCGAGGCGCTCCGCGCGCTCGTCGAACCCGGCGACGGCGTCATCATCATGCCGCCCGTGTACCCACCGTTCCCCGACTTCGTGAGGGAGGCGGGCGGTGTGCCGGTGTCGGTGCCGCTCGTCGACGACGGCACCGCGTGGTCGATCGACCTCGACGGCGTCGAGACGGCACTCGCGGCCGGCGCGCGCGCCGTGCTGCTGTGCAGCCCGCACAACCCCCTCGGCCTCGTGCACCCGCGCGGCGTGCTCGAGGCGCTCGCGGACCTCGCCGGGCGCCACGGCGCGTTCGTCGTGAGTGACGAGATCCACGCGCCGCTCGCGCACGCGGGTGTCGGGTTCACGCCGTTCCTGTCGGTGTCGGAGGCGGCACGCGAGCACGGCGTCGCGGCCCTGTCCGGCAGCAAGGCGTTCAACCTCGCGGGCCTCAAGTGCGCGTGCATCACGACCGCGTCGGAACGGACCCGGGCGCTCGTCGCGCGCCGACCCACGGAGGAACTCGTCGCACGAGCGGGACTGTTCGGGGTGATCGCGACGCAGGCGGGGTTCGACGAGTCGCGCGACTGGCTCGACGCGTCGCTCGCGACGGTCGAGGCGAACGTCGCGCTCCTCGAACGACTCCTCGCCGAACGACTTCCGGACGTGACGATGCGGCGCCCGCACGCGAGCTATCTCGCCTGGCTCGACTTCCGTCGCGCGGGCTGGGGCGACGACCCCGCCGATGCCGCGCTGCGTCAGGCACGTGTCGCGCTCGCGAACGGTCCGGCCTTCGGGGCCGAGGGGCGCGGGTTCGCGCGCCTCAATCTCGCGTGCGCGCCCGACGTGCTGGCGGCGGCCGTCGATCGACTCGCACGCGTCCGCCCCGCCTCGCCGACGCGCTGAGGCGCCCGCCTCGCCGCACCGTTCGGCAGGATGCCAGGCGCGTGCGACCGTCGTGTGACACTCCCGTGACGGTGGGCGTCGAACCTTGAGGCACGTCGGCGGGATCGGCCCGCCGCAGGTTCTCGGGAGGGTCCCACCGTGCCCAGCAGCAGTCTCGTCTCGAAGAGCGGCCTCGTCGTCGGCGCGCTCGTGCTCCTGATCGCGGGGATCGTTCTCGCGTCGGTGTTCGCGATCGGAGCACTCCGCGACCTCGGCACGAGCACCGGGGCGGGTGACACCCTCGACAACGCGACGCGCGTCGGCGTCCTCGACGGGTACGACGCCGATCAGCTCGAGAACGCCCGCACGATCATGCGCGTCGCGACGGAGTCGGGGCTCGACGAGCGCGCACAGATCGTTGGCGTCATGACGGCGATGGGCGAGAGTTCGCTGCGCAACATCGGCTACGGCGACTGGGAGTCGTCCGGGGTGCGGAATCCGGACGGCTCGGCGACCTCGAGCCTCGGTCTGTTCCAGCAGCAGGACTGGTGGGGGAGCGAGGAGGAGCGGCTCGATCCGGCGACGGCGGCGAAGCGGTTCTTCGAGGTGCTCACGGAGGTCGACGGGTGGGAGGACATGCGCCCGACGCTCGCGGCGAACGCCGTGCAGGGGAACGACGATCCGCACCACTACGAGCCCTACGAGCGAGGCGCGACCGAACTCGTGCAGGCGCTCCGCACGGTGGCCTGACGGGCGTCACGCCCCGCCCGGCGTCGCGCGCTCGCCGTCCTCGGGCCCCGTCGGTGCGGTGAGCGTCACCGGGGCGAGGAGCTCGAACGTGCATCCGGGACCGTCGTCCACGACGCGCAACCGTCCGCCGATGAGACGGGCGCTCTCCTGCGCGATCGCGAGGCCGAGCCCGGTCCCGCCCGTGGCGGAACGTGACCCGTCGACCATCGCGAATCGCTCGAAGACGCGCTCGCGCAGCTCCGGAGGGATGCCGCCGCCCTCGTCGTGCACGCGGACCGCGAACGCGTCGCCGGGTGCTCGCGCGACATCGACGCGAACGGGCGGCGCGCCGTGACGTACGGCGTTGGCCACGAGGTTCGAGACGATCGTGCGCAGGCGCTCCGCGTCCGTCCACGCCCGCAGCCCGGCGTCGCCCGACACCTCGATCGGCGTCGCCGATGCGACGAGCGAGACCGCGTCACCCACGAGCGCGGCGACCGAGACGTCCGACACCGTCACCCCCGTCACACGGGCGTCGAGTCGGGCGAGTTCGAGGAGCGACGCGACGAGGCCGCGCATGCGCTCCGTGCTGCGTCCCAGGACCGCGACGGCCGCGTCGCGTTGCGCGGGCGTCACGGGTGCAGGCGTTCCGGGCGCGCCCGGCGCGTCGGTCGCGGAATCGTCGGGGTCGAGGACGTCGAGGGCGGCCGTCATGGCCGTGAGCGGGGTGCGCAGCTCGTGCGCGGCGTCGCTCACGAAGCGGCGGGCACGCGCCTCGTCCGCCAGGAGCCGCGCGGTCGTGTGCGCCTGCCGGACCGCCCCGTCGTGCAGGGTCCGGCCGATGCCGTCGAGCTCGGCGAAGCCGCTCGGCGGCGGGGCGTCCGGCACCGTGCCGCGGGCGATCGACTGCGCCATGGTCGCGAGCGACTCGACCGGCCGCCCGATCCGGCGTGCGAGCAGGATCCCGGCCGTCCCGAGAACGAGGAGTGCGCCGAGCGTGTCGGCGACGCCCGTCCGGACGAGCGCGAGGACCTTCGCGAGCGGTTCGTCGAGCGGGTGGGCCGTCACGATCGCGATGCGCGAACCGCCGACGTCGGCCGACATGTCGCGCTCGACGGCCATGAAGAAGACCTCGTGTCCGTCGAGGTGGCCGCGTTCGAACGAGATCGCCTCCCCGTCCGCCGTGCCGCCCACGACGGGGCGGAGCGCCCCGGGGACGTCGTCGAGGGTGAGGTCCCCGACGGCGCGCCCCGTCCCCAGGTCGACGAAGGTGGCCGGGCCCGCGAACCAGCCGGTGCGGACCAGCCAGCTGTCGTCGTCCTGCTGCACGGAGAGTTCGTCGAAGGCGATGTCGGTCGTGCGGGCGAAGTCGTCGATGAGCGCGTCCTGCGCGGTCTCGTAGATCGTCGCGCGTGCGGCGAGCACGATGCCCGCGCTCGTCGCGAGCGTGACGACCGTCGCGCCGAGCAGCAACCAGGTGATCACGAACCGTGAGATCGTGCCGCCGCGTCGTCGTGTGTCGGGCGGGGAAGCGTCGGTCATCGGAGCCGGTAGCCGATGCCGCGCATCGTCTCGAGCGTCGGTGTGCCGACGCCGCTCTCGTCGAGCTTCGCGCGGAGCCGCTGGATGGTGGTGTCGACGACCCGCACGGTGTCGGGGCGTGCTCGGCCCACGCGTCGTCGATGAGCTGTCGACGCGTCCGTGGCCTGCCCTCGGCCTCGGCGAGCGCGATGAGCAGGCGGAACTCGGTCGAGCTGAGTGGCATCGTGCCCGTGGGGCCGTCCGCCTCGAACTGTTCGGCGCGGATCGTGAGGTCGCCGATCCGGGTGACGCCGGCGTCGTCGTCGGCCGGGGTGCCGGCCGTCCGCCGGACGAGCGCGCGCAGGCGCGCCTCGAGCACCGCGACGCTCACGGGCTTCACGACGTAGTCGTCGGCACCGGACTCGAGCCCGCCGACGATGTCGGTGTCGTCCTCGCGCGCACTCAGCATGAGGATCGGCATCGAGCGCCGCGATCGGATCGTGCGACACAGCGTGAACCCGTCGCCGTCGGGAAGCATGAGGTCGACGACGGCCGTGTCGAAGCGTTCCCCCTCGACGAGCGCGAGGGCCGTCCGGACGTCGGGTGCCGCGGACACCGAGTGCCCGCGCCGCTCGAGCGCGAGGCTCAGCGAGAGGCGGATCTCGGCGTCGTCGTCCACGAGGAGCACCTGCATGCGCCGGACGCTAGCACGGTGGCGCGGGGCGGGGCCGTCAGCTGGCTCAGGCGCCCTGCACCTCCGCGAGCCACGCCTCGACGCCGGCCGCGTCGATCGGGAGTGCCGACGAGAGCACCTCGTTGCCGGTCGCCGTCACGAGCACGTCGTCCTCGATGCGCACGCCGAAGCCGCGCAGCTCCTCCGGCACCGTGAGGTCGTTCACGTGGAAGTACATGCCCGGCTCGACCGCGAGCACGCAGCCCGGCACGAGCAGGTCGCGCAGGTAGGCGGCGTCGTTCACGCGCGCACAATCGTGCACGTCGAGGCCGATGTGGTGCCCCGTCCCGCTCGGCAGGTAGCGGCGATGCTGTTGGCCGTCGGGTGACATGGCCTCGTCGACCGAGACGCGCAGGATGCCCATGTCGTGCAGGCTCGTCGCGATCGACTCGTACGCCGTCGAGCGCATGTCCTCGAAGGTGCGGCCGGGGCCGACCTGCGCGAGCGCCGCGAGGTGCGCGGCGTGCACGCGGTCGTACACCTCGCGCTGGGCGGGCGTGAAGCGGCCGTCGACGGGGAAGGTGCGCGTGACATCGGCCGTGTAGAGCGTGCGCGCCTCGACGCCCGCGTCGATGAGCACGAGCGAGCCCGCGAGCACGGGGCCGTCGCAGCGCACCCAGTGCAGCGTCGGCGCGTGCGGCCCGGCACCGACGATCGTCGAGTAGCCGACGCCGTTCCCGAGGGTGCGGGCGGTGCGCTCGAACGTCGACTGCAACCAGCGCTCGCCCCCGAAGCCGATCGAGGTCGGGATCTCGGCGGCCGTGGCGCGGAAACCAGCGACGGTCGCGTCGACCGCGAAGCGGAGTTGCTCGATCTCCCACTCGTCCTTGACGCGCTTGCCGAGCGACAGCGCCTCCTCGAGCTCGACGGAGCGGAGGAAGCGGTGCTCGAGCCGTGGATCGTCGGCGCCCGCCGCGCGGGTCGTCTCGTCGAGTGCGTCGAGCGCGTCGGCGAGCTCCCCGACGGGGCGCACCTCGACCTCGAGTGCGGCGGCCCAGTCCCGCAGCGACGGGGTCGGGCCGTTCCACAGCTCGCCGCGCAGCGGATCGGCGTAGAACGCCTCGTCGCCGGGGCCGACGGGCTCGGGCAGGTAGAGCGTCGACTCGTGCACGGGCCCGGCCGCCCGCATGACGAGAACGGCGCCCGGCGCGGTGCAGCCCGTGAGCCACACGAAGTCGCTCGACGCGCGGAAGTCGTACTCCGTGTCGTTGGCGCGCACGACGGGGTGGCCCGAGGCGACGACGATCGAACGGCCGGGCAGCTCGGCACCGAGCGACGCACGGTGCCGCGCGGCGGCCGACCCGGCACCGGGCGCGACGTCCGCCGAGCGGTCGAGCGGCCCCCACCCCGTGCTCATGTACGCGCGGAACGCGTCGGTGTCGGGGAGCGGTTGGGTGCGCGGATCGCGGAAGTCGAAGGCATCGAGCGGCATGACATCCAGTTAGGCACTGCCGCGGCGGCGGGTCAACCCGGCTGGCCGGTGAGGCCGTGGCGCTCGAGCGCGTGCCGCACGCCGTCCTCGTCGATCGAGGTCGTGACCTCGTCGGCGGCCTCGCGCACGTCGAGCGGCGCGTTGCCCATCGCGACGCCGATGCCGCAGGCCGCGAACATGCCGATGTCGTTGCGCCCGTCGCCGATGCCGATCGAGCGCTCGCGGGGGATGCCGAGCCGGTCGAGGAGTTCGCGGATCGTCGTGCCCTTGTCGAGCCCGATCGGGTGCACCTCGCCGCAGTCCGGGCCGTAGCCGGGCACAGTGCCCGTCACGAGGTGGAACGCGTCGCCCAGCTCCGCACGCATGCGTGCGGTGTCGTCGGGGTCGTCGGTGAGATACACGGCCGAGGCGACGCCCTCGTCGGGCGGGCTCCCCCGGTGCACGGCGCCGCGCACCTGCGGGTGCGCCGCCGCCGCGGCGAGCGCGTCGGCGCGGGGCGTGCCGGGGTGCTCGGCGAGGATGCGCCGCACCGTGTTCTCGAGCACGCGCTCGTGGACGCCCGGGCTCGCGTAGACGCCGTCGTAGGACTGCAGCGTGAACGGCAGGCCGCGGCGTTCGAAGGTCGCGACGAGCCGGCGGGTGCGTTCGGGCGGCATCGTGTGCTCGACCACGATCTCGCCGTCGAGCTCCGCGAAACCGCCGCCCGAACTCACGACGCCGTCGAAGCCGATGTCGAGCAGCTCGGCGGGGATGCGCGACGCGGATCGTCCCGTGCACACGAACACGAGGTGCCCCTGGCGTCGGGTCGCGCGGACGGCCTCGACCGCCGAGGGGACGGGGACGCGGTCGTGGCCGACGAGTGTGCCGTCGATGTCGAGGAACACCGCCCAGCGGTCCATCGCGTGCCCCTCCCCGGTGCGGGCCGGTGCGGGCCCGCGTGTGGTCAGCTCGACTGGTTCTGCTCGAGCCAGGCGAGGTACTCGGGGGTCACGGTGCCCGTCACGTACTCGCCCGTGAAGCAGCTCAGGTCGAGCTGCGTCAGCTCGGAGCCGCGCGTGATCGCCTCCTGCAGGTCGGCGACCTCCTGGTACACGAGACGGTCGGCGCCGATGACCGACGTGATCTCCTCGATCGTGCGGCCCGACGCGACGAGCTCACCGCGCGTCGGCATGTTGATGCCGTACACGTGCGGGTACCGGACGGGCGGTGCCGCCGAGGCGAACGTGACGGAGTTCGCGCCCGCGTGACGCGCCATGTCGACGATCTCCTTCGAGGTCGTGCCGCGCACGATCGAGTCGTCGACGAGCAGGACGTTCTTGCCCTGGAACTCGGCCGAGAGCGCATTGAGCTTCTGGCGCACCGACTTCTTGCGCACCTTCTGGCCCGGCATGATGAACGTGCGGCCGACGTAGCGGTTCTTGTAGAACCCCTCGCGGTAGTCGATGCCGAGCTTCTGCGCCATCTGCATCGCCTGCGGACGCGACGAGTCGGGGATGGGCATGACGACGTCGATGTCGCCCGTCGAGACGGTGCGCTCGACCTGCGCGGCGAGCGTCTCGCCCATGCGCAGACGGGCACCGTAGACCGAGACGCCGTTCATGACGGAGTCGGGGCGGGCGAGGTAGACGTACTCGAACGAGCACGGCGAGAGGATCGGGTCGGCCGCGCACTGGCGCGAGAACATCTCGCCACCGTTCGTGACGAACACGGCCTCACCGGGCGCGACGTCGCGGACGAGCTCGTAGCCGCCCGACTCGAGCACGAGCGACTCCGAGGCGACGACCCACTCGGGGCGGCCGTTCTCGTCCTCGCGACGGCCGAGCACGAGCGGCCGGATGCCGAACGGGTCACGGAACGCGAGCAGTCCGTAGCCGGCGACGAGGGCGATCGCGGCGTACGAGCCCTCGACGCGCTCGTGCAGGCGCTCGACGGCACTGAAGAGCTGCTCGGGCGAGAGCTCGTCACCGTCGATCGAGAGCTGCAGCTCGTTCGCGAGCACGTTCAGGAGCAGCTCGGTGTCGCTCGTCGAGTTCAGGTGGCGACGGTCGATGCGGTAGAGCTCGTCGGTCAGCTCGCGCGTGTTGGTGAGGTTGCCGTTGTGCACGAGCGTGAGGCCGTACGGGGCGTTGACGTAGAACGGCTGGATCTCGTCCTCGTTCTTCGCGCTCCCGGCGGTCGCGTAGCGCACGTGACCGAGGCCGACGTTGCCGAGCAGGGAGCGCATGTCGCGCGTCCGATAGCCCTCCCGCACGTGGCCCTTGAGCTTCACGTGGTGGAACGTCTTGCCCTCGGCGGTCGAGATGCCCGTCGAATCCTGTCCGCGGTGCTGCAGGAGCAGGAGCGAGTCGTAGATCTGCTGGTTGACGGGAGTGGTCGAAACATGACCGACGATGCCGCACACGCTGGGGGACGCTCCAAATGTCGCAGGGGCCCGAAGAGGGTCGCGACGATTCTCCCACAGCCGCGGCGGTTCGATTCGCGCGCCCCGGGGCGCCCGCGGGGGACGGGGCGTGCGGGGGACAGCCCCCGCACCTGCCGCCGGGCACCCGTGTGGTGGGGGCGCCCCGTCGTTCCTAGCGTCGGAGTATGCGATCACCGACCGATCCCGTCCCCGCCGCGCTGTCCGTCGTGTTCGCGATCGTCGTGGCGGTGGTCGCGCTCCTTGTCCTCGCGTCGCCCGCGAACGGCGCATCACCCGGCGTCGCGAGCGCGGCGGATTCGGCGACGCGTGCGTCCGCGCTCGCCGACTTCCGCGAGACGCAACCGGTCCACGCGGTCGCGGCGGCCGTGTTGCGCGACGGCGACGTCTCGTTCGTCGCGGCGGGGACGGATGCCGCGGGTGCGCCGGTTTCGGAGCACACGCCGTTCCGCATCGCCTCGATGTCGAAGTCGTTCACCGCCGCGCTCGTGCTGCAACTCGTCGACGAGGGCCGACTCGAGCTCGACGCGCCGCTCACGGCGGCGGTCCCGAGCTTCGCGATGGACGACGAGCGCGCGGCGCGCGTCACGCTCCGACAGCTGCTGAGCCACACGAGCGGCATCGGCGCGGCGGGCTACCGCGAGTTCGAGGTGCCGCCGCCGTCGGGCGCGGGCGAGGTGCTCGACGAGCTGCGCACGGCGCACCTCGTCGCCGAACCGGGCACGCGGTACGAGTACGCGAACACGAACTTCGCGCTCGCGGCGGCCGCGGTCGAGCACGCCACGGGGAAGCCGTTCGCGGACGTCCTCGAGGCGCGCCTCTTCGTGCCCCTCGGCATGCTCGACTCGACGTCGACGACGGCGTGCGAGTCGGCCGTCGACGGGCTCTCGACCGGGCACGGTGTCGTGTTCGACCGGCCCGTCGCGCTCCCCGAGGTGCCGGGGCTGTGCCTCGGCTCGGGTGGCATCGTCTCGACGACGGCCGACCTCGCCCGGTGGCTCGCGTTCCAGGTCGGCGACGGCACGACGCCGGACGGGACGAGGCTGCTGCGAGCCGAATCGCTCGCCGAGATGCACCGCGCACAGTCCGCGACGGCCGACGCGAGTGGGGGCGGCTACGGGCTCGGCTGGCAGCTCGGTGAGGCCGGCGATCGCTCGACGCTCGGGCACGGCGGGGCGCTCGTCACGTGGAGTTCGCACATGACGATGCTCACCGATGCGAGCGGCCGCCCCGACGGGACGGCGGCCGTCGTGCTGACCGACACGGTGAGCGGCGCGAACGTGCTCGCGGACCGGCTCGCGGTCGAGGCGGCGGGCGGCTCCGTCGCGCCGTTCGAGCGCGATCCGCGGCTCGTCGTCGACATCGTCGCGGCGACGCTCGCGGCAGCGGTGCTGGCGATCGGGATCGCGGGCGTGCTGCGCGCCCGGTCGTGGCCGCAGCGACGACGGCACGTGGTGACGAGGACGGTGGGGCTCGTGTGGCCGCTCGCCGCGCTCGCGCTCGGCGTCGCGCTCGCACCGCTGCTGGCCACCGTCTTCTTCGGTGCGGGCATGGGCGTCCTGACGAGCTGGTGCTACACGGCGGGGATGATGCCGCTCGTCGCGATCCTCGGGGTCGCGCTCGTGCTCACGGGTGCGGGTGTCGTCGTCGCCCGCACGGTCGCGCTGCGTCGCGCCGCACGCGCATCCGGGACGATCGCATGATCGAGCAGCGGACGGCGGTGGCGAGCGGCGCCGTCTCGCACGTGATGACGTTCGTGCTGCTCGGCGGCGCGATGGTCGTGGCGGCGATCGCCTCGACGTTCGCGTGGCTCGGCGTCGCGCGGCGGGCCTGGGGCGAGGAGGTCCGGATGCCGGGCGTGGGGCGGGCGGTCGACGACGTCGCGTCACGTTCGGAGTCCGCGGTGGAGTCGTTGCGCTCGTTCTTCCTCGCGCCGCCGTTCGACCTCGTTCCCGGCCTCGTCGGCGGCCTCGCGGCGCTCGCGGTGGTGCTCGCTCTCGTCGTCGTGGGCAGGCTCACCGAGGACGCCTTCGAGGTCGGGCGGCCGACGACGAACGACCCCGTCGGCGCGCCGCGGTCGCCCTGAGCGTTCCCCTTCGGTGCCCGTCGGGGCCGGCCACTCGTCGCGTGCTCGGCCGTCACCGTGCCGCGACTGGCCGGGCGTCGATCCCGTGCGGCAGACTCGTCGGCATGGTGTCGAACCAGGAGACCGAGCGGCCGGACGACGGCGACGACGGGCGCCGTGTCGCCCTGCCGGGACTGCACAACGCCCGTGATCTCGGCGGGCTCCCCACGACGGACGGCGGCGAGACGGCGTTCGGCGGCTACATCCGCTCCGCCGACCTGCGCTTCGTGCCGATGGCGTCGCTCGAGCTGTTGCGCGACGCGGGGTTCCGCACGGTGCTCGATCTGCGCAACGACTTCGAGACGAGGCGGCGGCCGCGGGACCCGGGTGAGGCGGAGGCGAACGCCCACCGGATCCCGCCGTCACCCGAGGCCGAGCTGCCGGAGGGCGTGTTCGGGGTGCGCGAGCCGCTCGACGCGGCGCGTGACGTCGCGTTCTGGGCGCGTATCCGCGAATCGGGCGCCGACGGCTCACCGCTCTTCTTCCGGCCCGTGCTCGACGAGCAGCCCGAGCGGGTAGGCGCCGTGATGCGCGTGCTCGCCGATGCGCCGGGCGGCGTGCTGTTCCACTGCGCCGTGGGTCGCGACCGGACGGGACTCGTGTCGTTGCTGCTGCTCGCGCTCGCGGACGTCGAGCCGGAGGCGATCGCGGACGACTACGGACGGACGGCCGAGGAGCTCGTCGAGTTCACGCGGCTCGTGGGGTACGCGTACCGGGCGCGCGCGGTCGAGGAGCGCATGGAGCGGATGGGGACGTCGATCCGCGCGGGGGTGCTCGACGCCCTCGACGGATTGGACGTTCGCCGGACGCTCGCACGGGCCGGGGTGTCCGAGGCACAGGTCGCTCGACTGCGCGCCCGTCTGCGGCCCGAGGGCGCGGCGGACGCTCGGTAGACTTCCCGTGTGCGCCGCCCCCGGCGCGCGGGGCGGAAGGGCACACGTGGCAGCGAACGACGAGCACGCCGATCTCTATGCGCGGGCGGGGGTCGACACCCGGGCGGGTGATCTGGCCGTCGAGCTCATGAAGCAGCAGGTGCAGGCGACCCACGGGCCCGAGGTGCTCGGTGGTGTGGGTGGCTTCGCGGGCCTCTACGACGTGTCGCGCCTCACGGGGTTCCGGCGGCCGCTGCTCGCGACGTCGACCGACGGGGTCGGCACGAAGGTCGCGATCGCGCAGGCGATCGACAAGCACGACACGATCGGCCAGGACCTCGTGGCGATGGTCGTCGACGACATCGTCGTGGTCGGCGCCGAGCCGCTGTTCATGACGGACTACATCGCGTGCGGCCGGGTCGTGCCCGAGCGCGTCGCGGCGATCGTGTCGGGCATCGCGCGGGCGTGCGAGGCGACGGGCACGGCGCTCACGGGCGGCGAGACGGCCGAGCACCCCGGGCTGCTCGGGCCGGACGACTACGACGTCGCGGGTGCGGCGACGGGCGTCGTCGAAGCGGATCGCGTGCTGGGGCCGGAGCGCGTGCGCGACGGCGACGCGGTGATCGCGATGGCGTCGTCGGGGCTGCACTCGAACGGCTTCTCGCTCGTGCGGCGCATCCTCGCCGACCGCGGGATCGGCTTCACGGATCGCTCCGACGAGTTCGGTGGCCTCGTGGGCGAGGTGTTGCTCGAACCGACGAGGCTCTACACGGGCCCGCTCGTGCGGCTCCTGCAGGACGGGTCGGCGGCATCGGTCGCGGGGGCGATCCACGCGTTCAGCCACGTGACGGGTGGAGGTATCGCGGCCAATCTGGCGCGCGTGCTGCCGAAGGGCTCGTGGGTCGAGCTCGATCGGGGCGTGTGGTCGCCGCCGGACGTGTTCCGCGTGCTCACGTCGCTCGCGTCGTCGTCGCTCGAGGCGACGGAGGCGACCTGGAACCTCGGGATCGGGATGTTCGCGATCGTCGACGGTGCGTCGGCGGACGCGGTCGTGGCGGCGCTCGACGCGGCCGGGCTGCCGTCGTGGGTGGCCGGAACGGTGTCGACGAGCGAGCGCTCGTTCGAGGGCTTCGAGCAGGGCGCGAAGGGCGTCGACGGCGGCGCGGTGCGCCTCGTCGGCTCGTACGCGTCGTAGGGACGACGAACGGGCTGCGCCGATGACGGGCCTGCATCATGTCGAGCTGTGGGTGCCGGAGCTCGCGGCGGTCGAGGCCGAGTGGGCGTGGCTGTTCGAGCGGGTCGGGTTCGCGGACGGACGCGCGTGGCCGGGTGGTCGCACATGGACGGCCGGTGGCGTCGAGATCGTCCTGACCGAGTCCCCGACGATGCACGACGCGGGGCACGACCGGCGGCGGTCGGGTGTGAACCATCTCGCGTTCCGCGCGGGGACGGCCGCGACGGTCGACGCGACCATGGCCGGGGCGGCGTCGGCGGGGTGGCGGCCGCTGTACCAGGATCGCTACCCGTTCGCGGGCGGTCCGCAGCACTATGCGGGGTGGCTCGAGAACGCGTCGGGGTTCAAGGTCGAGCTCGTCGCGGACGATCAGGTGAGGAACTCGGGTCGCCCCGCGGCGACCCACTGCTCGTAGCGTGCGGTGATGCGTGGGGCGACGCGGTCGTAGCTCGCCCACGTGTCGGGCACCCGGTACGGGTTGGTGACGCGTGGCCCTGCGGCGTCGGTGTAGTCGTCGATGTAGGGCAGGCTGTCGTCGTCGCCCTCGTAGTAGGCGTGGGTGAACGCGTTTCCCTCGTCGGTGAGGTCGGAGCCGAGGAACTTCTCGTCCATCATCCTGATGAGGAACCTGCCCGGCGTCATGGCGCGCGTGCGCTTCGAGAGCAGGTGGATGGCGTCCCCCAGATCCGCGACGGCCCGGTCGCTCGCGTGGCCGTTGAGCAGACACCAGGCGACGAACATGCCGATGTGTGTCGAGGCGGCCCGTTTGGGCAGCAACTTGGGGAAGTCGCGCCCGTAGTGCCAGCTCGCATCGTCGTACTTGGCCACCATGGGGCCAATGTAGTCGACCGGCCCCGGGTCAATCGGGGCCCGACGACCACGGTGGTGGGTCGTCCTCGTGCGGTGGAGACGGTGAGCCGCGTCCGGAGGGGCCCGCGCTCTCGTGCGGGCCGTGCCGCGCCGTCGGCCGACTCGTCGACCGCGGCGTGGTGAATCGCTCGCTCGGGATGGCCGTGCGCCACGGTGCAGGTCGGACATGATCGGGAACGGGCCGAGGCCCGTTGGGGGCGGGTTCGGGGATCGGCGTCGCGGCGAAGATCGGGCCCGTGGGGTCGGGGATGTCGGTGTAGCGGCGGCCGTGGGGCGAGGTCCATTCGATGACACCGCCGGGGCGGTGGGTCGCCTGCCACTCCGACCGGTGCTTGAGCACGTGGTGCGCTCGGCAGAGGTGGGCGAGATTGTCGTGTGCGGTGGCGCCGCCGTGCTGCCAGTCGTGGGTGTGGTCGAGGTCGCAGTGGAGTGCCGCCGTGAGACACCCGGGGAACCGGCAGTGTGCTCGCGGGTGCGCAGGTGCTCGCGGAGTGCTGCGCCCGGGTCGTGGCGGTCGCTGCCGACCGGAATGCCCGTCATGGGGTGGGTGAGGATGCGGGTGAACGTCGGAGCGTCGGCGAGCAGCGTCGCGGCCTGCTCGATCGGGATGGGGGAGCGGCCGCCGAGGAGTGCCGGATCGTCGGTACGGCCGAGCAACGTGAGGGCGGGTACGGTGACCGCGACACGGCCCCGGATCGCGTGGATCCCCGAGAGGCCCGAGCCGCGCGTCGCCGTGTGTTCGCCGGGAGGTGCCTCGTCGTCGTGCGTTGCCCCGTTCGGACCAGCGCCGTTCGGACAGGCCCCGCCCGGACCGGCGTCGCTTCCGGTGGCGATGGTGCTCCGAGTGGAGTCGATGCCGTGCCGGGCGTCGGCGTCGGGCGCGACGCCGGTGAGCAGGAGCTCGCTCAGCACGTCGGCGCGAAGGTGGTCCAGTCGACGTGGGTCGGCGGGGTGGCGCAGGAGCTTCGCGTACCGGGTGAGTCGGTCGTGGATACCGGTGCCGAGCACGAGCGGGAGGCGTGCAGAGAGGATGCACATCGCGTCCTCGTCCTCCGTGATCCAGACCCGGCGTGCGTCACGGGCACGACGGTGGCGGTCGGCCAGCGGCTCGCGCAGATACCGCTCCGCCTCGCGACGCGCGGCGCGGTCGAGCCTGCCCGGAGTCGTCTCGCGCGCGATCGGCACGAGCGTGTGTTCGTAGGCCGCGCGGTCGTCGTCGTGGGCGATGCGCTCGCCGCGGTCACGGATGATCGCGGCGTGACGCGCGCTGATGAGGCCATCGCACAGCGCATGCAGCGTAGCGGGGAAGCGGTTGCGCAGCGCGTTCGATTCGGTCATCCGCCCACTCATCGCCTGTGTCGTCGTGCACGTGGCGACGGCCGCTTCGCTCGCGGCCTCGAGCACCGCGATTCTGATGCGCTCGGGATCACCGAGGTCGGGCAGTGTGTCGTCGCTGTCGCTGCGGACACCGACGGCAGCGCCATCGTCGTGGACGCCGACCTCACCTCGGCCACGTGCCACGGCGGTCGCGTAGAGGAACTCTTCGGTGCGGGCGCGGCCCCCTGCGACGGCGGCAGAAAGTGCGTCGAGGGCTCGCAGTAGCTCGACGGCCTCGTGCTGTGCGTCGCGGGGCTCGCCGCCCGCGCGGACGGACGCCTCGGCTGCTGCGAGCGCCGCCGTGCCCGCGCTGGCGACCTGTCCCGTGAGCAGGCGAACGCGCACGACGCCCCGCCCGGCGCACCGTGCGCGGGGCGGTTCGGGCTCGTGGCCAGGGGCCGGAGCGGCGTTCGCGTTCATGGTGCTACTTCATCACCACCCCCGGACATCCCGGCCGTCGGCTGCGTGTGCCGGATGCCGAGCTCCGACGTCGTCCAGGTTTCACCCCGAGACCGTGCGTGACGCCGCGCGGCCCCGCCGCCGGTGCCGCGTCGCACCGAGGAGCACGCTGGGAGCCGTTGCCGGCGGGTCGCCGGCGACGGAGAGGACCACCACGTGCACCCGAGCCGTGCCGCGCTCCTCGCCTGTCTCGGCGCCGGCTTCGCGACCCTCCTCGACGCCTCGGTCATCGCGTTCACGGCGCCCGCCGTGCGCGATTCCCTCGGCCTCGACACGGGGCAGGTGCAGTGGTTCCTCGCCTCGTTCTCGCTCACGTTCGGGCTCGGCCTCGCGCCCGCCGGCCGGCTCGGGGACGCCTACGGTCGCCGCACGCTCTTCACGATCGGTCTGCTCGTCTTCGTCACGGGCGCGATCGTCTCGGGGCTCGCGTTCGACGGTGCCGTCCTCGTCGGTGGCCGCCTGCTGCAGGGCTTCGGGGCGGGCGTCATCAGCGCCCAGGTACTCGGCGTCATGCAGGACGTCTTCACGGGGCAGGACCGCCTGCGCGCCCTCGCCGCCTACACTTCGGCCGGGGCGGCCGCCGGGATCGTCGGCCCGCTGCTCGCGGGTGGCCTGTTCGCGCTCCTCGATCCCGCGCTCGCGTGGCGCCTCGTGCTGCTCGCCCCCGCACCCTTCGCGGTCGTCACGATCGTCCTCGCCCTGCGCGGCCTGCCGCGCGACGGCGGCCGCCGCGCCCGCGTCTCGCTCGACCTGCCCGGCATCGCCCTGCTCGGCGCCCTCGTCGTGGTCGTCACGATCCCCGTCATCGATCCCGGTATCCCGCCCGCCGGGGCCGTCGCGATCGTCGTCGCGAGTGTTCTGCTCCTCGTCGCGCTCGTCGTGTGGGAGCGCGCGACGACCGCGCGCGGCAGGCTCGCGCTGTTCGCGCCAGCGCTCATCCGCTCGCGCGGATTCGTGCTCGGCAACGTCGCGGCGCTCCTCTGGTTCGGGAGCGTCCTCGCGACCGGGACCGTCACCGCCGTCCACTTTCTCGACTCGCACGGGATCGGTGCGCTCACCGTGGCGCTCGCCCTCGTCCCGGCCGCCGCGGGCCGCATCGTCGCCTCGCAGCAGGGCGCGCGGCTCTTCGCGCGTTCCGGCCCGATCGTCGTGCCGATCGGTCTGGCCGTGCACGCGACGTGCATCGCGACGATGTGGCTCGCGACGTTCCTCGTCGACGGCGTCGCGCTGTTCGTCACCGTCTGCCTCGTGCAGATCCCCGCCGGTATGGCGAGCGGCATCGTCGAGCCCGCGCTGCGCGCCGTGACGCTCGGACACGCGCCGCCCGGGTTCAACGGCGTCGCCGCCTCGTTCCTCCAGCTGACCCAGCGATTGTCGGCGACGTTCTTCGTCGCACTCACGACCGGCATCCTGCTGGCGGGCGCGGCGTCACCGACCGCCGCGCTCGGCTGGGCGCTCCTCGTGTGCGCACTCGCGGCCGCGTGCGCGGCGCTCACCGCGACCGACCGCTCCGTCCGCGGGGCACCCGGCCGCTGAGCGCCGCCGGCGGGGAACCGGGCGTCGGACGGGACCGCGTCAGCGGGCCGCGATGCGTGCCGCCTCGGCTCGGTACCGTTCGCGCAGACCGTGATCGTCCGCCGGGTCGAGGTGCGCGACCGTCTCGACGGGCCAGTCGGGCCGCACGCGCGTGAGCGTCCACACGGCCTGCCGCGCCGCACCGTCGGCGACGTACTCGCCCGGTGCGGGCACGTCGACGGGCACGTCGAACACGTGCGGCACGACCGCCTGCACGCCGGGCGAGACCGCGGCCCCGCCGATGAGCAGCACGCGCCGCACGGTCACGCCGAGCGCGCGGTGCGCATCGAGCGCCTCCGCGAGATTGCACAGCACGCCCTCGACGCTCGCCCGAGCGAGCCCGGCACGAGTGAGCGTCGCGCGCGTGATGCCCGCGAGCACGCCCGTCGCCTCAGGCAGGTCCGGCGTCCGCTCCCCGTCGAAGTACGGGACGAGCACGAGCCCGCCGCCCCGCTCGCCCTCGTGCGGTACCGCCGCGCCCTCGGCGACGAGCGCGCCGAACGCGTCGTGGTCGACGCCCAGCAGGGCCGCGGTCGCGTCGAGCACGCGGGCCGCGTTGAGCGTCGCCGAGAGGGGGAGGAACGCCCCCGTCGCGTCGGCGAAGCCCGCGACGAGACCCGTCGCGTCCGCCGTGGGCGCCGCGGCGATCGAGAAGACCGTGCCCGACGTGCCGATCGACACGACGACATCGCCCTCGCGCGCATCGAGCCCCAGCGCCGCACCGGCGTTGTCGCCCGCGCCCGCGCCGACGATGAC
Source organism: Pseudoclavibacter chungangensis (assembly GCF_013410545.1). Taxonomy (NCBI): domain Bacteria; kingdom Bacillati; phylum Actinomycetota; class Actinomycetes; order Micrococcales; family Microbacteriaceae; genus Pseudoclavibacter; species Pseudoclavibacter chungangensis. The sequence continues at coordinate 3,753,634 of NZ_JACCFV010000001.1, forward strand.
GCCGCGCGGCACACCGGGCAGCACGCCCTCGACGGTCTCGCCCGCGCGTTCGTTCGGCTGCAGGACGTGCGGCAACACGACCTCGTGGCCGAGCGCGGCGACGAGCAGCTCGCGATCCCAGTCGCCCGTCCGCGGCGACCAGTAGCCCGTCCCCGAGGCATCGGACCGATCGGTCGTGAGCGCCACGAGGTCGGGGCCGAGCGGACTCTCGTCGGCCGGCCCGTAGCCCAGCAGGCGCCAGGTCAGCCAATCGTGCGGCAGCGCGACCGCGGCGACGCGCGCGGCCGACTCGGGTTCGTGGTCACGCAACCAGCGCAGCTTCGTCGACGTGAACGACGCGACCGGCACGGCGCCCACGCGCGCCGCGAGATACGCAGCACCGAACTCCGCGATCAGGTCGCGCGCCGCGCCGGCCGAGCGCGTGTCGTTCCAGAGGAGCGCGTCGCGGATGACGCGCCCCTCGGCGTCGAGCGCGACGAGCCCGTGCTGCTGGCCCGCGATCGACACCGCGGCGACGTCGTCGAGGCCGCCCGCGTCCGCGACCGCCGCGGCGAGCGCCCGCCACCACGCCTCGGGCGGCACCTCGGTGCCCTCGGGGTGCGTGGCGCGACCCGAGCGCACGAGGGCGCCCGTCTCCGCGTCACGCACCACGAGCTTGCAGCTCTGGGTCGACGAATCGAAACCTGCGACGAGCATGGCGGTCCGAGCGGTCAGCGGGCGCCGAGCAGGTGCTCGGTCGCGAGCTGCTGCAGGCGGACGAAGCCGAAGCCGTTGCCGTCGAAGTAGGCGTCGGCGTCGAAGTCCTCGAACGCCGAACGGTCGGCGAGGATGCCCTCGTACCCCTCGCCCTCACCGAGGGTGGGCTGCGCGAGCTCGTTCACGCGCGCCGCCTCGAGGGCCTCCTGCACCTCGGGGTCGGCGCGGAACGCGGCCGCCCGCTCCTTCAGCAACAGGTAGTTGCGCATGTTCGCCGCGGCCGACGCCCACACGCCGTCCTCCGACTCCGTGCGGCTCGGCTTGTAGTCGAAGTGTCGCGGGCCGTCGTACGTGGGGCCGCCCTGCGGGCCGCCGTTCTCGAGCAGGTCGACGAGCGCGAACGCGTTGTAGAGATCACCGTGCCCGAACACGAGGTCCTGGTCGTACTTGATCCCGCGCTGCCCGTTGAGGTCGATGTGGAAGAGCTTGCCCTGGTAGAGCGCCTGCGCGATGCCCGCGGCGAAGTTGAGGCCCGCCATCTGCTCGTGGCCGACCTCGGGGTTGATGCCCACGAGCTCGGGGCGCTCGAGCGTCTCGATGAACGCGAGCGCGTGCCCCGCCGTCGGCAGGAGGATGTCACCGCGCGGTTCGTTCGGCTTCGGCTCGATCGCGAAGCGGATGTCGTACCCCTTGTCGACGACGTAGTCGCCGAGCAGGTTCACGGCCTCGCGGTAGCGCTCGAGCGCCTGGCGGATGTCCTTCGCCGAGTCGTACTCGGCGCCCTCGCGGCCACCCCACATGACGAACGTCGTCGCGCCGAGCTCGGCGGCGAGGTCGATGTTGCGCAGCACCTTGCGCAGCGCGAAGCGGCGCACCGCGCGGTCGTTCGAGGTGAAGCCGCCGTCCTTGAAGACGGGGGCCGAGAAGAGGTTCGTCGTCACCATCGGCACGACGAGGCCCGTCGCGGCCAGCGCGTCGCGCAGCTTCACGATCTGCGCCTCGCGCGTCGCGTCGTCCGAACCGAAGGCGAAGAGGTCGTCGTCGTGGAACGTCAGGCCGTAGGCGCCGAGTTCCGCGAGTTTCTCGACGACGTGGGTGACGTCGAGGGGCGCCCGGGTGGGGCCGCCGAAGGGGTCTGTGCCGTTGTAGCCGACGGTCCAGAGACCGAACGAGAACTTGTCGGCGGGGGTGGGCTCGATGGCCATGGTGCTCCGATCACGCATCAACACTGATAAGTCCAACTATGCAACAAAGGGGGCCCGGAGCACCACCCGTCCCGGCCGGGCGTGCTTCCGCGCGTGTGGGTCGCGCCATCCGACCCACGGTGGTGTCCGGCGTCGTTTGATAACGAAACGGTCGCGCTGGACACGGCGGCCCCGGGACGGTATATGTTTGGCAACGCAACTTAGGGACCCTGATCGAGCCGGCCGAGTCCGCGCCCCGGGATCTTTGAGGCGAACATTTCAGAGAGGAAATGACGTTCATGTCGCTAATGAAGAAGCTGCTCGGGCTCGGCGTCGTCGCTGGCCTGGCGCTCGGACTCACGGCCTGCGATGCGCCGACCGAACCGAACACCGGTGGAGCGGGCGAAGCTCAGGACATCACGAACGTGGGCATCTCCATGCCCACCCGCGAGCTGGAGCGCTGGATCAACGACGGCGCCCAGCTCCAGAAGCTGCTGCAGGACGCCGGCTACACGGCCGAGCTGCAGTACGCCGAGAACGACCCCGACACGCAGATCAGCCAGATCCAGAACCTCATCGCGGGCGGCAGCCAGGTGCTCGTCGTCGCGGCGATCGACGGTTCGGTGCTCGCGCCCGTCCTGCAGGACGCGAAGGACAAGGGCATCACGGTCATCGCCTACGACCGCCTCATCAACGACACCCCGAACGTCGACTACTACGCGACGTTCGACAACCAGAAGGTCGGCACGCTGCAGGGCGAGTACATCGTCGACCAGCTCGACCTCGAGAACCAGGCCGGCCCGTTCTACCTCGAGCCGTTCGCCGGGAGCCCCGACGACAACAACGCGAAGTTCTTCTTCTCCGGCGCGTGGGACGTCCTGAAGCCCTACGTCGACGAGGGCAAGCTCGTCGTCGCATCCGGCAAGGCCCCCAAGAGCAACGACGACTGGGCGTCCATCGGCATCCAGGACTGGGAGTCCTCCGGCGCCCAGTCCGAGATGGAGAACCGCCTCGCGACGTTCTACACCGACAAGAAGGTCGACGTCGTCCTCTCCCCGAACGACAGCCTCGCGCAGGGCATCGCCGAGGCGCTCGCCTCGAGCGGCTACACCCCCGGTCCCGACTACCCGCTCCTGACGGGCCAGGACGCCGACAAGGCGAGCGTCATCAACATCCTCGCGGGCAAGCAGTCCATGACGGTGTGGAAGGACACGCGACTCCTCGGCCAGCAGGTGTTCAACATGATCGAGGCGCTCAAGAGCGGCGCCCAGGTCGAGGTGAACGACACCGAGAGCTACGACAACGGCGTGAAGGTCGTGCCCTCCTACCTCCTCCCGCCCGAGGTCGTCGTGAAGGACACCGTCCAGGAGAAGCTCATCGACTCCGGCTTCCTCAAGGCGAGCGACGTCGGTCTCTGATCCGAACCGACCGAGGGCCCGGGTCGCGTCGCAGCGACGCGGACCGGGCCCTCGGCCGTGCGGCGGGACGCCGTGACGCTCGACGTCCCGCCACACACCGGCACAGGAACGAACTGAGGAACGGGAACGACAACGTGAACGACACCATCCTGACGATGCGCGACATCGTCAAGGAGTTCAGCGGCGTCCGCGCACTGGACGGCGTGAACATCGAGGTCCGCCGCGGCGAGGTGCACGGCATCTGCGGCGAGAACGGCGCCGGAAAATCGACGCTCATGAAGGTGCTCTCGGGCGTGTACCCCTACGGGAGCTACGAGGGCACGATCGAGTTCGACGGACACGAGGTCCGCTACCGCACGATCAACGACAGCGAGGCCGACGGCATCGTCATCATCCACCAGGAGCTCGCGCTCAGCCCATACCTCTCGATCGCCGAGAACATCTTCCTCGGCAACGAGGTGCAGCGCTTCGGGGTCATCGACTGGGACGAGACGAACCGGCGCGCGGCCGAACTGCTCGCGCGCGTCGGGCTCAGCGAGAACCCGGCGACGATCATCCAGCACATCGGGGTCGGCAAGCAGCAGCTCGTCGAGATCGCGAAGGCGCTCTCGAAGGACGTGAAGCTGCTCATCCTCGACGAGCCGACCGCGGCGCTCAACGACGAGGACTCGGCGCACCTCCTCGGCCTCATCGAGCAACTGCGCGAGCAGGGCATCACCTGCATCATCATCTCCCACAAGCTCAAGGAGATCCGTCGCATCGCGGATCGCGTGACCGTCATCCGGGACGGCTCGACGATCGAGACGCTCGACCTCGCGGACGGCGAGGTGGGCGAGGGACGCATCATCCGCGCCATGGTCGGCCGCGAGCTGAGCGCCATGTTCCCCGACCGCACCCCCGACATCGGCGACGTGAAGCTGCGCGTCGAGAACTGGACGGTGCACCACCCCGTCGATCCGGACCGGCTCGTCGTCGACGACGTCACGTTCGAGGTCCGAGCCGGCGAGATCGTCGGGTTCGCGGGCCTCATGGGTGCCGGCCGGACCGAGCTCGCGATGAGCATCTTCGGGCACAGCTACGGCACCGGCATCCGCGGCGAGGTGTACAAGGACGGCGAGCGCATCTCGACGCGCACCATCACGGAGGCGATCGCGAACGGCCTCGCGTACACGACCGAGGACCGCAAGCACTTCGGCCTCAACCTCATCGGCGACATCCAGGTCAACATCTCGGCCGCCGCGGCGCGCCGGCTCGCGCGCCTCGGCATCATCGACGGTCTGCGCGAGAACCAGGTCGCCGAGGGCTACCGCACGTCGATGAACATCAAGACGCCGAGCGTCGCGACGCTCACGGGCAAGCTCTCCGGCGGCAACCAACAGAAGGTCGTGCTCAGCAAATGGCTGCAGACCGGCCCCGACGTGCTCATCCTCGACGAGCCGACGCGCGGGATCGACGTCGGCGCGAAGTTCGAGATCTACGGGCTCATCAACGAACTCGTCGCGCAGGGCAAGGCGGTCATCGTCATCTCGTCCGAGATGCCGGAGCTGCTCGGCCTCGCCGACCGCATCTACACCCTCTCGGAGGGGCGTCTCACGGGTGAGGTCGCCCGCGAGGACGCGAACCAGGAAGTGCTCATGCGTCTCATGACGATGGGGAAGGACGAATCATGACCACCACGACGCCGGCGACCATCGAGAAGGACGGCGGGACGCCGCCATCGGGTGCCCCGAAGCGACGACTGCGGCTCGCCGTCGACGTGCGCCAGTACGGCATCTTCGGCGCGCTCGTCCTCATTGTCGTTCTGTTCCAGATCCTCACGGACGGCAAGCTGCTGCTGCCCGCGAACATCAACAACCTCATCCAGCAGAACGCGTACGTGCTCATCCTCGCGGTGGGCATGATCATCGTCATCATCGCGGGACACATCGACCTGTCGGTCGGTTCCGTCGTCGCCGTCGTCGGCGCGCTGACGGCGATCGCGATCGTGCACTGGGGGCTCCCGTGGTGGGCGGCCGTCTTCATCGGGCTCCTCGCGGGCGCCGTCATCGGCATCTGGCAGGGATTCTGGATCGCGTACGTCGGGATACCCGCGTTCATCGTCACGCTCGCGGGCATGCTCCTGTTCCGCGGTCTCACCCTCGTGCTCCTCACGGGCGGAACGATCAACGCCCTGCCGGGCGAGTTCGTCGCGATCGGCAAGGGGGCGCTGCCGCAGTGGTTCGGGACGGTGCTCGGCGGACACGACCCGATCACGCTGCTCGTCGCACTCGTCGTGGTGGGTGCGACGATCGGATCGACGATCCGCACCCGGAAGCGCCGTCAGACGCTCGGGCTCCCCGTCGAGCCGAGGGGGTCGATGATCGCGAAGCTCGTGATCCTCGCCGTCGGCGTGCTCGGGTTCGCGTGGATCCTGTCGGCCAACTCGGGGCTGCCGATCATCCTCATCATCCTCGCCGTGCTCATCATGCTGTTCACGTTCGTGCTCAAGAAGACCGTCTTCGGCCGCCACGTGTACGCGATCGGCGGCAACCGCTTCGCGGCCGAGATGAGCGGCGTGCCCGTGCAGCGCGTCAACTTCCTCATCTTCGTGAACATGGGGGTGCTCGCGGCACTCGCCGGCATCGTCACGACCGCTCGGGCCGGCGGCGCGGTCGCCTCCGCGGGCAACATGTACGAGCTCGACGCGATCGCCGCGGCCTTCATCGGCGGCGCGGCGGTGACCGGCGGAATCGGTACCGTTGTCGGGGCCGTCGTCGGCGCCATGATCATGGGTGTCCTCAACATGGGGCTCTCGATCCTGTCGGTGGACTCGGCGTGGCAGCAGGTCATCAAGGGTCTCGTGCTGCTGCTCGCCGTCGCGATCGACGTCGTCGGGAAGCGGCGCGGCCGACGCTGATCGGCCGGACCCCGGAGCACATCGACCGTTGACCCGCGGCCGTCCCACGAGGACGGCCGCGGGCTGGACGCCGCACGACACGACGTGCGGCGAGGAGGGGGATCGCCGTGGCGAGCACCCGCGTGGCGCACTCGAACCTCTCGTTTCTCCTCGAACGCCTGCATCGTGAGGGGCGCGCATCGCGCGCGGAACTCACGCGCGCGACGGGCCTCAACCGCTCGACGATCTCGGCGCTCGTCGGTGAACTCGTCGCTCGGGGGCTCGTCGAGGAGGGCGACCCGCTCGCGACGAACCTCGTCGGTCGACCGAGTCCCGTGGTGGGCCCGAGCCGCAGCATCGTCGCGCTGGCCGTCGTCCCCGAGACCGATGCGGTCGAGGTCGGCATCGTGAGCTTCACGGGCGAACTCGTCCGACGGATCCGCTTCGAGACCGACACGCCACCGACGGCCAAGGAGGCCGTGAAGATCGTCGCGGCGCTCGTGGAGGGCATGCGGGACACGTTCGAGACCCTCTACCGCTGTGTCGGTATCGGCATCGCCGTACCGGGCCTCGTCCGCAAGTCCGACGGCTTCGTTCGCTGGGTGCCGCACCTCGGCTGGCGCGAGGTGCCGTTCGCCGAGCAGGTCGCCGAGGTGACGGGATTGCCCGTGCTCGCCGCGAACGACGCGAATCTCGGTGCGCTCGCGGAACACCTCTTCGGGGCCGGGCGGGGCATCGAGAACATGCTCTACATGAACGGCGGCGCGAGCGGTATCGGTGGCGGCATCATCGCGGGCGACCGGCTGCTCGAGGGGGTCGCCGGGTACGCCGGTGAGTTCGGGCACAACCTCGTCGCGACGCCGTCCCGGTACGGCGAGGGCGGCGACGACGAACTCGAGGTCGTCGTGAGCCGACGGCGACTGCTCGACGTGCTCGGCCTCCGCGGTGCGAGCAGGCAAGAGTTCGAGCAGCGCCTGCGCACGAGCGACGATCCCGCGGTGCGGGCCGAGGTGCTGCGGCAACTCGCGGTCCTGAGCGTCGGTGTCCGCAACATGGTCAACATCCTGAACCCCGAGCGCGTCGTCCTCGGTGGCTTCCTCTCGACGATCTTCGATCTCGAGCGGGAGCACTTCCTCGAGCTCCTCCGGGCCCACACGCTCGAGCCGAACTACGAGGAGGTGGAGGTCGTGCGCGCCGAGCTCGGAAGCGACCTGCTGCTCATCGGCGCCGCGGAACTCCAGTTCCAGGCCCTCATCGAGCGCGCGCAGTTCGAGACGCTCGTCGAGGCCTGAGCGGCTCGCCCCTCAGCGGGCGAGTTCGCGGCGTGCCGCGCGGTCGGCGACGATCGCGCCCGTGACGACGCTGCCGAGCGTCAGCACGATCGTGATGCCGAGCGTCACGAGATACGGCACGACCGTCCCGGAGACGACGAGCGTCACCGCACCGGCGACGGCACCGAGGCCCTGACCGATGTCGGCGACGGGCCGCGCGGCACGGTGCCCTGCGATCCACGCGGCGTCCGACGAGCGGGTCGCCGCCGTGCGGATGCCCGCGAGCCCGCCGGGCAGGATGCGCCCTGAGGCGCACAGGCGCACCGTGAGGATCACGATCGCGTTCCCGACGATCAGGAGGATCGCGACGAGGATCGCCGAACCGATCGGCGGCGATTGGAACCCGTCCACCGAGGACTAGGCGCGTCGCTGCTGGAAGTCGCCCTCGACGTCGTCACCCTGCGCGTCGGCGTCGTCGTAGTACTCGGACCACTTCGACAGCTCGTCGTCGTTCGGCTGGCGGGAGCCCGACAGCTCCCGTTCGAGTTCGCTGTAGTTCGTCTCGTGAACGGAGTACTTGAGTTCGCGAGCCACTTTGGTGTGCTTCGCCTTCTGACGGCCACGCCCCATGCGCGTAACCCCCTCATGCTCTCAAGCTGGGGGCACGCCAGTGCACCCAGTCGCCTTCTACGATCGGAAATCTGCTGGCGAGCCTATCACGACGGACACTGCGAACGATCCGGGCGTGGCGACATAGGCTGTCCCGCGAGCAGGGTCGGAGAGGGCGCGCACGGCCACTGCGGCCTCGACCGCGCGCCACCGGAGGCGCCCGGTGCCCGACGTGTTCGACGTGGTCGTCATCGGTGGTGGGCGGACCGGCCTGACCGTCGCCTATGCGCTCGGGGCCTTCGGCAAGCGGGCACTCGACGACTTCGTCGTGTTCGACGCGAGCGCGCGACCGGGTGGTTCGTGGGGCGCGTCCTGGCGCGAGCTCCGCCTCCGTGACGTCGCCGCACTCGTCGCCCCGCCCGGTCTCACGGAACTCGGCCTCGGGCGGTGGGACGAGGCGACCGACCGATCCGTGCGAGAGGTCCGGCGCGACGAGTTCGCACGCTACGAGGACGCGTTCGACCTCGGCGTCACGCGGCGGGCCCGCGCGTTGCGCGTGGAGCGCCGCCAGCGGGCCCCCGAACTCGCGGTGACCGTCGACGTGGCCGGTCGATCGCGCACGGTGCTCGCTCGAGCGGTCGTGTCGGCGACGGGGCACCGCTCGACGCCGTTCGTTCCCGCCATCGCCGGGGCGTCGGGATTCGCCGGTGTCCTCGAACACAGCGCGCACCTCGACTCGGTCGCCCCGTTCGCCGGCCGCCGCGTCCTCCTCGTCGGCGCCGGGGACGAGGCCGACGCGCTCGCGGCGTCGCTCTCGGCGGTGGGGGCCGAGCCGTTCCGCGCCGGGCTCGAGCGCGTCCCGGCCGAGCGGTCGATCGTCGGTGGCGACGCGACGGACACCGCCCACCTGCTCCGACGCCTCGAGCCGTCGGGGGCTCGGTTCGCGGACGGTCTCGTCCGGCCCTTCGACACGGTCCTCCTCGCGACCGGCCGCCGGCGCGCACTCCGCCACCTCGCGCCGCTCCGGCTGCGCGACGTGCACCGGGGCGTCGTCGAACGCGACGGTTGGAGTCGCTCCGATCCCCGCATCGGCTTCGCCGGGGTCGAACCGTCGCTCCCACCCGCGATCGCACTCGACCGCGCGCTCGAGCTCGTCGAACAGCGCGCGGATCCGCCGGTCGAACCCGGACGGCGTTCGCGCTGAGGTGTGCGCCGCGCGTCCCGGGAGGCGGGTCAGCCGATGAGGACGCCGCCGACGAACAGCCCCGCGAACGCGGCGATCACGCCGTACCCGAGGTGCCCCGCGACCGTCCCGATCGCGCGGCCGAGGCGCTTCTCGCCGACCGCCCGCACGGTATCGGTCATGAACGTGCTCCAGGTGCTCAGACCGCCACAGAATCCGGCGATCGCGACCGGCTGCCACTCCGCGGGCAGTGCGACGAACGCGACGCCCGCGATGAAGGACGCGACGACGTTGATCATGAGGATGCGCCACACGGGGGCGAGCAGCCCCTTCGTCGACGGGCCGGCGTTGTGCAGCACGTACCGGAGGAGGGCGCCGAGCCCGCCCACGATGCCCACGAGGACGACGATCACGGGGCTCATCAGGAGTCCTCCTCGCTCTCCGGATCGGTGACGCCGCGCGAGGCCGCGCCCGGGGCGATCGCGGAGCCGATGACCATGCCGATCCAGGCGAGCAGGAGGCCGCCGATCAAGCCGATGACGAGCAGCCCCCACCCCCAGGCGGTCGCGAGACCGGATGCGGCGAGTGCGAGTGCGACGTACGAGAAGGTCGTGAACGCGCCGCAGAACCCCGGCCCGACGGCGGCCTGCAGCCACGCGAGCCGACCGGGGAAGTGGGCGCCGTTCACGAGCCCGAGAACGAGGGACCCGAGCAGGTTCGCGACGAGCGTCGCCTGCAGCGCGGGGTCCGTGAAGTGCCCGGCCGCATCGCCGATCTCGCGAAGGGCGGGATCGGCACCGAGCTGGAACAGATCACCGATGCCGACGCGTGCGAGCGTGCCCACGACGCCGCCCGCGAACACCGCGAGGAGCATGACCGGCGCGAACGCCGGGGGCCTCGATGCCGCGGCCGTTCGCCCGGCGCCTCGCTCGTCGTTCACGCCCCAGATCGTACGCCCGACCCGGCTCGGGCGTGGCTCGTGTCGGGTGAACCTCTCGGGGTGAATTCGGGCGCGCTCGTTAGCGTGAGCGAATGGACCCGTTGACGACCCGGACCGTCCGACTCGAGGACGGCATGCACCTGCCCGCCGTGGGGATCACGGCCGGCGACCCCGAACGCGGCGCGAGCGCGGACGAGATCGTCGCGGCGGTGCGCGCCGGGTACCGTCTTCTCGACTCGGCCGGTGATCCGGCCGCGGAGATCGCCGTCGCCTCCGCCGTCGCGCGGCTCCTCGCCGACGGTGTCGTCCGGCGGCGCGAACTCGCCCTCACGGCCCAGTTGCCCGCGGGCGCGACGGACTACGACGCGGCGCGCGCCGCGATCGACGACTCCCTCGAACGGCTCGACACGGGCCAGATCGAGCTCTACCTCCTGCCGTGCGCGGGCGTGTCCGGCTCGGAACCGCTCGGCTCGTGGCGCGCGCTCATCGAGGCGCGCTCGGAGGGGATCATCGACTCGATCGGCCTCGCGGACGCGGCACCCGAGCTCGTCAACACGCTCATCGACGCGTTCGGCGTCGTGCCGACCGTCAATCGTCTCGCCGTCTCACCCGAGCATCCGCGCACGGCGGAGCGCGCGGGGTACGAGGCGCTCGAGATCGTCGTCGAGGCGCGGGACGCGCTCGGCGGGCCCCGGGGACTCGGGGAGCTCGCCACGCGGATCTTCGACGGGATCGCCGCCGCGCACGCGGTGACGCGCGAGCAAGCCGTCGTCGCCTGGCACCTGCAGGAGGGGCTGCTGCCGCTCGTCGCGCTGCACGGTGGGCAGGTGCCCGACGCGCTGCCCGGATCGCGCCACCCCGTGATCGGCGCAGAGGAACTGGCCGCCGTGCGCGAGGTCGCCGATCGCGGCGCGGCCGGCTGAGCGGCGCGCTCCGTGGCGACCAGGATCGTCCTCGTCGGACACGACGCCCTCACGCCGTCGCGGACGGCGGGCCTGCGGGCGCTCTTCGACGCCGAGTACCTCGACGAGTACGGCGCGTGGGACCCGGACCAGCCGTACGGCTACGCGCCCGCCGAACTGCACGTCATCGCCGTGACCGAGGGACGCATCGTCGGGCACGTCGGGACGCAGCGACGCCTCGTCGGCGTCGGTGATCGCGACGTGCTCGTCGCCGGGACGGGTGGTGTGCTCGTCGACCCCACGAGCCGCGGCGTCGGGCTCGCGACACGCCTCGTCCACGTCGCGCAGGAGGCGATGCGGACGACGGCACCGGCCGACTTCGGGCTGCTCGGCTGCCGCGAGGCGGTCGTGCCGTTCTACCTCCGTGCCGGTTGGACGCGCATCCGCGTCGCCGAACGGGGGCTCTCGCGCCTCGACGGTTCGGCGACGGAGCGGCCGGCCGGTCCGCCCGTGCTCATCGCCGCCGCGCGCTCGCCGCTCGCCGAGTGGCCCGAGGGGGACATCGACCTCCGTGGTCGGCCGTGGTGAGCGTCACGCGCACGCTCAGGGATTCGGGAGCGGCGAGACGTACGCCACGAGGGAGACGGAGCGGCCCGCACATCCGAAGGTGTGCGGGCCGCTCCGTCGGGCGTTCGCCGGCTCAGTCGCGCATCGAGAGCGCGTGGCGCACGAGCTGTCGCACGCGGTCGAGTTCGACGTCGACGAGGGTCACGATGTCGGGCGAGAGCGTGCCCTTCCGCTCGGCCGAGCGGATCTCCTGTCGGATGTCCTGCCGGAAGGTGCCCATGACGAGATCGACGCGTTGCGCGATCGTCGCGTCGGCGCCGGGTGTCGGCTTCTCGTCCGCCGTGCCCTGCGGGGGCTCGGGGGAGGGGCCGGGCTCGGGCCGGGGCTGACCGGCACCGGCCGTCGTGTCGGCGCTCGGCGTCTCGCTCTCCTGTTCCTGGCCGGTCGCGGCGCGGAACCCGGCACTCGCCGAGCCGAAGAAGTCGAAGCCCCCTCGGTGGGCGCCGGTCGCAGCCGCCCACCCGGCTCGGACCCCGTCCGTGGCGCGCTGGCCGTACTCGCTCGCTCGACCGGCGGCGGGCCCGGCGGCCTCCCGCGCGTCGCGGGCGAACTGGTCGAACTCGGCGCGCATCTGATTGCGTGCGTTCGAGAGTCCCTCCCGGACCTGCGCGGCGAGCCGCTGCACGGAGGAGTCGACGTCCCGCTCGATCGCGTCGAGTTCGTCGGCCCGGTCGACCACCTCCTGGTGCCCCGCGGGGGTGATGCGGTAGATGGTCTTCCGACCGTCGGACTCTTTCGTCACGAGCCCTTCGGCCTCGAGCTTGGCGAGACGCGGGTAGATCGTGCCGGCGCTCGGGGCGTACGTCCCGCCGAAGCGGTCCGAGAGGGCCTGGATGAGTTCGTACCCGTGACGCGGCTGCTCGTCGAGCAGGCTCAGCAGGTACAGGCGCAGGTGGCCGTGGGCGAACACGGGCGGGGTCATGCGTTGCTCCCGTCGGTGTCGGGCCGCTCGCTCGAGTCGGGGTCGGCAGCGTCGTCGGCGCCGACACCGAGCGATTCGCTCGCGTCGGCCACGCGCTTGTCGAGGCGCACGTGGAACTCGTCGGGGACGTCGCGCGGCGGCGCCGATCGGGCGGCGACGGGCGGTGAGGTGGGACGGTCGGCGGTGGCGACATCCGACGTGCGGCCGGAGCGGAGCACCGTGATCTGGCCACCGACGGTGTTGAGGTGCACGTCGGTCATGTTGCGCTCGTACTGCTCGGGCGGGGTGACGTAGGTGGAGCCCCGCAGCGGCTGGACGACGAGGTCGTCGAGCTGGGTGAGTGCCGTCACGGACGACACGCGGTAGCTCGGCTGCGCGTCGGCCGGGAGCCGGAGCGTGACGGGGCCGCTGACCGACGCGTTGCGGATGCGGTCGGGGAGCCCGGAGGTGACGTCGACGAGCGTCGACCCCGTGACGGTGTTGCCGGAGAACGAGGTGAGCGCGCCGGACACGGTGACGTCGCCCGACGCGGTCTTCGTCGTGACCGCCCCCCGGTGATCGCGGACGCTCAGCTCGCCGCCGACCGAGGCGAGCGAGACGCGCCCCGTCGTGCGATCGAGGAACTGCTCGCCACCGACCGTCCTGACGTCGATGTCGCCGTCGACACCGACCACGAGCACCTCGGCCGTGATGGCGCGGACCGCGACGTCGACGCGCGTCGGGACGAGCACGCTGATGTCGGCCGAGGGCTTGTTCCACAGCGTCTGCGCGCTGATGGTGATGTCGGTGAGCGACAACTGCGGGTGGTCGATCACGAGCGTGTCGCCGTCGATCGCCACCTTCAGGTCGCGGCCGCTCACGGATGTGACCTCGACGCGGGCCGTCGGGTCGTCGTGGCCGATGATGTTCACGGTGCCGCCCGCGAGGTCGACGCGGACCCGTCGGACGGTCTCGAGGTCGATGGTCTTGGGCCCGTCCACGAGCCACTGTTCGATCGCCATGGCTGCTCCTTCGTGCTTCGACGATTTCGCGATATATCGCGTTGTGGACACCATAGGTTCCGGTCGCGCGCGAATCAAGCTATATCGCGTTTTCCGGGCTCGCTCCGAGGTCTCGCACGGTGCCCGTCCTCCGGCCTCGTCGCCCGTGTGGCTCGACCGTCGCGAGACGCCGTTATGCGAAACTGGGGCCATGCACAGGCTCGCCGAACTCAGCTTGCGGAACCGCGCCCTGATGGCCCTCGTGACCGTGACGATCGCCGTGTTCGGCACGCTCGCGATGAACTCGCTCAAGCAGGAGCTCATCCCGACGGTCTCGCTGCCTGTCGTCTCCGTCATCACGAGCTACCCGGGGGCGTCGCCCGAGATCGTCGACGAGGACGTCTCGCAGCCGATCGAGTCGGCGATGCAGGGCCTCGAGGGGCTCGAGTCCACGACCGCGACGTCGAACGCGAACCTGTCGCAGGTGTCGGTGCAGTTCACGTACGGGACCGACACGGTCTACGCCCAGCAGCGCATCCAGCAGGCCGTCAACCGCATCGAGTCGTCGCTGCCCGAGAGCGCGTCGACGACGATCCTGTCCGGATCCATCGACGACTTCCCCATCATCCAGGTCGCCGTCACGGGCGGTGACATCGAGCAGACGACACAGCTGCTGCGCGAGCAGACGCTCGGCGACCTGACCGACATCGACGGCGTCCGCGACGCGACACTCGAGGGTGCTCCGACGCCGCGCATCGCGATCACGCCGAACCCGACCCTCGCGGCGCAACTCGGCATCACGAGCGAGACGTTCCGTGACGCGCTCAGCGCCTCGGGCGTCCTCATCCCCGTCGGCGAGCTCGCGGAGGGCGACGAGACGCTCACGGTGCAGGCCGGCACCCAGCTCACGTCCGTCGAGGACATCGAAGCGCTCCCGCTCCAGGGCGTGGTCCGCGCCGGGGCGCCCGTCACGATCGGGGAGGTCGCCACGGTCGTCGAGGACGACGAACCCATCACCTCCATCTCGCGCGTGAACGGCGAGGACGCGCTCACGATCTCGATCACGAAGCGGCCCGACGCGAACACCGTCGCCGTCTCGCAGGCCGTGCGCGAGGCCCTGCCCGGCCTCCAGTCCCAACTCGGTGCGGGGGTGACGCTCACGACCGTGTTCGACCAGGCGCCGTTCATCGAGCAGTCCATCGAGACGCTCATCATCGAGGGCCTGCTCGGACTCGCGATGGCCGTGCTCGTGATCTTCGTCTTCCTGCTGTCGTTCCGGGCCACGATCGTCACGGTCATCTCCATCCCCACCTCGCTGCTCGTGACCTTCATCGGCCTGCAGGCCGCCGACTACAGCCTGAACATCCTCACGCTCGGTGCGCTCACGATCGCGATCGGGCGCGTCGTCGACGACTCGATCGTCGTCATCGAGAACATCAAGCGCCACATGGCGCTCCATCCCGCCGCGACGAGGCGACCCGCCGAGCGCGTCGCCGTCATCGCGCGTGCCGTGCGCGAGGTCGCCGGGGCCGTGACCTCGGCCACCATCGCGACCGTCGCCGTGTACCTTCCGATCGCGTTCGTGAGCGACATCTCGGGCGAGCTGTTCCGCCCGTTCGCGCTCACGAGCACGATCGCGTTGCTCGCCTCGCTCGTCGTCTCGCTCACGATCGTGCCCGTGCTCGCGTACTGGCTGCTCCGCGGGGGCAAGCTGCGTGCGCGACGTGACCCGTCGCCCGAGCTGCTGCCCGCGGGGCCGGGGCCCCGCGACGACGCGGACGCGGCGCCGGCCGGTGTGCCCGTTCCCGCGGGGGTCGTCGTGGGCCCGCACGATGCCGCCGGGCGCGAACCCGTCGCCACCGGCACGACGACCGCGGTCGCCACGGACCGGCGTGTGCGGCCCGCGGAGGAGCGTGCGAAGGCCGATCGCGCGGTGTTCGCGCCCCTCTCGCTGCGCGACGACGAGGACACGCTGCGCGCCGCGGCCGAGTCGGCGTCGGCGCGTGAACCGGAGGCGCAGCACACGGGCGCGCACGCCGCGCCGCCCGAGGAGGCGAGCACCGCCGCGAGCGAATCGCGCACCGAGACGTCGCCGACGCCGACGACCGACACGGGGACGCACCCGTGGGTCGGTGGCCCCGTGGTGGACGGCGAACCCATCGTGACGAGCGAGGGGGTGACGCCGCCGTCACGGCGGGAGCTCCGTCGCCGCCGTGAGGCGCGTGAGGCGTCGACGGGCGTCGTGTACGTGCAGACGGGCGCCGCCCTGCCGCGCCCCGAGGTCGCGGACGGGACGGTCGACGGCCGGACCGACGCCGCGCGGGCGAATGCAGCGGAGCCGGACGCCGCGGGGTCGAGCGCCGCGGAGTCGGGCACCGTGGAGTCGAGCGCCGCGGAGTCGGGCACCGTGGAGTCGGACGAGGAGCGCCGGGCCGCGCACGTGTCCGATGCGCCGGCGCCCGTGGCGTCGGCCGCGTCGGCGCCCGCCGCCGAGCCGCCCGTGCCGGGCGCCGCGCCCGCGGCCACGCTCGACGCGACCGCCGAGACCGACGACGTGGCTGAGCCCGCGCCCGAGGACGAGCCGCGCACCTGGGTGCAGCGCGGCTACGAACCCGTCCTGCGCTGGACCGTGCGTCACCCGATCGTGACCCTCGTCGCGGCGCTCCTCGTCCTCGTGCTCACCGGTGCGCTCGCGCCGCTCATGAAGACGAACTTCCTCGGCGCGTCGGGCCAGAACACGTTCACCGTGACGCAGACCCTCGACGCCGGCGCGAGCCTCGACGCACGCGACCGCGCCGCGGGTGCCGTCGAGGACGTGCTCATGGCGACACCCGGCGTCGACATCGTGCAGTTGACGATCTCCTCCGGCGGCCCGAGCGGGAGCGCCGGGCTCGCCGCCGCGTTCACGGGCGGCGGCTCGGGCGGCGCGACCGCCATGTTCTCGATCACGCTCACGAGCGACGCCGACCCCGCCGCCACGCAGGACGCCATCCGCAGCGAACTCGACGGCCGCGACGACGTCGGGGACATCTCCATCAGCGGCGACTCGAGCGGTCTCTCGGGCGACCTCACGGTCGACGTCCGGGCGCCCACGACCGAGACGCTGCGCGACGCGACCGCACTCGTGGCGGACGCGATGCGGTCGACCGCCGGGATCGTCGAGGTCACGAGCAGCGTCGAGCAGTCCCGGCCCTACGTGCAGCTCGAGATCGACCAGGAGGCCGCGGCACGCGCCGGCCTGTCGGAGGTCGCCATCGGCGGGATCGTCGCGCAGCGCATGCAGCCGATCGACGTGGGCGACATCGCGATCGACGGCAGCACGGTCACCGTGTTCGTCCTCGGCGAGGAGCCCCCGCAGAACCTCGACGAGCTGCGCGCGCTGCCCATCCCCACCGCGACGGGAATCCAGCCGCTGTCGAACTTCGCCACGGTGGAGATCACCGACGGTCCCGTCGCGATCACGTCACAGGGCGGCACGCCGACGGCCTCCGTCACGGTCGTGCCCTCCGACGACAACCTCTCGGCGACGAACGAGGCGATCGAGGCGCAACTGGCGGGCCTCGCGCTCCCGGCGGGCGCGAGCGCGGAGCTCGGCGGCCTCAGCGCCGACCAGGCCGACGCGTTCTCGCAACTCGGGCTCGCGCTGCTCGCGGCGATCCTCATCGTCTACATCGTCATGGTCGCGACGTTCAAGAGCCTGTTGCAGCCGCTCCTGCTGCTCGTCTCGGTGCCGTTCGCGGCGACGGGTGGCGTGCTGCTCCAGCTCGCGACCGGCGTGCCGCTCGGCGTCGCGTCGCTCATCGGCGTGCTCATGCTCATCGGTGTGGTCGTGACGAACGCGATCGTGCTCGTCGATCTCGTGAACCAGTTCCGTGCGCGTGGGTACAGCGTCGACGAGGCGCTCCTCCAGGGCGGTTCCCGACGCGTCCGGCCGATCCTCATGACCTCGCTCGCGACGATCCTCGCGCTCACGCCGATGGGACTCGGCGTGACGGGACACTCCGGCTTCATCTCGCAGCCCCTCGCGATCATCGTGATCGGTGGGCTCCTGTCCTCGACGGTCCTGACGCTGCTCGTGCTGCCGGCGCTCTACCGTGCCGTCGAGGGGCCGATCGAGCGCGCCCGGCAGCGGCGCGCGGCGAAGGCCGAGGCGCAGCTGCGGGCGGCGGGCATCGACTGACGCCGTCGCCGCCCGTTCAGCGGCGCGTGGGGCTCTGCCAGCGGCCGTCCGCCCGCCCGCGGAGGCTGAGCACCGCGGCCTGCAGGCACAGGACCGCGTCGAGCCACCGGACGGCGGGCAGCAGGAGCACCCAGCGCAGGAACTGCGGCCGGTGGTCGATCGAGAACGCGACGATCGTCACGAACAGGTCGGCCGCGAAATAGCCGAGCAGCAGGCCGAGCGCGGGCACCGTCGCGGCGAACGACTCGAGCGGTGAGGGGCCGTGCACGGCCTCGAAGCCGACGACGAGCGAGAGCAGGATGAGCGCCGGCATCGCGACGATGACGAGCGACGTGAACGTGAGTTCGACGATATAGAGGGAGAGGAAGGCCCGGAATCGCAGCGGCAGGCTCGCGTGTCGCTTGAGCGTCTGCCAGAAGCCGAGGCTCCAGCGGCGGACCTGCTTCGTGTACGCGGGGAGGGAGTCCGGATCCTGCGTGTAGGCACGTGCCGCCCGAGGATCGAACGCGATCGTGCCGAGTTCCTTCGCCTGCACCTCGAACGTCATGTTGAAGTCCTCGATGACGAGCCCGGGCGCGGCGATGTCGACCTGCGAGAGGATCCGCGTGCGGTACATCGACGCGAACCCAGGCACGATGTTGACGGCGTTCGCGAACCGTGACGCCTGCCCGAACTTCATGAGGAACTGCATCACGAGGTACATGCGCTCGCGGTGCGTGACGAGCAGCTCGCCGAGCCACGACGACGGGCCCGGATCCCACGCCGTGCGCGCGGTGCCCGCGACGGCCACGACCTCGTCGCGGGCGAAGAGCGGCAGCCCCGTGTCGAGGTAGTCGGGGGACAGGACGGTGTCGGCGTCGAGCAGCATGACGACCTCGAAGCGGCTCGCGAGATCGAAGTGATCGATCGCGTACGAGAGCGCCCCCGCCTTCCCGCGGTTCGGCGTCACCTCGAGCACGTTCGCGCCGACCGCCCGGGCGATCGCCGCCGTCGCGTCGGTCGATCCGTCGGACGCGACGAACACGTTGCCGCGCGGAACGTGCTCGTGGGCCGAGCGCACGGTCCGTGCGATCCCGAGCTCCTCGTTGTGGGCGGCGACGAGGACGGCGACGTCCTCGCGCGTCGGGATCCGCGCGCGACGGCGCTCGCCGAGGCCCGAGAGTCGCCGCGGGACGCCCGTCACCCAGCGGACCACGGAACTCGTGACCCACAGGACGGAGTTCGCCGACACGAGGAGGATCAGTCCCCACACGACGAACGGGAGGACGTCGAACTGCACATCCGCAGTGTACTGACGCCCCGTGCGGCCCGTGCCATCGCACGTGCTCGCCGCGGGCCGTCGCCCCCGCTCCGCACTGTCACCCATTCGGGGGACGATCCCCAGACGTACATCTCCGGATGTACAGCACGTTCACAAGACGAACTAGTATTGCGAGCGTCGCTCGATTGCCGTGGGGGAAACGACGGCCGGCGACGTTCGTTGCCGCAGCGCCCAGACGCTGCACACTCAGGGGGGACTCATGTCCAGTACGTACACACTCACACTCGATGATGCGCCGGTCGACGGACCGGCCTGGAAGTACGACATCGCGATCGTCGGCATGGGCTACGTCGGCCTCCCGACGGCACTGGCCTTCAGCGCGGCCGGCGTCCGCGTGCTCGGCATCGACGCGAAGGCCGAGCGGCTCGACGCGATCCGCGCGGGCGACGTCGACCTCGTGCCGAGCGACCGCGCACGCCTCTACGAGACGAACCTCATGACGCCCGAGGAGCGGTGGCGGCTCTCGTCCGACGCCTCCGAGGCGTCGCAGGCCCGTGCCGTCATCGTGTGCGTCCCCACACCGATCGACGAGCACGCCGTGCCCGACCTGCGCGCGCTCCGCGGCGCGTGCGACGCGCTCGTCGACAACGCCCGGCCCGGCCAGGTGCTCATCCTCACCTCCACGTCCTACCCCGGCTGCACGCGCGACTTCCTCGTCGCGCCCCTCGCCGAGCGCGGGCTACGGGCCGGCGTCGACGTGCACGTCGCGTTCAGCCCGGAGCGCATCAACCCCGCCGACGAGACCTTCACCCACGAGGCCGTGCCGCGCGTCGTGGGCGGCAGCTCGGCGCGCTGCGCCGAGGAGGCCGCCGAGGTGCTCCGACAGTACGTCTCGACGACGCACCTCGTCCCGACCCTCGAGGCCGCCGAGATGACGAAGCTGCTCGAGAACACCTTCCGCGCCGTCAACGTCGCGTTCATCAACGAGTTCGCGAACGTCTGCCGCTCGCTCGACATCTCGGTCAACGACGTCATCGACGCGGCCGCGACGAAGCCCTTCGGCTTCATGTCCTTCCGTCCCGGCCCGGGCGTCGGTGGCCACTGCATCCCGTGCGACCCGCACTACCTGCTCTGGCAGCTCCGGTCGGACCACCTGCAGGCGCCGCTCCTCGAACAGGCCATGAACGACCTCGCGGTCCGCCCCCGGCACGTCGCCGAGCGCGTCCGGACCCTGCTCGGCGAGCTCGGTGTCCCGCCGAAGCGTGCCCGCGTCACCGTCGTGGGTGTGTCGTACAAGCCCGACGTCGCCGACGTGCGCGAGTCGACCGCCGTCGAGATCATCGAACTGCTCAACAGGGAGGGCATCGGCGTCGCCTTCGTCGACCCCTACGTGTCGTCGTTGCGACTCGCCGACGGCACCGTGCTCGAGGCCGGCGACGCCGCGACCGACGGGCACGCCGACGTGGTCCTGCTCCACACGCGACACAGCGCGATGGACCTCGGCTGGCTCGCCGGACACCCCGGGGTCCTCGACGCGAGCTTCAGCCTCGGCGCCGACATCGCCCACCAGCAGATCTGACCGCACACCCCCGGATCCAACAGAAAGACACCATGCGCATCCTCATCACCGGTGGCGCCGGATTCATCGGCAGCCACCTCGTCGACCTGCTCGTCGAGCGCGGCGACGACGTCGTCGTGCTCGACGACCTCTCGACGGGCCGGCTCGACAACCTCGCCCGGCACACGTCGGGCGAGTCGGGCCCCGGCACGTTCCGCTTCGAGGAGGGCAACGTCCTCGACCGCGCGCTCGTCGACCGCCTCATCGGCGAGTCGGAGTACGTGCTCCACCTCGCGGCAGCCGTGGGCGTCCACACGATCCTGAACGAGCCGCTGCGGAGCCTCCGCACGAACATCCACGGTACCGAGAACGTGCTCGACGCGGCGGTCGCCCATCACGCGAAGATGCTGCTCGTCTCGACGAGCGAGATCTACGGCAAGAACACCTCGGACAAGCTCGACGAGGGGGCCGACCGCATCCTCGGCTCGCCGCTCACGGCCCGCTGGACGTACGCGGCCGCGAAGGGCATCGACGAGTCGTTCGCGCAGGCCTACGGCAAGGAGCTCGGCCTCGAGGTCGCCATCGCGCGCCCCTTCAACACGGTCGGCCCGCGGCAGACCGGTCGCTACGGCATGGTCGTGCCGAACCTCGTCCGCCAGGCGCTCGCGGGCGAGCCGCTCACCGTCTACGGTGACGGCTCGCAGACCCGCTGCTTCGGCTTCGTCGGCGAGGTCGCGCCCGCCATGGTCGCGCTCGTCGAGACGCCCGCGGCACAGGGCCGCGCGGTGAACCTCGGTGGCGCTCGCGAGGTGTCGATCCTCGAGCTCGCGCGGACCGTCATCGAGGTGACCGGCAGCACGAGCGACATCACGCTCGTGCCGTACAGCGAGGCGTACGGCGAGGGCTACGAGGACATGCAGCGTCGTGTCCCCGACAACACGCTCGCGGGTGAGATCGTCGGCTACGAGCCGAAGATCCCGCTCGAGGAGATCATCGAGACCGTCGCCGAGGACCAGCGCAACCGCTCCACCATCGCCGAGACCGTGGCATGAGCGTCGCGTCCTTGTCCACGCGGGACGCGCGCACCCGACTGATCTCCGCCGGCATCGCCGTGCTCGCGCTCGTCGCGGGCGGCGTTTCCGCCACGGCGACGGCACCGGCCGCCCAGGCCACCCCACCCGCCTCCACGATCGTCTCGCTCACGTTCGACGACGGCAACGTCGACCAGCTCACGGGCGCGAGGATCTTCGACGAGCGCGGGCTCGACGCGACCTACTACGTCAACTCGGGCACGATCGGCACCGACGGCTACATGTCGAAGGCCGACCTCGACGGGCTCGTCGCCGAGGGCAACGAGATCGGCTCGCACACCGTCAACCACGTCGACCTCAGCACCGTGAGCCAGGCCGAGGCCGTCCGCCAGGCCTGCCTCGACCGCAAGAACCTCACCGACCTCGGCTTCGACGTCACGAGCTTCGCGTACCCGTTCGCGGGCTACTCCGCCGAGGCGGCCGCCGCGGTGCAGGAGTGCGGGCTCTCGAGCGCCCGCATGCTCGGTGACGTGAAGTCGAAGAACGGCTGCGATGGTTGCGTGCTCGCCGAGACCGTCCCCGCCGCCGACCCGTACGCGCTCCGCGCACCGGCACAGGTCGAGAGCGACTGGACGCTCGACGACCTCAAGACGCTCGTCACCCAGGCACAGCAGGGTGGCGGCTGGATGCCGATCACGTTCCACCGCGTGTGCGAGAAGGCGGGCTGCTCGTCGATCGGCATCACATCCGAGTTGCTCACGCAGTTCGCCGACTACCTCGCGGCCGAGGTCTCGGCCGGGCGCATCTCCGTGCAGACGGTCGGGCAGGTCGTGGGCGGCACGCCCGCGCCCGTTCGACAGAACGACTGGGACCAGGGCTCCCATGCGGGCCCCGGCAACCGCATCGACAACGCGGGCTTCGAGGACTGGACGGGCGAACAGCCCGCGTGCTGGGAAGTCGACTCGTGGGGATCGAGCACCATCGCGGCCGGCAAGAGCGATCAGGCCCTCGCGGGTGCCGCGTCGGCGAGGATCACGATGAGCGACTACGTCGACGGTTCTGCGGGCTACATGCAGCGCCACGATCTCGGCGAGTGCGCGCCCGCGGCCGAGGAGGGTGCGACGTACGACGTCGCGGCGAGCTACACCTCCGACGTCGTGTCGCAGTTCGTCGTCCACCTTCGTACGGCGACCGGCACGTGGGAGTACTGGGACTCCAGCCCCTGGTTCGACCCGAGCGACGCGGTCGCCCGAGCGGAGTGGACCACGCAGGCCGTCCCGAGCGGCTACACGGGCATCGCCGTGGGACTCAGCATCTTCTCGAACGGGACGCTGACCGTCGACGACCTGTCGCTCGCCACGACCGGCGAGACCACGACGCCCGAGCCCACGGCGACGCCGGAGCCGACGGCGACGCCGGAGCCCACCGCGACGCCGGAGCCGACGGCCACGCCGACGCCGACCGCGACGCCGGAGCCGACGGCCACGCCGACGCCGACCGCGACGCCGGAGCCGACGGCCACGCCGACGCCGACCGCGACGCCGGAGCCGACGGCCACGCCGACGCCGACCGCGACGACGCCGCCGGACCCGGGCACGCCGCCCAAGACGTGCTCCCCGAAGACGATCATCGGGAAGCTCCTCTGGTGGCTCCTCCGGATCTGCCTCCGTGGCTGATCGATCAGTCCGCGGTGAACGGATCGCCGTTCGTGGGGCCCGCGTCGCCGAGCAACTCGGCGACGCGGGCCCTCCGCGTCGAGCGTCGCGTGTCGGCCGCCCCGCCGGGCCGGTGGCACTCGTCGCCGTGGCGGTCTGCGCGGTGCTGTTGACCGGTTGTCAACCGACCGGAGGGGACGACGTGGGCGAGTACCCGTGGCACACCGACATCATCGCGACGACGTTCTGGGTCGGTGAGGTGTTCGATCCCGACGCTCCCGACGGCAGCCAGATGTTCTCCACCTACGACGAGAACTGGTACGAGAACTACGGTGGCTGCGACGGGGTCGTCGTCGACGGGACGTGCGAGACCGAGAAGCGATCGGCCGAGGACGACTACTTCCCCACCTCGATGACGCCGAAGGAGAATCCCTTCTACCTCGACGTGCCGTTCGACGACGTCAACGACCCCGCGGCGGCCGCGATGCGCGCCGACGTCGTGCCGTGGGCCTCCGAGGAGCCGTACGCCTCGATGCTCGACGATCCGAGCACGAGCATCATGAAGAACCGCTGGGTCGAGATGCGGAAGGGCGACGCGACCTGCTACGGCCAGATCCAGGACGCCGGCCCCGGCGAGTACGACGACGCCGAGTACGTGTTCGGTGAGGACGACGCGCGCCCCAAGAACACGCGCTACGGCGGTGCGGGCGCCGACATCTCGCCCGCGCTCAACTCGTGCCTCGGGTTCGAGGACCCGAACGGCTCGACCGAGTCGCTCGACTGGCGATTCGTCGACGAGGCCGACGTGCCGCCCGGCCCGTGGACGAGGATCGTCACGACCTCGCTGTGAGCGGTGCTCGGGCGCCGGGAATCCACGCGGCGCCCGGCCCCGTGAACACGTGTGCCGTAAGGTCTCTTGTGGCCGAGTCGGACGCGAGTGGTGAGGAGTCCCATGCCGAAGCGCAAGGGATCGGGCGGATTCAAGGCGCCGAAGCATTACGTCCCCCGCGACCGCTCCGGGGCACCGCAGCGCGCCGCGCGCGACGGTGGGGCACGGCGCGACGAGGAGCCGCGCGGCGACCGCGCCCGCCGCTCCGCCGCGCGCGACGCCCGCGGCCGACGCACCGGCCAGCGGAGCGACGAGCCGCGTCGGGAGTCCGTCCGTCGCGACACGCGCTCCCCCCGCGACGCCGGTCGCGGCCGCGACGACGAGCGTCGCTCCGGTGACCGGCACGCGAACGATCGCGCTCCGCAGGCGAGCCCGTTCCGGGAGGACGTCGTGCTCGCGAGGCTCGAGTCGACGCCCCTGACGCCCGAGCAGACGGCGGGGGTCACGTTCCCCGACCTCGGTGTCGGTCCGAATCTCGTCGACACGCTCGCCGACCTCGGCGCGGAGACGCCGTTCCCGATCCAGGTCGCCGCGATCCCCGACGCGATCGCGGGTCGCGACGTGCTCGGCCGGGGCCGTACCGGATCCGGCAAGACCATCGCGTTCGCCGTCGCCGTCGTCGAACGCCTCATGACCGTTCGGGCGCCGGGCGCCGAGGGCCGAAAGCGGGCGATCGGCCGCGCACCGCGCGCGCTCATCGTCGCGCCGACCCGCGAGCTCGCGCTCCAGATCGACCGCACGGTGCAGCCCCTCGCGCGCAGCGTCGGGCTCTTCACGACGCAGGTGTACGGCGGCGTCCCGCAGTCGCGGCAGGTGACCGGGCTCAAGCGTGGCGTCGACATCGTGATCGGCACGCCCGGCCGCATCGAGGATCTCGAGCGGCAGGGGCATCTCGACCTCTCGCAGGTCGTCGTGACGGTGCTCGACGAGGCCGATCAGATGACCGATCTCGGGTTCCTCGAGCCGATCCAGCGGATCCTGCGCAAGGTGAAGCCGGGCGGTCAGCGCATGCTGTTCTCGGCGACGCTCGACTCCGCGGTGCTGCGTATCGTCGACGAGTTCCTCGTCGACCCGGCCGTCCACGAGATCGCCGACGACGACGCGGCGCACAGCGGTATCGAACACCGTGTGCTCGTCGTCGACCGCGGCGATCGCGATGCGGTGCTGCAGCAGCTCGCGGGCTCCGGCGGGCGCGTGCTCGTGTTCACGCGGACGCGGCTCGGGGCCGAGAAGGTCGTCGGCGAGCTCGCCGACGGCGGCGTGAAGGCGGTCGCGCTGCACGGCGATCTCAGCCAGATCCGTCGCTCGCGCAACCTCGCGGATCTCGCGCAGGGCAAGGTCGACGTGCTCGTCGCGACCGATGTCGCGGCGCGCGGCATCCACGTCGACGACGTCCGGCTCGTGGTGCAGGCCGACATGCCCGACGAGTACAAGACGTATCTCCACCGCTCGGGCCGCACGGGGCGCGCGGGCCACCGCGGCACGGTCGTCACACTCATCCCGCCGTCGCGCCGCAAGCGCATGTCGGAGCTCCTCGAGCGCGCGGAGATCGACGCTCCCATGCTGCCGGCCCGCCCCGGCGGCCGAGAACTCGACGAGTTCATGTCCTGACCCCCTCCCGCCGCCCTCGCAATTCCGGGCGGAATCTGGGGTTCCGGGTGCCCCGGAACCCCAGATTCCGCCCGGAACTCGGGCCGACACGAGCCGGAGCACGGGTGGGGCGCGCGGGTGCGGCGGTCAGGGGGCGAGGGTCGCGAGCCAGGTGTCGATGACCGCAATCGGTACCGGGGTGAAGTTCGACGCGTCGACGCCGACGTGGAACATCTGCCCCCTCGGCCCGTGGTCCCGGTCGTGCGTGTGACCGTGCAGGAGGGGGAGTCCGTCGTCGTCCGGACGGGCGTCGACGTGACGGTCGAACTCCTGCGAGTCACCCCGATAGGGGTAGTGGCTCGCGAGCATTCGTCTGCCGTTCCGCGTGCCCGTGAGCGTCTCGGGCAGCACCTCCCAGCCGGTCGCGGCGAGCAGCTCGCGGGTGTGCTGACGGTTCGCCGTCGAGGTGCGGTAGACGGAGGAGATCGTGTCGTGGTTGCCCGGCACGAGGAGCTTGCGCCCGTTGAGTGCGGCCGTGAGCCCGATCGAAGCCTCTCGTCTGCCGAGCGCGAGGTCGCCGAGGTGCAGCACGGTGTCGCTGGGGCCGACCACGCGGTTCCAGGCGGCGATGAGGGCCCCGTTCATCTCGTCCAGCGACGCGAACGGGCGCTCCGCGAGCTCGATGATGCGCGCGTGCCCGAAGTGATGATCCGAGGTGACGAAGTCGATCCCGTCGAAGTCGATCTCGCCGGTCGTACCCGCACGAGCGTCCGCGCTCGCGCCCTCGCCGTCTCCCATGCGACTCCCCTCGCCGACAACCGGCGAGTCACGCTACCATCGCCAATTCGCTCCGGCAGCGTTCCGGGCGGAATCTGGGGTTCCGGGTGCCCCGGAACCCCGAAAACCGCCCGGAACTCGGCTTCGGGACTGCGTGTGGCCGGCCGGGGCAGGGGTCAGCCGGCGAGGGCGGCCGTGGTGATCGCGGCCGTCGCCAGTGCGCTCGCGATGACGAAGACCGTGTCGCGGGTGCGCCAGGGGACGGGGTGGCGCTCGGTGCGGGCATCGGCGAAACCGAACGCACGCGCGTCCATCGACAGGGCCACGCGCTCCGCGTGGCGGATCGAACCAGCGATGAGCGGGACGACGCTCGCGAGCCAGCGCCGCACGGCACCGACGGGCCCTCGCCCGAACGAGACGCCGCGCGCGCGGTGTGCTCGCCGTATCGTCGCGAGCTCGGCCCGGAAGCGCGGCACGAACCGGAACGAGGCGAGCGCCGCGTAGCCGATCCGGTACGGCACGCGCAGCTGCGCGATGAGCGAGCGGACGAAGTCGCCGCTCTCGGTCGTCGCACCGCCGAGGTAGGCGAGCACCGCGATCGCGACGAGGCGCAGGGCCGTCGCGAGTCCCTGCCACCAGCCGTCGACGTAGAGCACGATCGGGCCGAGGCGGGCGATCTCGGCCGACCCGGCGGTGACGTGCGATGCGGCCCACACGCCGAGTGTCACCGACAGGATCGCGGCGACGACGGCGGGCACGACGAGGATGCCGATCACGTGCCGCACGCCGCGCGGACCCCCGACGAGCAGGAGCACCTGTGCGAGCACGATCCACGTGATCGGCGCCGAGAGGCTGGTCGTGAAGAAGAGTGCGACGATCGCGATGAGCGTGCCGAGGAGCTTCGCGAGCGGGTTGAGCCGGAACAGGAACGGAGCGCGAATCTCCTCGGCGGTCGCGAGGTCGGGCCGAGCGCGTGTGGAGGCGTCGTCGGTGGCCGTGCGGTCGGGCCTGGAACGCGTGCGTGTGTCGTCGTCGGCGGTCGCGTGGTCGGGTCGGGAACGCGTGGGCGCGCCGTCGTCGGCGCTCACGCGTTCGCCCCGAGGCCCGCGAGGCCCGTCGCGTCGCGGAGCGGATGCGTCGCGGGAAGCGCGCGGAGGGCAGCGGCGAGCGGCGGGAGGCCGAGCCCTGCGCGCTCGAGCGCGTCACCCGCGAACACCTCGTCGGCCGAGGCGTGGGCGACGACGGTCCCGCGGTCGAGCACGAGCACATCGCTCGCATGATCGGCCGCGAGTTGCAGGTCGTGGGTAGCGAGCACGATCGTCGTGCCCGCGTCGGCGAGTTCGTGGAGGAGGGCGAGGAGCTCGTCGGCACGAGCGCGATCCTGCCCGAACGTCGGCTCGTCGAGCACGAGCAGCCCGGCACCGCCGACGAGCGCGGTCCCGACCGACAGCCGCCGCTTCTGGCCGCCCGACAGGAGGAACGGGTGCTGCTCGGCATGCGCGCCGAGCCCGAAGCGCTCGAGGACGCCGTCGACATCGGCCGCGACGGCGTCGATACCGCGCGTGCGCGCCTCGAGTTCGAGCTCCTCGCGCACGGTCGGCGTGAGGAACTGGTGCTCCGGATTCTGGAACACGAACCCCACGCGGCGACGCAGCGCCGACGAGGACAGCCGCGCGACGTCCGTGCCGTCGAGTCGCACGGTGCCGCGCGGCGGCGGTTCGATGCCCGAGATCGCCTCGAGCAGCGTCGACTTGCCCGCGCCGTTCGGACCGACGACCGCCGTGATCCCGCCCCGGGCGAGATCGAGTGCGGGGACGTCGAGCACCGTGCGGCGGCCGCGGCGGATGCGGAGCCCTCGAACCTCGACGAGGGGTGACTCGGCCGGGTCGCCGACAGCACGTGAGCGGGGTGACGTCGAGGCGGCACTCGGTGCGTCGCGGGGTGTCGCGGCGGCAGCGTCAGACGTGGTGGCGCGAGCGGCCTCGTGCATCGTGAGCCCGACTCCGGCTCCGACTCCTGCACCGCTGGCCGGCACCGAGTCGGATTCGGATTCGAGCACGTCGGCCCGCGCAGGCACGGTCGTGTCGGTGTCGGTGTCGGTGTCGGTGTCGGTCCCGGCTCCAGTGCCAGTGCCAGTGCCAGTGCCAGTGCCAGTGCCCGTGCCGGTGCCCGGCCCGTCGAGCGACGCGAGCGCGTCGGCCAATTCGCGGCACGACAGCGGTGCGCCGGGGACGTCCCACCCGAGGGCGCGCAGTCGGCGGGCGGCGCGGGTCGCGACGGGCAGCCAGACGCCGAGCGCGTCGAGCTCGTCCGCCCGCGCGTCGAGCACGTCACGGGGCGGACCGTCGGCGACGACCCGGCCGTCCGCGTCGAGTGCGACGAGCCGCGTCGCGATGCCGAGCGCCTCGTCGAGGTCGTGTTCGACGAGCACGAGCGAGTGCTCGCCCGTCCGGACGAGCGCACCGAGCACCTCGTAGACGCGGCGCGTGGAGGCGGGATCGAGATTCGCGGTCGGCTCGTCGAGGACGAGCAGCGGTGAGCCGAGCGCGAGCGCGGCGGCGAGCACGAGGCGTTGGCGCTCCCCACCGGACAGATGTTCGGGGCGTTCGGCCGTCCGGTCGGCGAGGCCGACCCGCTCGAGCGCCGCGGTTGCGCGGGCGAGCACCTCGTCGACCGGGAGGCCGAGGTTCTCGGGCCCGAACGCGACCTCGTCGAGGCACGTCGAGGTGACGATCTGCGAGTCCGCGTCCTGGAACATCATCGCGACGCGTGTCGCGGCCTGCGCGACGGTGAGCTCTGCGACGTCCTCGTCACCGAGCCGGACCGTGCCGTCGAGTCGCGCGTCGATCGCCTGCGGCACGAGTCCGTTCATCGCGAGCGTGAGTGTCGATTTCCCGCAGCCCGATGGGCCGAGCAAGAGGACGACCTCGCCCGGGCCGATCGACAGCGAGACGTCCGCGGGCGTCGGTGCGCTCGCGTCGCGGTGGCGGATCGAGACCCGGTCGAGGGTGAGGAGCGGCGGTTCGACCGTCACGCCTTCCGGTCCTCGGTGCGGCGCAGGTCGCGCCCGACACCGGCCCGTGCGAGCGAGCGGGAGAGCCACACGGCGAGCATCGTGAACAGGGGCGGCGAGACGGCCGTCGCGCCGATGATGACGATCTGACCGAGCAGGCTCGTCTGTTCCCCGTCGAGCAGGCGGATCGACGCGCCGCACATGATGAGGCCCGAGACGATCGAGCCGACGAGGAAGATCCACGTCCGCCAGTGCCGGTAGCGGCCGATGAGGAAGGGGATCTCCTGCAGCGCACCGATCGCGAGCGAGATGAGGAAGGCGCCGAAGAAGAGGGGCTGGAAGGGGCTCGCCGCGAGGCCCGCGAACGCGGTCGTGAGCAGCCCGACGCCACCGCGCTGGATGAGCGCCTGCGCGAGCGCGCCCGGCACGAAGTACAGCCCGATCGTGAGCCCGTAGAGGAACGGGACGAGGTTCGCGACCGTGCCGCCGACCCAGGCGTTGACGGTGAACAGCACGGCACCCGCGACCCCGATCGCGGCACAGGTCATGAGCAGTCGGGTCGAGTAGTGCTTCACAGGGGCTCCGGTCGCGGAGGCGGACGCGGAGCCGCCTCACGGCATCCATCTTAGGCTCCCCTCAGCACGCGCCGGGGCGCCGCGACGGCACATTGCGTGCCGGAGCGTGGGCGCACCGCGCCGTCGCGGGACCGCCTTCCCCGCGCGGCCCGGTGACGCCCCGGGGGAGCTCGCCCGTGCGGCCGATCCCGCGCGCGGGAGCACCCGTTACCGTGTCGGGATGAGCACGAACGAGACCCGGCCGCAGCGACGGCGCGACGCGTTCTGGAACCGGCTCACGGGCGTGGGCGACGGGGTACCGGACGACTGGGTGCGGCCTCGAGAGTGGCGGCGGCACCTGCCGTTCGACCTCCTGATCGCGGCGCTGCTGACCTCCGGCATGGTCGTCTCGGCCTACACGTACGATCTGCTCTACGTCGCGCTCGATTCGGGGCGCGACGCGTCGCCGCTGTGGGCGTCGATCGTCGTCCCGCTCCTGTTCTTCGCGGGCCTTGCGGGCCGGCACGCCGCACCGATCCTGTCGATGGTGCTCGGCAGCACGGCGTTCACGATCGGTCAGCTCGCGCTGTACAACGACAACCTCTTCACGCAGGTCGCGTGCTTCTTCCTCATCTACTCGGCCGGCGCGTGGAGCGCGCACCGCGTCGCGGTCACGGTCATCCGGCTGATCGCGCTCGTCGCCGGCACCGTGTGGGCACTCGGTTCGTACTCGTACTCGTTCTCGAGCTTCCCCGCGGCGGACCCGAACGCGGACCTCACGCCGCTCATCGTGTCGTTCACCTTCTTCACCGGCATCATCAACGTGCTCTATTTCGGTGCGGCGCTGCTGTTCGGTTCGAACGACTATCGACGCGCCGGACGTGAGGAGGTGTTGCGGCGGCAGAGCATCGCCCTCACGGAGCAGGCGAACGCGCTCCTCGAGGAGCGCCGGACCGTCGCGCAACAGGCCGTCCAGCTCGACCGCGTCGCGATCGCGCGCGAACTCCACGACGTCGTTGCCCACTACGTATCGCTCATGGGGCTGCAGGCGGCGGCGGCGCGGCGGAGCCTCGCCAAATCGCCCGACCGGGCCGAGCGTGCCCTGCTCGAGGTCGAGTCGTCGGCGCGCACCGCGATCGCGGAGCTGCAGGCGATGCTCTCGACCCTGCGGGACGACGAGCGCGATGCGGGCGGGAGCGCGACCGATGCGCCCTCGACGCGAACGATGGATCGGATCCCCGAGCTCGTCGAGGAGCTGCGTTCGGCGGGCATGGTCGTGAACGCCGAGGTCGTCGGGCGAGCCGGTGAGGTCACGCCCGTCGTCGGCACGGCCGCCTACCGCATCGTGCAGGAGGCGCTCACGAACGCCCGCAAGCACGCGGGGGCTGCCACGCTCATCGACGTCCGGCTACGTTACCTGTCGACGAGCGTCGAGGTCGAGATCACCGACACGGGCGCCTCGGGCGGGTCGGCGCCGCAGTCGGTCGGCACCGGTCGCGGCATCACGGGCATGCGCGAGCGCGTGCTCGCCGTGGGCGGGGTGATCGAGGTCGGCCCGCGGGCCGAGGGCGGGTTCCGGGTGCGCGCGCGGCTGCCGCTCGTCACGGCGGTGGGGGCGACGGGCACGGCGCCGGGAGCCGGGGGCACGGCGAAGGTCGTCGACGGGCCGACCGAGCGCGCCGCGGGCTCCGTGGATGCGGGCGACGACGCGAGCAGCGAGCCGCGTGCGACGGATGATGTGCAGGTGACACACGGTGTTCACGCGACGGAAGCCGACCCGTCGTCGACCGGCACCTAGACTGACCGACGACAGCGGGCGAGAGGGCGACACGTGAACGACGACGATCCGATCCGGGTGCTTCTGGTCGACGATCACGGGCTCGTGTTGACGGGCTTCCAGCTCATCCTCGAGGCCGAGGACAACATCGAGGTGGTCGGCCAGGCGTCCTCGGGCAGCGAGGCGATCGTGCTCGCCGACCGCCTTCGCCCGGACGTCGTCTGCATGGACGTGCAGATGCCCGGCATGGACGGCATCGAGGCGACGGCGCACATCATGACCGAGCAGGCGGCCCCGCCGCGCATCCTCATGCTGACGACGTTCCACGACGAGCAGGCGGTCCGCGCCTCGCTGCGGGCGGGTGCGAGCGGGTTCGTGCTCAAGAACTCGCCGCCCGAGACCCTCATCGAGGCGATCAACGTGCTGCACTCGGGCGATGCGCTGCTCGATCCGCAGGTGACGCGCGGCGTGATCGAGGCGATGCGGCTCGCGGGCGACGCCCCGACGGCAAGCGATGCCGTCGACACGGCACCCGCCCGGGCCGACGCCGCGGACGTGACCTCGGGCTCGGACGCCGCGCTCGACGTGCTCACGGAGCGTGAACGCGAGGTGCTGCTGCTGCTCGCCGAGGGGCTGAGCAATGCGGACATCGCGCAGCGTCTGTTCGTGTCGGACGCGACGATCAAGACGCACGTGTCGAACGTGCTCTCGAAGCTCGGGGTGCACGACCGCATCCATGCCGTCATCTACGCGTACGAGCGGGGTGTCGTCGCGCCGTCCGGTCGAGGCTGACGGGCTCGACGCCCGGCGGCGAGGCCCCGGAGGATCGCGCGCGACGACGCTCTCGCGGGTGCCGGCACCCCCGCGGGTGACGGTGCTCTCGCGGGTGCCGGCACCCCCGCGGGTGACGGTGCTCTCGCGGGTGACGTGGCCTCTCGCGGGCGACGTGGCCTCTCGCGGGTGACGGGCCTCTCGCAGGTGACGGGGCGCTCGCGGGTGACGGTGCCCCGTAGGCGACGGCGCAGCGCGGACGATCCGCGAGCGACACGGCCCATTCGGCACGGTCGGCGCGAACACCCCGGCCGCGATGGGGTCTCCCCGTCGAGGCCGAGGCGTGATCAGGCGACGCGGACGCCGGGGGCGGCGAGCACGATCGGGCCGTCGAACCGCTCGCGGGCGCGGCGCACCGACTCGGCACCGTCCTCGGGACGGGACAGGTGCGTGAGCACGAGCGTGCCGACGCCCGACTCGGCCGCGATCGTCCCCGCCTCGGCGGGCGTGAGGTGGCCGTGGCCGCGGTCCTCGGGCGCGGGCTCGTCGAGCCACGTCGCCTCGCACACGAACACGTCGGCTCCGCGTGCGGCGTCGCGGAGCCCCGGGCAATCGCCCGTGTCGGACGAGAACGTGTAGCTGCGATCGCCGACGCGGAACCGCAGTGCGGCGGAGGGCACGGCGTGCCGGGCGGCGAAGGACACGAGCTCGGCGCCCGGCAGTCGGATCGACGTCGTCCCGTCCATCGGCATGGCCTCGAGCACGAACGACTGCGATACGGGCGCGTTCATCGTCGAGAGGGTCGGGATGCCGAACAGCGCGTCGAACGCGGCCACGCTCGCGGTCGCCCCCTCGGGGACGAGCAGCGGGAGGGGCGGGAGCACCTGCGGGAACGTCCACCGGTACGCCCAGGCCATGAGGTCGAGGCTGTGGTCGGCGTGCAGGTGCGTCACGACGAACGCGCGGATCGCGTCGAGCGGATAGCGCGACGTGAAGGCGGCCATCGTGCCGGGGCCGGCGTCGACGAGCACGAGTCCCTCGTCGGTGTGGAGCACGTAGCCCGAGGCGGGGCCCGCGGCGTTCGGTGCGGTGGCGTTCGCGCCGAGCACCTCGAGGATTCCGGTTACTCCGGGCGCCTCGGGCGCCTCGGGACGCGGGGCGACTGCGGCCCGGGTGTCGTCCGGCGTGGGCGTGGCGCTGGTGTCGTCGCTCATACGAGGTGCACCGCCTCGGGGGGGAGTGCGAGGGCGACCGTGCCGCCGACCGTGACGGGCCCCTCGGCGAGCACGTCGCACTCGACGCCGTCGCCGAACGCGACCCGCAGGCGCGTCGTGTCGCCCGCGAACTCGGCCGCCGTCACGGTCGCCGCGACGGTGCCGGGCTCGTCGCCGGGAACGATCGTCAGGCTGTCGGCGCGGACGAGCAAGCGGCCGGGCGCCTGCGGTGCGAGCCGGGCGGACGGGTCGAAGCGCCAACGACCGTCGAGCGCGGTCGGCACGTCACCGTCCCACGTCACGTCGAGCAGGAGTGCACCGGCGAGGAAGTCGGCGACGAACGCGTTCTCGGGTGCGTTCCACAGCTCGGCCGGGACGGCGTGCTGCACGAGTCGACCGCGTTCGAGGGTCGCGATGCGGTCACCGAGCGCGAGGGCCTCGCCCTGGTCGTGCGTGACGATGATCGTCGTGTAGCCCGCGTCGGCGATGAGCGCCGCGAGCTCGCGGCGCAGGCCGCCGCGAAGCTGCGGGTCGAGCGCCGAGAGCGGCTCGTCCATGAGGACGAGATCGGGGTCCACGGCGAGGGCCCGGGCGAGCGCGACGCGCTGCCGCTGGCCGCCCGAGAGCGCGTCGGGCCGTCGCTGCGCGAATTCGGTGAGGCGCGTCAGTTCGAGCATCTCGTCGACGCGCTCGGCGATGTGTGCCTTCGCGGCG
Organism: Pseudoclavibacter chungangensis; assembly: GCF_013410545.1. Taxonomy (NCBI): domain Bacteria; kingdom Bacillati; phylum Actinomycetota; class Actinomycetes; order Micrococcales; family Microbacteriaceae; genus Pseudoclavibacter; species Pseudoclavibacter chungangensis. Next base: position 3,788,225 of record NZ_JACCFV010000001.1, read on the forward strand.
TGCCGGGCGCGCAGCCCGTAGGCGATGTTCTCGTTCACCGAGAGGTGGGGGAACATCGCGTAGTTCTGCGGCACGAGACCGATGTTGCGCTGGGCGGGCGAGAGGCGCGTGACGTCCCTGCCGCCGATCGTGACGCTGCCGGTCGCGACGGGCACGAGGCCCGCGATCGCGCGCAGGAGCGTCGACTTGCCGCAGCCGCTCGGGCCGATGAGCGCGAGCACCTCGCCCGCGGGCACCGACAGGGTGATGTCCTGGTTGGCCCGCGTAGAGCCGTAGTCGACCGCGATGTTCTCGATCGCGAGACCTGCTGTGGTCATTGGGATGCTCTCCGTGAGGAGCCGATGGTGCGTGACCAGGTGATGAGCCCGATCACGAGTGCGGCGCAGAGGATGAAGATGATGGTCTCGGCCGAGGCGAGCTCGAGGCGCCTCGTCTGGTAGGCGTCGAAGAGCGCGAACGGCGCCATGGGCGTCGCGGGCGGGTTGACGAAGAACGACACGTTGAACTCGCCGAACGAGAGCGCGAACGCCATGCCGCTCGCCTGGATGATCGCGACCGCGGCGGCCGGGATCGTGACGCTCCAGAGCGTGCGGAACGGGCTCGCGCCGAGGCTGCGGGCCACCTGCTCGGTCTCGAGCAGTTCGCGCGAGCCGAGCACGGGGACGAGCGCGGCGATCGTGAACGGCAGGGTGAACAGGATGTGGCCCGCCACGAGCAGCAGGCCGCTCGGCCGGAGCGCCGCGAACGTGCCGATGAGGGCGATGGAGATCGCGATGCCGGGGACGGCGAGGGGCACGTTCGCGAGGTACACGGCGATCCTGGCGAACGGCGAGGTCGTGCGGGACACCCACCAGGCGAGCGTGCCGCCGAGCACGAGGTTCGCCAGCAGCACGATGATGCCGACGAGCACGCTGCGCATGATGCTCGGCGCGAGCAGCACCCACGCCGCGGCGAGCCAGTCGAGCGTGATGCCGCCACCGTAGGCGCCCTTCGAGAAGTCCACGCTCGTCGCCGCGACGAGCGTCGCGAGGAAGGGCAGGAGGACGATGCCGAGGACGATCCAGGTCCAGATGGGGCGCTGCCGGGTCATGCTCTGCCTCCCGTCGTGACGGCGGGCGCCTCGCCCGCGGTGAGTGTGGTGGGGTCGCCCGTCGCGAGGGCCGCCCCGCCGCCCGCCGCGAGGGACGCCCCGCGGCGGGAGACGGGGGCGGATCCGCCGCGCCGCAGCCAGGCGGAGCCGAGCTGTCCGAGCGCGAGGAACACGATCGAGAGCAGGCCGAGGACGACGGCCGTGGCGGAGGCCGCGGCGACGTTGTAGCCGGCCGTGCTGAGCTGATCGACGACGTCGAGGGGCAGCAGGCGGATGCCCTGCGAGAGCGTCGCGATCGTGCCGTAGCCGCCGAACGCCGTCGCGAGGGCCGTGCCGGAGCTCTCGATGACGGCGGGCAGCAGCAGCGGCCACGTGATCGTCCGGAACACACGCCATCTCGGCGCGCCGAGCGAGCGCGCCGTCTCGGTGAGTGCCGGGTCGAGTGCCTGCGCGGCGCCCCGGAGCGGCCCGATGACGCGGGGTAGCGAGAAGTACACGTAGGCGAGGAGCACGCCGGGCAGGAGGTACGCCATGCCCGCGACCCCCGGGAACACACGGGCGAGGAGCCCGGTGTTCCCGATGAGCACGATCGCGAAGAAGCCGATGACGGTGCCCGGGAGGGCGATCGGCATCGTCACGAGGGCGTCGGCGATCGTCGAGCGCTTCCCGGCCCGCTCACGCTTCGCGAGTTCGAGCACGAACGGCACGGCGATCGCGATCGTGATGAGCACCGACATGACCGACACGAGGATCGAGTTCCCGAGCGATCGCTGCAGGGCGGGCGTCGTGAACACGCTCAGGTAGTAGTCGAACGTGAACCCGGCCTGCTCGGTGAGGCCCGTCTCGCCGATGCCGAGCGAGTTGCGCACGAGCACCGCGAGCGGTGCGACCGCGAAGACGAGCAGGAAGAGGCACGCGGGGAGTGCGGCGATCCAGCCCAGTCTGGCGTCGGGCCGCATCACTGCCCCACGCGGGACGTGAACTGCTCGACGAAGTCGGCCTGGACGGCGCCCTGCTTGAGGTAGTCGATCGTCGCGGCGCGCTCGTAGTCGGCGGCGGGCAGCATCTTGTCGGCCATGGCGGCTGGGATGTCGCCGATGACGGGGCGCATGTAGCCCTCCGCGAAGAGCGATTGCCCCTTCTCGGAGAAGTAGAAGTCGAGGAGCTTGTCGGCGTTGTCGCCGTGGGGCGCACCCGCGACCTTCGCGACGACGTAGGGGATCTGGAGGGAGCCGTCGCTCGGGATGACGACCTCGACGTTCACGCCCTCGTCGCGCAGCTGGTAGCCGTTGAAGTCGGTGTCGACGAGGATCGGGATCTCGCCCTGGCTGACCTTGGCGGTCGCGGTCTGTGCGGGCGTGACGGCGCCGTTGTCCTTGAGCTTGGAGAGGTATTCGAGGCCGTGCTCCCAGTTGTCGAGGTCACCGCCGTGGGCGAGGTTCGCCGCCGTCGCGACGGAGTAGCCGACCGCGGCCTGCGACGGGTCGAGGTAGCCGACCTTGCCCTGGTACTCGGGCTTGAGGAGGTCGTCCCAGCTCTGCGGCACGGGTGCGCCGTCGAGGTAGTCGGTGTTGACGATGAACGCGACCGTGCCGGTGTGCACGGTGTACCAGGAGCCGTCGGCCGCCTTGAGATCGGCGGGGATGTTCTCGACGCCCGCGGGCGTGCTGGGCTGGATGAGTCCGCCCTGCGAGAGCTGGTCGGCGAACGCGATGCCCGTGTAGGCGACGTCCGCGACGGGCGCGGCCTTCTCGGCCTGCAGGGCCGCGAGGGTCTGGCCCGAGTTCTTCGGGTCGTTGGGGGCCTGGATGCCGGTGTCGGCCGTGAACTCGCGCAGCACGTTGCCGAAGTTGCCCCACTGCTCGGGGGAGTTGTACGTGATGACGATGTTGTCGCCCGTGGCGCCGGTCCCGGCGCCTCCGCCCGCGACCTCGTCGGCGGCGTTCGTGTTGCCGCACGCCGCGAGCGAGAGCACGAGCGCCGCACCGAGCGCGATGGCGCCGGCCCGTCGGATTCCTGACATGGCGGTGTCCTTTCTGAGGTTCCAAGATCACCTGCGGGGAACAGACTGACGTTTGCCAAATCGATTTAGCAACGTGTCGGACGCGTCGTCGCCGAGTCTTCAGTGAGCCTCCGTCGACAGGTCGCGAAGGGTTCACGAAAACGTCACCGAAGACGTCCGTGGGGTGGGGCGGAGGGACTACGCGTGCGTGTCGGCGCTGTCGGCGCTGTGGTCGGCGACCGACGAGCCGGCGACGAGTGCGGTGGGCAGCAGGCCGTTCCGCGGTCGTCCGCCGTCGAGCAGCGTGACGAGTGCGCCGGCGGCGGCGCGACCGACCTCGCGCCGGTCGACGCCGATCGTCGTGAGCGGCGGCGCGAGGAGTTGGCTCGTGGGGATCGCGTCGTGCCCGATGACGCTCACGTCGTACCCGATGCGCAGTCCGCGCTCGCGGGCGGCGACGTACACGGCGGATGCGGTGTAGTCGGAGTTCATGAGGAACGCGCGGGGCCCGTCGGGGCGGTCGAGGAGTGCGCCGATCGTGTGTTCGATCGCGTCGAAGGTGAGCCAGCTCTCGACGAGTTCGCCCTGCATGTCCCACGCGTCGCACAGTTCGGTGAAGCGTGCGGCGCGATCGGTGTCGGCCTGCAGCGCGACGGGGGCGCCGACGAAGGCGACGCGGCGGTGCCCCAGGCGACGGAACTCACCGAGTGCCTGCTCGACCGCGAGCGGACCGTCGGGGCCGATCGTCACGAACTCGTCGTGCGGTGCCGAGTTGAGGAGCACGAGGGGTGTGCCGGGGGCGTGCTCCCGCCACCAGTCGAGTGCGGTGCCGCCGCCGATGGGTGCGATCGCGAGGCCAGAAACGCCGGATTTCGCCATGCGCTCGACGGCCGTGTGCTCCTGGGTGTGGTCGTACTCCGACTCCATGATGAGGAGCGTGGCACCGCTCTCGGCGCACACGTCGTCCATGCCGCGGATGACGTCGAGGAAGTAGCTGTTCGGCAGGTTGCGGACGACGAGCCCGAACGTGGCGGTGTTGCCGGTCCGCAGGGCGCGGGCGGTGGGGTTGGGGGAGTAGCCGAGCTCCTGCGCGATCTCCTTGACCCTCGCGGCGGTTGCCGCCGACACGCGGCCCGTGCCGTTGAGCGCCATGCTCGCCTGCGCGCTCGAGATCCCGGCCGCTCGCGCGACGTCGCGCAACGTCGGCCGCCTGTCCCTCATGGCACGCCACCCTAGCGGGCCGGGGTCCGGTGCATCGTGACGTGCCGGAGCAATGGTGACGTGCGCGAGTGCCACGTGGCATCGTCGCGAAAATGTGTGCCGCATCGTGTCGGGCGGTCCGAGTGTCCGGGGGTGGTGTGACACTTCGAGTGATCGCACGGCCGGCTGCGATCACCGCGACGAGCCCCCGCGTCGCGTCCAGGGGTCCGGTCGTGAACAGGAGCCGTTCGCATCATGTCGTCCACCCCCTCGACCACCACCACATCCGCCGCGGTGCGTGCACTCTGGGCCAAGTCACCGACGGGTGACGAGAAGCCGTTGGCGCTTCTCACGCACCTCGCGGACGCGTGTGAAGTGGCCGAGCTGTACTGGCACGAGTTCGCATCACAGCGCCTGCGCGACCGCACCGCCGCCGTGCTCGGTGGCGACGAGCGACTCGCGCTCGTCCTTGTCCGGTGGCTGGCGGCGGCACACGACACGGGCAAGGCGACACCGAGCTTCGCGGGACAGGTGCCGTCGCTGCGCGAGCACGTGGAGCGTGGCGGGTTGCCGCTCCTCGACGACCCCAAGGCGAACAGCGAGCTGAGGCACGAGCTCGCCGGGGCCGAGCTGTGGACGGAGCGTCTCCGGGCACGCGGGTGGAAGCGAGCCACCGCGAGCTCGTACACCTCGATCATCGCGGGCCATCACGGTACGTTCCCGGAGAAGCCGCGGCTCCTTTACGCAGCGAACGACCGGCACTTCACCGGGCGTGGCAAGGGTGAGTGGCGAGCGGTACAGGCGCAGGTGATGGACGCCGTCGAGCGCATCGCCGGCATCGCTGCCCGCGACTTCGAGGCCCTCGCCGGGGTCGAACTGCCGGTGCCACTCCAGCTCCAGCTCACGGGGGTCGTGATCCACGCCGATTGGATCGCGAGCGACGCGAGCAGATTCCCGCTCGGACGTCCCGATGGGCCCGGAGTCCCCGACGGGCGCGATTCGAGAACGCGTGCGGTCGAGGCGTGGCACGATCTGGCGCTGCCGGCCGCATGGCGGCTCAGCGGCACCGACGAGTCGATCGACGAGCGGTATCGTCACCGGTTCGCGTGGTCGGACGATCTCCGACCGCGTCCGGTGCAGCGCGCTGCGCTCGAACTCGCCGAGGAGGTCGCGCCGGGCCTCCTCGTCGTCGAGGCGCCGATGGGGACGGGGAAGACCGAGGCGGCGCTCGCGGTCGCCGAGGAGTGGGCCGCACGCTCCGGTGCGAGTGGCATCTACGTGGCTCTGCCGACGATGGCGACGAGCGACGCGATGCTCGATCGCGTGCTCGAGTGGGTGGGCCGTGTGCCGGGCGCGGAGCGAGCGAGCGTGTTCCTCGCTCACTCGAAACGGGCATTCAACGCGACCTTCTCGGCGTTGCCCCGGACCGCGTGGCAACGGACCCGAGGTGACAGCGACGCGTGCGACGAGCACGCCGCCGTCGCGGAGTGGCTGACGGGGAGGCGTCGCGGGATCGCGGCGAACGTCGTCGTCGGCACCGTCGATCACGTCCTGATGCTCGCGCTACGGTCGCGCTACTCGGTCCTTCGGTACGCGGCGCTCGCGGGCAAAGTCGTCGTGATCGACGAGGTGCACGCCTCCGACACCCGTATGCTCGCGTTCCTCGAACGCGCGCTCGAATGGCTTGCGGCGAGTTCCGTTCCCGTCATCCTGCTCTCGGCCACGCTTCCCGGGGAACTGCGTGAGCGACTCGTCGCCGCATACGAGGAGGGGGTCGGTGCGCGCACCCGCGCTCGTTCCGCGCGGACCGGGGCGCCGACCCGAACGACGGTTGAGCCGCGGGCGGCCATCGGGGGCACGGCAGGGGCGGCCACCACTGGGGTCGGCGGTGTGACTGACGAATGCGGGCACCCCGGCGGCGAATCCCAATCCCCGTATCCGCTCCTGACAGCCGTGGGTGGGAACGGTGGCCGACACGTCGTCGCACCCGGGTCGCGGGGAGTGCCGCGAACCTCGGTCCGGTTGGAGCCGCTCGACGACGACCTCGACCTGCTCGTTCGTGTGCTGCGCGAGCGAACTCGCGACGGCGGTTGCGTCCTCATCGTGCGGAACACCGTCGCTCGTGCGGTCTCCCTGTTCGAGGCGCTGCGGGCGGACCCGGACCTCGGACAGGACGTGACGCTCGCCCACTCACGATTCATCGGGCCGGATCGTGCGGCCAATGATGCCGGGCTCGTCGACCGCTTCGGCCCGCCCGCAGCGGGGCGCGAGCGCCCCGGCGGCGTTCGTCCGGCGATCGTCGTCGCGACACAGGTGGCCGAGATGTCACTCGATGTGGATTTCGACCTGCTCGTGAGCGACCTCGCACCCGTCGACGCGGTCCTCCAACGCATCGGGCGTCTGCACCGCCACGCTCGCGCGCACAGGCCCGCACCGCTCGTGGAAGCCAGCTGCCTCATCACCGGCGTGACCGACTGGCAGGCCTCGCCGCCCGCGCCGGATCGGGGCGGCGTCCGCGTCTACGGTGCATCGGCACAGCTCCGAGCGGTGCGCGCCTTCTCGCCATACCTCGAGCCGACTGGCCCCGCGGTGCGGCTGCCGGACGACATCGCACCGCTCGTGGCGCGCGCGCACGAAGCGGTCGCGGACGACGAGGCGGCGTGGCTGGATGCCGTCTCCGAGGCGGACCGGGAGGCGCACGCCGCTCGCGCGGAATCGCTCGCGGCCGCGGAGGGCTGGCGGATCCCGGCCCTCTCCGAGGCCCGAACGCTGGCCGGATTCAGTGCGCACGCACTCGATGATCGGAACGAGCAGATGGGCTACGCGGCCGTCAGGGACGGGGAGGAGACGTTCGAGGTGTTGCTCCTGTCGCCCGGTGACGACGAGTCGAGCCTTCGAACCCTTCCGCGTGACGGCGAACCGGGTGTGCTGGTCTCGATCACGTCGATGCCCTCCCCGAGTGACGCACTCGCGGCCGCCGCGTGCTCGGTTCGACTGCCGGCATGGGTGTGCGTCGGCGCCGGAGGTGACCGAGTGATCGAGGCGCTCGAACGGAACCACTTCCCGGCGTGGGACCAGAGCCCCCACCTTCGCGGACAACTCGTGATCCGCCTCGACGCACACGGTAGCGCCGAGGTGGCCGACTACACGGTGCGCTACGACGCCGTCCGGGGGCTCGAGGTGACGCGTGCGGAGCGATCGTGAGCAGGCGGCTCGTCCCCTCGGTCGACGCAGGAACGTCGACCGAGGGGTGTGCCCGCGGTGCCACCTGATGCCGACCGGGGTCCCGACGTGGCGGGAGCAGGTCGCAAATGACCACGAGCTACGGCTCATCGCGGCAGCGCCGCGAACACGGATCGACACGCTACCTGTCCAAGTCGAGTCGAGCACTACCGTGAGCCGGAACCCTGACAACTAACTAGCTAGGGGTAATTTGAAAATACAGTTCATGGTTGCGCCGGCGAATGAGATCATGTCAGAATCGTCTTGGCCCCGTCGCGAACCCGTTTCGCCGGGCGATGTTCCGGTGTGCGCGCTTCCCCCGCGTTCCTCTCGCTCGTCGTCTCAAGAAGGAGACCCTCGTGTTCCCAACCGCTCGACATCAGTTCGCGTCGGCTCGCGTGTGTGGCATCCCGCTCACGCGCCCTCGTCTCACGCGCGCCCCCCAGGCGGGGCAGCCGTGAGCCCCGAGGGGGTGGTGGCCGCGCCGTCACCCCGCTTCAACCTCGTCGATGAGCCGTGGATCAGTGTTCGCCTGCTCGACGGGTCTCTCGAGACCGTGTCGCTCGACGGCGTCTTCCGGCGTGCCGGGCAGATCCGCGAACTCGCCGGCGACATCGGCCTGCAGGACTTCGCGCTGTTGCGACTGCTGTTGGCCGTCGCTGAATCCGCACTTCGCGACGACACGCGCGAACCGGTCGAGCTGTGGCAAGCGCTGCGTGCGGAGCCGGGCGCGCTCGCGGCGGCGACGACCGACTATCTGACGAGGTGGCGCGAGCGTTTCGAGCTGTTCGATCCTGCTCGGCCGTTCTTCCAGGTCGCAGGCCTGTCGACGGGCAACGAACAGTTGTTCCCACTCGAACGGCTCGTCGTCGACGTGCCCAACGACGTCGACAAGCAGTTCTTCACGACGCGTGCCGGTGTGGGGCTGCGTCGGCTCGGGTTCGGTGAGGCGGCGCGGTGGCTCGTGGCCGCGCAGCAGTACGATCCATCCGGCATCAAGACCGGGGTACTCGGTGATGCTCGCGTGAAGGGCGGCCGCGGGTATCCTATCGGCACCGCGCCGGCCGCGGCGATCGGCGGGATCGCCCTCAACGGCGAGAACCTCGAGCACACCCTCCTGCTGAACCTCGTGCTCGGTGAGACCGAGAACGGCGTGCGAGTGCGTTCCGACGCCGACATCCCGGCCTGGGAGCTGGGCGTGTCACCCGGTCCGGGCATTCGGCTCGACGAGCACGGCAACCAGGCGGTTCCGGCGGGGACGGTCTCGCTCTACACCTGGACGAGTCGCCGCATGCTGCTGCAGACGGACGGTTCCGAGGTCATCGGGTGTCTCATCGCCAACGGTGACCCGTTCGACCCCACCGGGCGGATCGGTATGGAGCAGATGACCTCATGGCGACAGACCGCGGCGGACCTCAAGTCGAAAGCGCCGCCCGTGCTCCGCGCGCGTCGCCATGACGCGGAGCGGGCACTGTGGCGAGGTCTTCCCGGCGTGACGGCGCGTCCTCACGGGACCGAACTCGTCGGCTCGACGACACGTGCGAGCGTCGCAGCCGGGGTCATCCGCTGGAACGCACTGCTGCAGTACGAGGAGCTCATCGAACCCGACGAGCTCGTCGAAGTCCGCGCGTACGGCCTCAAGCTCGACGCGAACAGCGCGATCGTCCAGGACGTGTTCGAGGACCGGATCTCGCTGCGCTCGGCACTGCTCTCGCAGAAGAATCCAGAGCTCATCGCTGCCGCCGAGCAGGCCGCGCGTGACACGGAATCGGCCGTCTACGCACTCGGGCGACTCGCCCAGCGTATCGCCGACGCCGCCGGGAACCGCGACTCGGAGGTGCGTGGCCGGGCGTCGGCCGCCGGTTTCTTCGCCGTCGACGGTCCGTTCCGACAGTGGATCGTCGAGGTCGGCCCCGAAGCCGACCGCGAGGCGATCGTGCGCGAATGGCACGAGACGGCGCGCGCGATCCTCCTCCGGCTCGCACGGGACCTCGTGGAGCAGTCACCGCCCGCGGCGATCATCGGCCGCGCGACCTCCTTCGGACAAATGAGCACGCCGATCGCGGAACGTCGTTTCCGGTACGACCTCGACGCGGCGTTCCCGCTCAGCGCCGCGGCGAGCGAAGCCCGTGCCCGCCGCGAGGAACGAGCACGAACGACTCCTGCCGGTGCGGGGAAAGCGCGCCGCTCAGGGAACCGGACCACCCCAGAAGACACGGAGGTGTCGTCATGACCATCGCATCCGACAACGCGGCGGCCACGCCGGAGCGACCGGCCGTCGGCCGGTATGCCGAACGCGGCGCCGTCGCGCACGCCGTCACCTCGGCGATCGCCCACATCACGCGCGGCGGCGAGACCGCCCGTTCGCGAGCGGCACTCGCGCGGCTCCGGCAGAGCATCGGGCGCCCGATCGGCTCGGTACCGGAGACGTGGGAGTTCGTGATCGAGTTGCCCGCCGATCTCACGAAGTATCCGACGAGCGACCCGGCCGCGGGGCAGAGCGGCGCGTCAGCCGCGGAACTCGCCGTGAACTCGGCACTCGGTCTGTGGGCGCTCCACCAGCAGAGTACGAGCACACCCGCGCACGAACACGACGCCCGCTTCGGTGCCGCCGTCCGCCGACTGGAGCGAACCCTCGGCGCCGAGACCGACACGACGAGCCCCGTGCAGCGTCGCTTCACCGCACTCGTCCGGTCACGCACCGTTGCCGGCGTGCTCGTGCACGCCCGGGGGCTCGTGAGTCAGATGCGCGACGTACGAAACGGGGGTGTGTCCTTCGACTACGGACTGTTCGCCGAGGACCTGCTGCGACTGCAGAACCCCCGGACGGCGAACCGTGTGCGCCTTGACTGGGGCCGCGCCTTCCAGAACTCCGTCGCCGACTCCGTCGCCGACGAATCCGCATCACCGAACACCCCCACCAGCGACGCGTCCGTGGACGCCACCACCGAGGAGCACTGAGCCATGCCCGAGAAGACCTTCATCGACATCCACCTCATCCAGACCGTCCCATTCTCCAACCTGAACCGCGACGACACGGGGAGCCCCAAGACCGGCACGTTCGGGGGCGTCACACGAGCCCGGGTGTCGAGCCAGGCCCAGAAGCATGCGGTGCGCGACACGTTCGCGGTGCAGCTCCCCGCCGAACAGCTCGGCACCCGCTCGAAGCGGTGGCCGAAGATCGTCAGCGACCGGATCGGCGACCTCGCTCCCGAGATCGACGCGGAGGTTCGTGCCGAACTCGCGAAGGCGGTGCTCGAGGCCGTCGGATTCAAGATCCCCGCCGTGAAGGCGAAGAAGGACGAGGAGGCGCCGGAGCCGCAGACGCAGTACCTCGTGTTCCTCGGGAACCGCCAGCTCGATCGGCTCGCGCAGGCCGCGGTCGAGTCGCACCGAACGGGCGAGAAGCTCGACAAGAAGCAGCTCAAGCCGCTCGCCGACACCGACCAGGCCGTCGATATTGCGCTCTTCGGACGCATGCTCGCCGACGCGGCCGACCTCAACGTCGACGCTGCGGCACAGGTCGCGCACGCCGTGAGCGTGCACGCGGTCGACAACGAGTGGGACTTCTTCACGGCCGTCGACGACGAGGCGCCCGCCGACAACCTCGGTGCCGGCATGATGGGCACGATCGAGTTCAACTCCTCGACGCTCTACCGCTACGCCTCCGTCAACGCACGGGCGCTCGCGTCGAGTCTCGGTGACACCGCGAACGCGGCGCAGGTCGTGGGTGCGTTCGTGCGCGCGTTCGCGACGACCCTGCCCTCGGGGAAGTCGAACACGTTCGCGAACTTCACGCTGCCCGAGGCGATCGTCGTGACGGTGCGTCGCGATCAGCCCGTGAACTTCGTCGGGGCGTTCGAGACCGCGGTGGTCCCCTCCGCCGACGGCCGCTCGCGGGCCGAGGTCACGGCGACGCGGCTCGCGTCCTATGCCGCTGACGTCGAGCAGGCGTATGGAAACCCCGCCGTCGCGAGTTACGTCGTCCGCCTTGGCGAGGCGACGGCGGCGCTCGACGCGATCGGCGAGCGGACGTCGCTGCCAGAACTCGTCGCGAGCCTGGAGCGCGTCGTCGGGGAACGTCTCACGGAGCACGCATGAGCGTCCTGCTGCTGAGGTTGGCCGGTCCGCTCCAGGCATGGGGGGTGTCGAGTCGCTTCGAACGACGCGACACGAGGCACGAGCCCAGCAAGAGTGGCGTGCTCGGCCTCGTCGCGGCCGCTCAGGGGCGCCCGCGTGATGCCGAACTCGACGACCTCGGTCTGCTCCGCTTCGGTGTGCGCGTCGACCAGGAGGGGACCCTCCTGCGCGACTACCAGACCGCCCGCAATCCCGGATGGGCTAACCCGAAACTGTCGTATCGGTACTATCTTTCGGATGCCGTGTTCGTCGCCGGTCTCGAGGGGGAGCGCCAGCTTCTCGACTCGATCGCCGGAGCGATTCGGAGCCCCGAGTTCCCGCTGTATCTCGGTCGCCGCGCGTGTCCGCCGTCGAGGCCGCTCGTGCTCGATCTCGTCGACCAGGACCTCGATGCGGCCCTCTCGGATGCGCCGTGGCAGGCTGCCGATTGGTACTGCGCTCGCAGGCCGGGCACGGTGCGTCTACGTACGGTGCGTGATGCGCGGCCGGGGGAGCGGGGGATCGAATCGGTTCGCGACGTCCCCGTGAGCTTTTCGCCGGAGCGGCGCGAGTACGTGTGGCGGGATGTCGTCGAATCGTGGGTGCAGGTGCCGGGGGCCTCTACGGAGGTACCGGACTCCGACGGCTCCGGTGGCGAGCTCGTCGTCGACTCGGCCACTTCGGACGGTTCGGCCGTTGCGTCCGATCGTCCCGCGGATGTCACCGCCGCGGATATGCGGGCATCGGGTCCCCCGTCACGGCCGAGCCGTGCCGATGCGTTCGACGAGTTGATCTAGGAGGCATGATGTTCTTCACGAGGATGGCGCTCAACGGCGCACGTCGCGGTGCGGGGCGGCTGCTCGCATCCCCGCAGCTCATGCACGCGGCGGTACTGGCATCGTTTCCACCGCGACCGGAGGGCGAGGCGTCTGAGGGGCGCGTGCTCTGGCGGGTCGACGTGGACGGTCCGCACCGCTGGCTCTATGTCCTGAGCCCGGAACGGCCCGACCTGACCGCGGTCGTCGAGCAGGCGGGGTGGCCGCTCGCCGGCACGTGGGAGACGAAACCGTACGATTCGCTGCTGGACCGGGTGCGGCTCGGTGGCGAGTACCGGTTCGCGCTCGTCGCCAATCCTGTGCGGGATGTCCGCGTGGGTCAGCGTCGTTCCAAGCGGTTGCCGCACGTGACGGTCGCGCAGCAGGAACAGTGGCTTCGTGAGAAGTCCGTGCGAGCCGGTTTCGAGCTACTCGCGACCGATCGAGAGGTGCTCGACGCCGCAGGCGCGGTTCGCGTCGACCGGGTCGAGGAACTCGCCGTTTCGGAGCGACGGGATCGGGTGTTCAGGCGCGGCGACGGCAAGGTCACATTGCGGACCGCGCGCTTCGATGGGCTGCTCCGCGTGACGGATGCGGACGCGTTCCGACGGGTGCTGTGCTCGGGCATCGGCCCCGCGAAGGGATACGGATGCGGCCTGCTCACCGTGCAGCGGATCGCGGCTGACGCGTGAGACGCGAGTGGCGCTGTTCGAGGCGGCGGAGCCGACGGTGATGGGAGGACGCTGATGGGGCGTGCGCCGGGGCCTCGGCCACCGGACCTGGCGGAACTGTTGCGGGCGGAGGACCGGCTCTCGTTCCTCTACGTGGAGCACGCGATCATCAGTCGCGACGGGAATGCGGTGACGATCACGGACGCCGACGGAACGATCCATGTGCCGGCGGCCGGGCTGGGGGTGCTCCTGCTCGGTCCAGGGACGAACGTGACACACCAGGCGATGGTGACGATCGCGGAGAGCGGCTCGACCGTCGTCTGGGTGGGGGAGCGGGGCGTGCGCTACTACGCGCACGGCCGTTCGCTCACGCTGGCGTCACGTCTGATCGAGGCGCAGGCGAAGGTGTTCGCGAACCAGCGATCGCGGCTCCGGGTCGCGCGGCGCATGTACGAGATGCGGTTTCCGGGTGAGGACGTCTCCCAGGCGACCATGCAGCAGCTACGCGGACGTGAGGGCGCGCGCGTGCGCCGCATCTACCGAGAGCATTCGGTGCGAACCGGTGTGCCGTGGGTTCGGAGGGACTATCGCGTCGATGATTTCGACGCGTCCGATTCGATCAATCTCGCGCTCTCGGCCGCGAACGTGTGCCTCTACGGGGTCGTGCACGCGATCATCGTGGCGATCGGGTGCAGCCCCTCGCTCGGAATCGTGCACTCGGGTGAGGTGCGCTCGTTCGTGTACGACATCGCGGATCTCTACAAGACGGAGGTGTGCGTGCCGACCGCGTTCGACATCGTGGCGAGAGGCGACTCGGACGACCTCGAACGCGATGTCCGCAAGGCGGTTCGTGATCGCCTCGTCGACGGGGCGCTCATGCGTCGATGTGTTGGGGACATCCGGGCGTTGCTCGCGTTCGGCCTGGACTCCGATGGGTTCGACGGCGACGAGCCGGGGGACGGGGCCGATGCCGGCCTGTGGGACGGTCGCGACGGTGTCGTTTCCGGCGGAGTCAACTACTCGAGCGGTGCGTCGGCGACGTGGCCGGGCTCGCGTGCCGCAGATGACGAGCTCGAGCTGCCGGAGGCTGATGTGATCGATGGGGAGGCGACGTGATCGTTCTCGTGCTCGCCGCGTGCCCCGCCGGTCTCCGCGGACAGTTGACCAGGTGGTTGATGGAGATCGCGCCGGGTGTGTTCGTCGGCCGCGTCTCACGCCGAGTGCGCGAGCTGCTGTGGGCGCGGGTGGTGGAGCTGAGTCGTGACGGGAGGGCCATCATGGTGTTCTCCGCTCGCAATGAACAGCGTCTCGACTTTCTCGTCCATCGCAGCGAGTGGGTCCCCGTGGAACGCGACGGGTTGCAGCTCATTCTTCGTCCGTCGCTGGACGGGCCGAAGCGTGCCGTGGGCAGGGGCGTGGTCGCCGGTGGGGTGGAGGGGGATGCCGCTGCGTCGTCCGCGAACTCCGTCGACGAGAATCCTCGTCGTGGTTGGAGCAGGGCGTCTCAACGGCGCATCGCGGCGCGGCGCCGAGGCGGCCGACGAGCGGAGGATTCGTGAGCCGCCTGCGGGGCCCGCGGAAAGTGATGCTGGAACCAGGATTCGGTACGATAAACACCTGATCAAGAAGTGTGCTCCCCGCCCACGCGGGGATGAGCCCTCTCTGGAGGAGCTATGACCATCAACATTCGCGTGCTCCCCGCCCACGCGGGGATGAGCCCCTCACGCTCCGGGCGTGGACGTCGGGGTCGGCGTGCTCCCCGCCCACGCGGGGATGAGCCCCGGCCGAGACCGCTATCGATCCCGGACCCGACGTGCTCCCCGCCCACGCGGGGATGAGCCCCCGTACTCGTCCGACGAGAACGTCGCGGCCGAGTGCTCCCCGCCCACGCGGGGATGAGCCGCTCTCCTACCGACACGCCCGAGATCGAGGGGTGTGCTCCCCGCCCACGCGGGGATGAGCCCCCCGCCGGCACGACGCAGTGCCGGCAGATCCAGTGCTCCCCGCCCACGCGGGGATGAGCCGCCGGCCACTCGTGATCTCAGACGCTTCGTGCGGTGCTCCCCGCCCACGCGGGGATGAGCCGTCCTGATCCGTGCTCCCGGCTGTGACACCAGCGTGCTCCCCGCCCACGCGGGGATGAGCCGAGGCGATGCAGGAGGTCGCCGAGGGCGCTCTCGTGCTCCCCGCCCACGCGGGGATGAGCCCGCTCACCTCACTAGCACCAGCCGCGAGAGCAAGTGCTCCCCGCCCACGCGGGGATGAGCCGAACGCTCCCGCGGCCATGAGCACGACGGCGGCGTGCTCCCCGCCCACGCGGGGATGAGCCCCGGACGCGCTCGCCCCGCTTATGCGCATCGTGGTGCTCCCCGCCCACGCGGGGATGAGCCCCGGACGCGCTCGCCCCGCTTATGCGCATCGTGGTGCTCCCCGCCCACGCGGGGATGAGCCTCAAGACCGAGTTCCCGGCCCACTGCAGGACCGGTGCTCCCCGCCCACGCGGGGATGAGCCCCTGAGCATTTCGTCTTCCTCCTGTGTGCTGTCGTGCTCCCCGCCCACGCGGGGATGAGCCGCGGCTGGAGACGGCTCGTGACTCGGCCGCTGAGTGCTCCCCGCCCACGCGGGGATGAGCCGTTCATGACGCTCGAGGCCCGGAGCCGCCCGTTGTGCTCCCCGCCCACGCGGGGATGAGCCGTAACGGCGTGACGTACGGGATCGCGGCCGCGGGTGCTCCCCGCCCACGCGGGGATGAGCCGCCCGACCAGATCGCCGAGTACCGCGCGTTGCGGTGCTCCCCGCCCACGCGGGGATGAGCCCCCGTCGGCCCGACATACACGGGCTCAGCACCGGTGCTCCCCGCCCACGCGGGGATGAGCCGCAGGCCGCGGTCGCGCCCGTTAACTTCGTGATGTGCTCCCCGCCCACGCGGGGATGAGCCTCTGTGCCCGGATCGAGTCGAACGTCGTCGCAGGTGCTCCCCGCCCACGCGGGGATGAGCCCAGCTACGGCTACATGGCGCCGTCCGTCACGCTGTGCTCCCCGCCCACGCGGGGATGAGCCCTACGAGTTCAAGATGCTCGAGTCGATCCTGGGGTGCTCCCCGCCCACGCGGGGATGAGCCGTACTACCCAATGAAGTACTACCCATTGAAGAAGTGCTCCCCGCCCACGCGGGGATGAGCCCCGGATATCGCGCCCGACGATGACCTGCTCGGCGTGCTCCCCGCCCACGCGGGGATGAGCCCCGGATATCGCGCCCGACGATGACCTGCTCGGCGTGCTCCCCGCCCACGCGGGGATGAGCCCGGCGACGACGACGGGATCAGGTCGACCGTGAAGTGCTCCCCGCCCACGCGGGGATGAGCCCGCGTCGCGCACCTCCGCGGTCTCGGGTGTCTCGTGCTCCCCGCCCACGCGGGGATGAGCCCCCTACCCTAGCGAGCATCGCCAACGCCATGGGGTGCTCCCCGCCCACGCGGGGATGAGCCCCTCACGCTCCGGGCGTGGACGTCGGGGTCGGCGTGCTCCCCGCCCACGCGGGGATGAGCCCGAGCCGGTGGAGTCCGCGAAGCCCGCGTCCGCGTGCTCCCCGCCCACGCGGGGATGAGCCGCCGATGATCACCGACGTCGGGTCGGCGTTCTCGTGCTCCCCGCCCACGCGGGGATGAGCCCCACCGCGAGATGCAGAAGTGGCGTCGGCTCATGTGCTCCCCGCCCACGCGGGGATGAGCCCCCTGCTCGCGCAGCACCCGGAACAGCCGGTTCGTGCTCCCCGCCCACGCGGGGATGAGCCCACGGTCAACAGCGCGGGCGGGTCGTACGTGACGTGCTCCCCGCCCACGCGGGGATGAGCCCATCGAGCGGGGCACAGATTGCCACCGCAATTCGTGCTCCCCGCCCACGCGGGGATGAGCCCCAGCACAAGAACGTGCTCGGCCTGATCCGCGAGTGCTCCCCGCCCACGCGGGGATGAGCCGTGGACTGACCTCGCGGGCAGTGGCCTCGCGGAGTGCTCCCCGCCCACGCGGGGATGAGCCCCCGCCCACCGCCGACGTCACCGGCGACAGGAAGTGCTCCCCGCCCACGCGGGGATGAGCCGCGGGTGCTCTCGTCGATGCCCCGGCCGGTGACGTGCTCCCCGCCCACGCGGGGATGAGCCCTCCGCCGCGACGACCTCGACCCTCGGCGACGCGTGCTCCCCGCCCACGCGGGGATGAGCCGTACATGGACACGCTTGGGCTGACCCCGTCTATGTGCTCCCCGCCCACGCGGGGATGAGCCGGTGGCGGCGTGATGCACGAGACGCAGGAGGCCGTGCTCCCCGCCCACGCGGGGATGAGCCCGAGGGTGCGTGGTTGTACCCGTCCGGCGTGAAGTGCTCCCCGCCCACGCGGGGATGAGCCCCGCCGCGCGAGGATCGTGCGGAACGACTCCCCGTGCTCCCCGCCCACGCGGGGATGAGCCCAAGGCCCGGCCCGGCGTGTACCCGGGCAGGACGTGCTCCCCGCCCACGCGGGGATGAGCCCCGGGGTTCCATCGGAAGGCGAGGTGGTCGCACGTGCTCCCCGCCCACGCGGGGATGAGCCCGCGGTGCTGGTCGAGTGGGACAAGGCCGCGGAGGTGCTCCCCGCCCACGCGGGGATGAGCCCGGTCGAGATCTTGGGGATGTGGAAGTGTGCGCCGTGCTCCCCGCCCACGCGGGGATGAGCCCGTGTCGAGGTCGTCGGTGGTGAGCGTGTCGGTGTGCTCCCCGCCCACGCGGGGATGAGCCGCGACATGAGCGGCGCCGACGCATTGAACTGGTGTGCTCCCCGCCCACGCGGGGATGAGCCCACCGCCTCACCACCGAGACGAGCCCAGATCCCGTGCTCCCCGCCCACGCGGGGATGAGCCGTCGGACGTGTCGGCGAACATGGTCGTCGGCCGGTGCTCCCCGCCCACGCGGGGATGAGCCTCGGTTCGGCTTGATGTGGCGGCGGCCCCATCCGTGCTCCCCGCCCACGCGGGGATGAGCCTCCACGGGAGGTGTCATGTCCGGAGCGGGATCGGTGCTCCCCGCCCACGCGGGGATGAGCCCCCGTCAGCCCGTCCCCCTCGATCCCGAACCCGGTGCTCCCCGCCCACGCGGGGATGAGCCCCTGTTCGTCCCGGGGTCGACCCGCGACGCGATGTGCTCCCCGCCCACGCGGGGATGAGCCCTCGAAGGCACCACTCGACACGACGAGCGTGTTGTGCTCCCCGCCCACGCGGGGATGAGCCCCAGGACCCGCGGTTCCCCCGACTTCACGTCGCGTGCTCCCCGCCCACGCGGGGATGAGCCCTCGGCCGGATGCTCTCGGTAGACCTGGACGGCGTGCTCCCCGCCCACGCGGGGATGAGCCCACCAGCAGCTCGAACGCGCTCAGATCACTGTCGTGCTCCCCGCCCACGCGGGGATGAGCCCCCGACCTCATCGAACACGGCGTCGCCGTAGTCGTGCTCCCCGCCCACGCGGGGATGAGCCCCTGCCCACCCTCTGAAAGGTAGTGGAGCATGAGTGCTCCCCGCCCACGCGGGGATGAGCCGTACTACCCAATGAAGTACTACCCATAGAAGAAGTGCTCCCCGCCCACGCGGGGATGAGCCCGACACGCTGTAGGTGCGCCCCTCAGACCAACGGTGCTCCCCGCCCACGCGGGGATGAGCCCGCGGAGATCGGCGCGTACGAGAGCACGGACGGTGCTCCCCGCCCACGCGGGGATGAGCCGCCGATCCGCGACGGCGAGACGAAGGCGGTCGCGTGCTCCCCGCCCACGCGGGGATGAGCCCCCGCGCAGCGAGTCCGCGCCGATCCCGGCCGAGTGCTCCCCGCCCACGCGGGGATGAGCCCGGACGGTGCTCACCCCACTTCGCGAGGCAGTAGTGCTCCCCGCCCACGCGGGGATGAGCCCGCGTAGAACCGGTCTCGGTCTTGCGCGTGTCCGTGCTCCCCGCCCACGCGGGGATGAGCCCTGGAGGGCGATGGCGACGGGTTCTTGGTCGCCGTGCTCCCCGCCCACGCGGGGATGAGCCGGCGCGCGCCGCGACGGGACCGTCGAGCGATTTGTGCTCCCCGCCCACGCGGGGATGAGCCCCTCACGCTCCGGGCGTGGACGTCGGGCAGCGCGTGCTCCCCGCCCACGCGGGGATGAGCCCTCCGCCCGCAACCCCGACAACTCGCTCGCCATGTGCTCCCCGCCCACGCGGGGATGAGCCACGCCAGCGAGATTCCCGCCATGAGCGCCGGGGTGTGCTCCCCGCCCACGCGGGGATGAGCCCGCCGCCGCGGCGCCGGGGGCGTCATACTCGCCGTGCTCCCCGCCCACGCGGGGATGAGCCTGCGGCCCTGCTCGAGCTCGGTAGCGAACCGATGTGCTCCCCGCCCACGCGGGGATGAGCCGCGGGCGGACGCGATCGTGCGAGCGATGGGCTTGGTGCTCCCCGCCCACGCGGGGATGAGCCCGCATACACGGCGACGCCGACGAGGCAGAACACGTGCTCCCCGCCCACGCGGGGATGAGCCCACGAGCGCCGCCCGCTCCAGCGCCCACACGGGGTGCTCCCCGCCCACGCGGGGATGAGCCCAAGGGCATCTACAACGAGACGCGCGAGGAGACGTGCTCCCCGCCCACGCGGGGATGAGCCTCTCGCGCAGCTCGACGGGGCGACGATCAACGCGTGCTCCCCGCCCACGCGGGGATGAGCCCGACGGCACGGGGTGGGTGCGGGAATCGTCGGGATGCTCCCCGCCCACGCGGGGATGAGCCGGACGCGATCACGCAGGCCTGGGAACTCATCAAGTGCTCCCCGCCCACGCGGGGATGAGCCCATCAGCGGCCGCTACACGATCGCCAACGTCATGTGCTCCCCGCCCACGCGGGGATGAGCCTGAGTGAGCAAGCCCCGAGAATGGTGGGCTGGAGTGCTCCCCGCCCACGCGGGGATGAGCCTGCGATCGGGGCGCTTCGGAACGTCACGCACGCGTGCTCCCCGCCCACGCGGGGATGAGCCGTGCATCACCGGAGCGTCCGGGGTACCCGACAGGTGCTCCCCGCCCACGCGGGGATGAGCCCAGATAGACGAACACAGATCGGGGAGGTAGGACGTGCTCCCCGCCCACGCGGGGATGAGCCCGCGTCGTGGTGGCCGTCGACGATGCGCGCGCAGTGCTCCCCGCCCACGCGGGGATGAGCCCACGGTCAACACGGCGGGCGGGTCGTACGTGGTGTGCTCCCCGCCCACGCGGGGATGAGCCCAAGGTCGTGGGGCGATGGAAGGGGCGCGGATGGTGCTCCCCGCCCACGCGGGGATGAGCCGGGACGAGCGTCGTGTCGGGGTCGAACGGCCAAGTGCTCCCCGCCCACGCGGGGATGAGCCGTTCTTCGTCGCCTCGCACACCGGCCTGCCGTCGTGCTCCCCGCCCACGCGGGGATGAGCCCCCGACTCGCACGGTCTTCGTCTGCATCGCGTTGTGCTCCCCGCCCACGCGGGGATGAGCCGACAGGACTCAAGGGCAAGGTCGACGGCGTCTAGTGCTCCCCGCCCACGCGGGGATGAGCCCGGCAAGAACTGCACCGGGCGACGCCGATTCTGGTGCTCCCCGCCCACGCGGGGATGAGCCGACAGGACTCAAGGGCAAGGTCGACGGCGTCTAGTGCTCCCCGCCCACGCGGGGATGAGCCCGGCAAGAACTGCACCGGGCGACGCCGATTCTGGTGCTCCCCGCCCACGCGGGGATGAGCCGCCCGAGGCTCGCGCGTTCAAGCGGTGGATTACGTGCTCCCCGCCCACGCGGGGATGAGCCCCACGGCTCGCCGCCGATCGTGACGGTGCGGACGTGCTCCCCGCCCACGCGGGGATGAGCCCTAGTCCCGGCATCATCCCGCGCCGTCCCACGAGGTGCTCCCCGCCCACGCGGGGATGAGCCCACCGCCAGGCCGACGCGGGGCGAGAGCACGCCGTGCTCCCCGCCCACGCGGGGATGAGCCGCACAAATGCGGCCCCTCGGCGGCGCCAGTTGCGTGCTCCCCGCCCACGCGGGGATGAGCCCGACACCGAGCCTGATTCAGACAGAAACGCCCCGTGCTCCCCGCCCACGCGGGGATGAGCCCGCGCCGTCACCGAGCCATCGCTTAGTGACGAGGTGCTCCCCGCCCACGCGGGGATGAGCCCATGCTCAGCATCCCTGACGGGTCGCTCTCCAAGTGCTCCCCGCCCACGCGGGGATGAGCCGTACAGCATCACGGCGAAGACGATCGGCGTGATGTGCTCCCCGCCCACGCGGGGATGAGCCCATCGCCGTGTTCAACCTCCGTGCAGTCACCCCGTGCTCCCCGCCCACGCGGGGATGAGCCGACCCTCTTCCTCTTCTCAGCCCCGGCAGTCGGGTGCTCCCCGCCCACGCGGGGATGAGCCCCAGGTCGGCGCGATCGACGTCGGCCAGCTCACGTGCTCCCCGCCCACGCGGGGATGAGCCGGAGGCGACCGATGCCTGACCGTCTGTCCGATGGTGCTCCCCGCCCACGCGGGGATGAGCCCGGCACCTCGTCCGTGCTCTCGTACGCGCCGATGTGCTCCCCGCCCACGCGGGGATGAGCCGACGACCATGCTCGCCGCTGCACGGGCACGACCGTGCTCCCCGCCCACGCGGGGATGAGCCCGAGCCGGCGGCGCTGGTTGCGGCGTGCTGGGCGTGCTCCCCGCCCACGCGGGATGAGCCCACCAGGTCCTCCGCGACCCCCTCCGAGGCGCGGCGCTCCCCGCCCACGCGGGGATGAGCCTCCGAGGTCTTTGACGATTGCGCGCGTCTCGTCGTGCTCCCCGCCCACGCGGGGATGAGCCGCTCGGGACGTTCCTCGTCGGCCTCATTACGGGCGTGTTCCCCGCCCACGCGGGGATGAGCCCATCATCTAGCGCATCGAGAACGGCGCCCTGTAGTGCTCCCCGCCCACGCGGGCATGAGCCCGCGAAGTCGCGCTCGGGTGGGAGTACGGCTGGGGGCTCCCCGCCCACGCGGGAACGCCGATCTCGCTGCGCGCTCAACCCATCGCGCTCGGACACACCCCCGCCCGCGCCGGGACGAACCACGATCCGGTAGCGGGCCGGACCGCTCGCAACCGAGCGCTCGGTATCACGCGCCGGTCCGTCACCGGTGGAGTGCGACGGGACCACCTCGCGGAGGCTACTCGGCGATCACTACCGGCTCGGACTGCAGCCGACCGGGCATCCTTCGCGAGCTCCTGGGCGCGGGAGCGGGCGATGCCGAGGGCGGCGGCGAGCCTGGCGTCGCGCTCGAAGCGGTCGAGTGCTTCCCGCGACTCCGTCCACTGGCGTGTGGCCTCGTCCGGGATCCGCACGCGCATGTGGGGGACGAGCTCGCCGTCGTCGACGTCGAGGAACGCGGCCATGCACTCGCGCGCCATCGGCTCTACGACGTCCCAGCGGCGCGCCCGGGTGGTCTGTCGAATGCCGGGATCTCGATGGTCCGCCATCGCCCCTCCCGGGAGGTGATGACGCCAAACTCGACGGGCGCATGTCCTTCACGTCCGCCACTCCTTCTTGGCCTCGTCCCGGAGCCGCCCGGACCGGCGCGGCGGTTGTGCGCATCACCCGGTGGGATCGTGCCGGGTCGTTCCGGGACACTCTCGGCGTGGGAGTCGCCGGTCCGGGCTCGCTGACTTGCCACCGGGCGGACGAATCGCCGATCGAGTGCCCAGGACCGTTGCACCCCTGCGCTGTTCCGATCACCGTTGCCTCGATTCTCGTGCGGACCCGCCACGCGAGCAACGTCAACTGCGAAGAGAGGCATGAGGGGCATCCTGCTTGATGCGGTTCAAGACCTTCAGGGCGTGACGGAGAACTCCCTGTGGACGCAGAATCGAGCCCCCGGAGCGGAGCGGACGTCGATCGCGACGAACGGCGCAACCGAGAGCCCAGCCGTGCCGGTGCGCGTCCGGGGGAGCGACGTCGACGACAGCGCTGACGCTGGCGACGACGATGGCGACCCGACTGCACGGGCGGCAATGCCATGCACGCCTGGTATCGCGGATTCACGTCGCCGACACGGCGGTAGCGTTCCCCGCGCACCTCCCATGACCCTCTGTTGCCCGCCGTGACGATCGCCGCACGCCGCGTCGCGGCGGGGGCGTAGCGTGTCGCTGCGCGGAGATTCCGGGCGACAGGCGGAAGCGAGGACCCATGTCGACGACGGCACCCACGGGCACGGTCCCACTGGCAGAGCCCGGCGACGGCATCACGATCGTGCCGATCCACGACAACCCCGAGGCGACGCGCATCGTGTTCGAGGACCTCGGGCGGGAATACGCCGAACGGTACCCCGGCTCGGACCACAACGAGATCGCCGCCCACCCAATCGACGAGTTCCTGCCGCCCGAGGGCGCGTTCCTCGGCCTCTACGAGGACGGGCGCCTGCTCGCGGCCGGTGCCCTGCGCCTCGACGAGAATGGGCTGCCCGAGGTGAAGCGCATGTGGACGCACTCGGCCGCCCGCCGCCGCGGCCTCGCGGGGCGCATCCTGCGCGCGCTCGAAGCGGTCGCCGCCGAGCGCGGACACTCCCGCATCGTGCTCACGACCGGCCCGAACCAGCCCGAGGCCGTGCGCCTCTACACGTCCGGTGGCTACGAGGGCGGCTTCGTCGAGCCCACCGACGCCGAGCCCATGCCGCACTACCGGTTCTCGAAGGCCCTCCCGCCTCGCGCCTGACCCGGACGCGCCCCTCACCCGTCCGGCGGAGCACGACCGAAGTCCGCACGCGCCGGACGCACCCCTCACCCGTACGGGTGAGCCGCCGCCCGCCCCGATCTCCCCCGTGCCACCGATCCGCCTCGATCACGCCGTCCGTAGCGTGGACACCGTCCTCGCAACACCTCGACGAACGGAGCGATCGGATGCTCGACGTCCAACACCTCACGAAACGGTTCGGCGACCGCACCGTCCTCGATGACGTCACCTTCACCGTCCGCGACGGCGTGCTCACCGGCTTCGTCGGCGCGAACGGCGCCGGCAAGACGACGACGATGCGCTGCATCCTCGGCGTCGTCCGCCCCGACGCCGGCGAAGCCCTGCTCGGCGGCCACCCCATCGGCATCAGCGACCGGGCCCGCTTCGGCTACATGCCCGAGGAGCGCGGCCTCTACCCGAAGATGAAGGTGCACGAGCAGCTCGTGTACTTCGCCGAGCTCCACGGTCTCGACCGCGCCACCGCGACGCGCAACACCGACGCGCTCCTCGAGGAGCTCGGGCTCGCCGAACGCCGGGGCGACCTCGTCGAGGCGCTTTCGCTCGGCAACCAGCAGCGCGCCCAGATCGCCGCCGCGCTCGTCCACGACCCCGAGGTGCTCATCCTCGACGAACCCTTCTCGGGCCTCGACCCCATCGCGGTCGAGACGGTGCTCGGCGTCCTCCAGCGCTACGCCGCCCGCGGTATCCCCGTGCTGTACTCCTCGCACCAGCTCGACGTCGTCGAACGCCTCAGCGACGAACTCGTCATCATCTCGGGCGGCGTCGTCAAGATCGCGGGCAACCGACGCGCCCTGCAGGAGGAGCACTCGCGCGGCCTGCACCGCATCGTCGTCGCCGACGACGCGGGCTGGCTGCGCGACGAGCCCGGCGTCGAGGTACTCGACTTCGACCGCGGCACCGCCCTGTTCCGCACCACCGACGAACAGGCCGCACAGCGCGTCCTCCACAACGCACTCGCACGCGGCCCCGTCGAGGCGTTCGGCCCCAACCTCGTGAAGCTCTCCGAGATCTACCGGGAAGTGATCTGACATGACCACCATCGACTCCACCCCGACGACCGGCACCCCCGGGGGCGCAGACCGGCCGGCCGCGCCGCACGGCGTGAGCACCATGACCGGCATCGGCCTCATCGCGCGCCGCGAGATCCTCGTCGCGCTGCGCTCCAAGGCGTTCCTCATCTCCTACTTCATCGTGCTCGTGTTCGTCGCGGGCGGCATCGTCGCCCTCTCGATCATCGGCGGCAACCAGAGCGACGCGGCACCGCCGAGCGTCGCCGCGACGAGCGAGACGGCGACCGCCGCGAGCGACGCCGGGCTCGACGTCGTCTCCACCGGTACCGTCGAACAGGCGATCGATTCGGTCCGCGATGGCACCGTCGAGTCCGCCGTGCTCCCCGCCTCCGCGCTCGGCCAGATCCAGGTCTACTCGAACGACGGCACCCCCGTCACCGCCACGTCCGCGGGCGACGGCGACGCGCTCGTCGTCATCGGCCTCGACGAGCCCTCGGACGCCGTCGTGTCGGCACTCACCGTCGTCCCCGACGGCTACTCGCTCGTGCAGCCCACCGTCGCCCCCTGGCTCGGCTACCTGCTGTCGATCGCGTTCGGCGTCATGTTCATGATGTCCGCCATCACCTACTGCTCCACGATCGCGCAGAGCGTCGTCGAGGAGAAGCAGACGCGCATCGTCGAGATCCTGCTCGCCACGGTCACGCCGCGCACGATCATGGCCGGCAAGATCATCGGCAACAGCGCACTCGCGCTCGGCCAGGTCGCGTCGATCGTGGTCGTCGCGCTCATCACGCTCTCCCTCACGGGACAGGGCATGCTGTTCGGCCTCATGGGGCCCGCGTTCATCTGGTTCGGCGTGCTGTTCATCGTCGGCTTCGTGCTGCTCGCGAGCCTCTACGCCGGAGTCGCCGCGACCGTGTCGCGACAGGAGGACGTCGCCGCGGCGACGATGCCGCTCATGTTCGTCATCATGATCCCCTACATGCTCGCGATCTTCGCGAACGACAACCCCGTCGTCATGTCGATCATGAGCTACGTGCCGTTCTCGGCACCGATCGCGATGCCCGCCCGCGTCGCGACGGGCGCGGCCGAGTGGTGGGAGCCGTTCATCGCCCTCGTCGTGCTCGTCGTGTCCGCCGTCATCGGCATCCTCGTCGGCGCACGGCTCTACGAGAACTCCGTGCTGCGCACCGGCAAGCGCGTGAAGCTGAGCGAGGCGCTCAAGGGCTGACGCCCGGAGACGGCGGCGGGCCGGCGCCCTCGGGTGCCGGCCCGCCGCCGTCTCGTCGCGCCGCCCGTCGGCTGCACGTGTCAGGGATGCAGCACGAGCTTGCCGCCCGCGTGACCGCTCGCGACGAGATCGAGCGCTTCACGCGCGTCGGCGAGCGGGAACGTGCGCGCGATCGGCACGACGAGCTCCCGCTTCGCCGCGAGGGCGATGAGCTCGGGGCGCACCCGGTCGCGGTACGCGGCGCTCGCCGGATTCGCGCCGCCGATCGCGACGAGGCCGTCCTGCCCCGCCAGATCGTGCCGCACGATCGTCAGCACGCGCCCCGGCGTCGAGACGAGCTCGCGCGACACCTCGAGCGCCTCGTCGGTGCCGACCGCGTCGATCGCCGCGGCGATGCCCTCGGGCGCCGCCTCGCGGACGCGCTCGGCGAGCCCGGGGCCGTACGCGACGGGAACGCCACCGAACCGGCGCACCGTCTCGGCACCCCGCTCCGAGGTCGTCCCGATCACGCGCACGCCGAGCAGCTTCGCCTGCTGCAGGACGCTCGCCCCGACCGCGCCGGACGCGCCGTGCAGGAGGATCGTCTCGCCGGATCGCACATCGAGGGTGTGCAGCGCATCGGACGCCGTCGTCCCGACGAGCAGCAACCCGGCCGCCTCATCGAACGGCACGTCGGCGGGCTTCGCGAACACGTCGACCGCGGGCACGTTCACGCGCGTCGCGTACGCCCCCTGCACGCGGAACGCGAGCACCTCGTCGCCGACGGCACCGCCGCCCGACGCGAGCTGCGTGTCGGGGCCGAGTGCCGCGACGACGCCCGAGAGTTCGTTGCCGAGCGGGAACGGCAGGAGTGCGGGGTCATCGAGCCGCGAGAGGATCTTCACGTCGATCGGGTTCACACCGATCGCGCGCACATCGATCGCCACCTCGCCCGGCCCCGGCGCGGGCACCTCGTGCTCGCGGAACTCGATGCCCTCCGGGCCGCCGAAGGACGTCGCCACCCATTGCTTCGCCTGTGTCGTCATGCCGGGAGTCTGCGCCCGCTGCGGAGCGCGGTCAACGCTGCGGTGACGCGTGGGGTCACGGGCCGTCACGACGGACGCCGAGCAATCGTCGGCTGTGCGCGTCCGACAGGTTCGAACATGCCGGATTGTGCGGAACGTCAACGGCGCACGGGCGTCGCTCCCATGCGAGTTGTGGCACCTCACGGGCGAACACCGGCGTGCGAGGGCCCTGTCCTACCGTGAAGTCGACTCGCCGTCGAGCGTCGGACGCTCCCGCGGGCAGGCCAGATCACATCGACGAGATTCGGAGAAACCGTGAGCGATCGCGCACTGAACGACCACGAACTCGACAGCCCCGCAGCCGCCGACCAGGCACGCATCGACACCGACCTGCTCGGCCGCCGCCTGCTCGGCCGCTGGGCCGACGAGCGACTCGAGGGCCGCCGGAAGGCCGCGGACCCGGAGTACTGGCGAGACGACACGCTCGCGATGCCCGAGCACCGGGCCCGCACGCTGCAGCAGCTCGAACGGCTCGCGAACGACGGCGCCGTCAACATCGCGTTCCCGAAGGCGCAGGGCGGCGACGAGAACCACGGCGGCAACATCGCCGGATTCGAGGAGCTCGTCCTCGCCGACCCGAGCCTGCAGATCAAGGCCGGCGTGCAGTGGGGCCTCTTCGGTGCCGCCGTCATGCACCTCGGCACCGCCTACCACCACGAGACGTTCCTGCCCGGCATCATGGACTTCTCGGTGCCCGGCATCTACGCGATGACCGAGACGGGCCACGGGTCCGACGTCGCGGCGATCGGCACGACCGCGACCTACGACGAGGCGACGCAGGAGTGGGTCGTCAACACGCCCTTCCGCGGCGCGTGGAAGGACTACCTCGGCAACGCCGCGCTGCACGGGCGCGCCGCGGTCGTGTTCGCGAAGCTCATCACGAAGGGCGTCGACCACGGCGTGCACGCGTTCTACGTGCCCGTTCGCGGCGACGACGGCGAGTTCCTGTCCGGCATCGGCGGCGAGGACGACGGTGTGAAGGGCGGCCTCAACGGCATCGACAACGGTCGACTGCACTTCACGCAGGTGCGAGTGCCGCGCCGCAACCTCCTCAACCGCTACGGCGACGTCGCCGAGGACGGCACGTACTCGAGCCCCATCGAGAGCCCGGGACGTCGCTTCTTCACGATGCTCGGCACGCTCGTGCAGGGGCGCGTGTCGCTCGACGGCGCCTCGAACGCGGCCGCGAAGGCGGGCCTCGCGATCGGCGTCACCTACGCGAACCAGCGCCGACAGTTCACGGCGGGCGACCCGAACGAGGAGGTCGTGCTGCTCGACTACCAGGTGCACCAGCGCCGCCTGCTCACGCGCCTCGCGACGACGTACGCCGTCGCGTTCGCGCACGAGCAGCTCCTGCAGCACTTCCACGGCGTCTTCTCCGGCGAGCACGACACCCCGGAGAACCGCGAGGACCTCGAGACGCTCGCCGCGGCGCTCAAGCCGCTCTCGACGTGGCACGGCCTGTCGACGCTGCAGGAGATGCGGGAGGCGTGCGGCGGTGCCGGGTTCCTCGCCGAGAACCGCGTCGCGCTGCTGCACCACGACCTCGACATCTACACGACGTTCGAGGGCGACAACCACGTGCTGCTGCAGCTCGTCGGCAAGCGACTGCTGAGCGACTACGCCGAGCAGTTCAAGGGTGCCGATCCGAAGCGCGTCGCGCAGATCGTCGCCGGCCAGGCGGCCGAGCGCGTGTTCTCGGGCTCGGGCCTGCGCTCCGCCGCGCAACTCGTCGTCGACCGCGGTTCGACCGCACGCTCGGTCGGCGTGCTGCGGACGCCCGACGAGCAGCGGCGCCTGCTGACCGATCGCGTCGAGACGATGGTCGCCGACGTCGCGGTGCGGCTCGGGCGCGCGAAGAAGCTCTCGAAGGCCGAGGGCGCGGCCGTCTTCAACGAGAACCAGCACGCACTCATCGAGGCGTCGATCGCGCACGGCGAGCTGCTGCAGTGGGAGGCGTTCACGACCGCCCTCGACGAGCTGCCAGCGGGCTCGACGAAGCAGGTGCTCACGTGGGTGCGCGACCTGTTCGGCCTCGGCCTCATCGAGCGACACCTCGCCTGGTACCTGCTCAACGGGCGCCTCTCGACGCAGCGCGGCGCATCGGTCACGCGCTACATCGACCGGCTGCTCACGCGCATCCGCCCGCACGCGCAGGACCTCGTGGACGCGTTCGGCTACGGCCCCGACCACCTGCGCGCGAAGATCGCCTCGGGCGCCGAGGCGGAGCGGCAGCGGGAGGCGCGCGAGTACCTGCAGGCCGAGCGCGCGGCCGGCCGGGCGCCGATCACCGAGAAGGCGCTCAAGGCACGCGGCTCGAACGCGAAGCTCCCGACCGAGTCGTCCTCGACGATCGACGTCGACGCGACGGGCGCGAAGCCGTCGCCCGCATCGGCGGCGGCGGACGCGGCGGAAGCCGCCGAGGCCGAGACCGAGCCGGCCACCGACACGAGCCCGGCCGAGGAGGCCGTCGCTGCGACGGCGGCGACGGACGACGCCGACGAGCGCACCGCGGAGAAGCGCGAGTCCGTCTCGGAATCGTGATTCCGAGTGGGGCGGCAGTGATCGGCCGCCCCATGCCGGTGTGGGCGGTTGCCTCTCCACAGTTGAGCATCGCTCCGAACGTGGCGGTCGAGCGACACTAGGCTCGGCGTGTGATTCGACTCCTGCGCTCGTTCGTGGAGACGTTGCCCTGGCTCCTTCCGACAATCGGGAGTCTCCTCGTTGCGTGGGCGAACGGGAATCCGTGGGGCATCACGTGCGGAATCGTCCTCGTCATCGCAGCGGCTGTTCCGGTCGCGGTGGCAGCCAATCGGCGCCAGGCCCGCGAAGCGCTCGACCTCACCGAAGACGCACGAGAGCGGATGATCGGCGAGTATGGTGCTGAAGTCCTCCGCGAAGCAGCGATGCTCGAAGGCCAGAAGAGATCGGACCGACAGAAGCGAGCGGATGCCGCGATCCCGCAGCTCTTGGGACGGGTCATCGACAAGGTCTACGGGGATCGAGACGACTTGCGGCTCGTGTTCTTTCGCGTCGGCACGGAGGGACTCTCCTTCACCGTGGACGCATCGTGGGGTCGGCGTGACTCGAGCCGAGAGTTCGAAGCCGGTGCCGCCCGGACCGAGGCGCAAATCCAACGCCTACATGACGACTCGGGGTTCTTCCTCTGTCGGGACACTTCGGAGCTCCCATCCGAGCTCGACGCCGCGGGTCGAAGCTATAGATCGTTCGTCAGCGTGCCGATCAGATCCGACCGGTACGGGTTCGGCATGATCTCGCTCGATTCGACGAGAGTCGGTGGGCTCACAGCGCGAGATGGTGAGATGATGGAACTCGTAGCAGCGATGCTGTCGTTCTATCTTTCACTCGCGCAGCGAGGAAAACAGGAGCGCCGCGGACGTGACGCCACAGGGAGGTCGGAAGATGACATCGGTTCGTCTTGATCCGGAAGTGCAGAAGCGTCTTCAGGAGGCGCGTGAACGTCGGGAGTCGCGTTCCGTCGAGGACGTCAAGCGGATCATTCGCGACGAGCGCCGGATCGAGCAGCGACGCTCGGGGTGGCGGTCGATCCTCCGTCGCGCCTCGTCGGCCCACTGACGCCGTACGCGCGCGCTCGCGAGTCCGTCTCGGAATCGTGATGCGGCGTGCGGGCGGCGGCATGGGCGTCGTCGCCCGCGCACGGTAGGTTCGTGCCATGACGTTCAACGAGAACTCCCGCCTCGACACCTCGGGCGTGCAGAAGCGTGGCGGTGGACGCACGGGTGTCGCCGTGGGCGGCGGTTCGCTCGTCGTCGTCATCGTCGGCTTCCTCATCTCGCAGTTCCTCGGCGTCGACGTGACGGGCCTCCTCGGCGGCGGACAGACGCAGGACCAGGGCACCTACGACACGCACGACCTCGCAGCCGAGTGCAAGACCGGTGCCGACGCGAACACGAACGTCGACTGCCGCATGGTCGGCGCCGCGAACTCGC
The DNA here is from genome assembly GCF_013410545.1 of Pseudoclavibacter chungangensis. Lineage (NCBI taxonomy): Bacteria > Bacillati > Actinomycetota > Actinomycetes > Micrococcales > Microbacteriaceae > Pseudoclavibacter > Pseudoclavibacter chungangensis. Next base: position 3,819,399 of record NZ_JACCFV010000001.1, read on the forward strand.
TCGACGCGTTCTGGTCCGGGCAGGCGTCCGCCATGAACATCACGTACCAGTCGCCCGGCTTCGTGCTCTACACCGGCCAGACGCAGTCCGCGTGCGGCACCGCGAGCAACGCCGTCGGCCCGTTCTACTGCCCCGGTGACGAAACGATGTACATCGACACCGACTTCTTCACCCTCATGGAGCAGCAGCTCGGCGCGAGCGACGGGCCGCTCGCGCAGATGTACATCGTGTCGCACGAGTGGGGCCACCACATCCAGTACCTGCTCGGCATCCTGCAGCAGATCGACAACTCGCAGACCGGACCGACCTCCGACGGCGTGCGTCTCGAATTGCAGGCCGATTGCTTCGCGGGCGCCTGGGTCGGCGCGGCGGCGGGAACCCGTGACGCCGAGGGCAACACCCTGCTCCAGGAACCGACGCAGGACCAGATCGCGAACGCGCTCCAGGCCGCGGAGGCCGTCGGTGACGACCACATCCAGGAACAGTCCGGCCAGGTGCATCCCGAGACGTTCACGCACGGCACCTCCGAGCAGCGCATGCAGTGGTTCACGACCGGCTACAAGAGCGGCTGGCAGGCCTGCGACACCTTCAGCATCGACGGCACGCAGCTCTGACCAGCTGACCTCGGCCTCGCCGTGAGGGGCACCGGCTCGCGCGGACGACCGCCGTGCGTCGAAGCCGGTGGTTCTCCGTCCTGGCGTATGGCGGCCATTCGTTGGGCAATGCCCCAGTGATTTGGCGTGTGCGGCACGGGACGAAGTCGAGTCACGGACTCGGCAGGCCCGACGGGAAGATGGAGCGACGTGTCCCGACGGTTCGGCGACCTGTGGGCGCTCGCGTTCTCGGACCTCCGTCGCGGACGTGGCGATAGCCCGGAGGTCGGTCCGGGTTCGGAACTCGGCTCGCTCATCGCGACGATCGGGATCGTCGCACTCCTCTTCGCCGCCGCATGGCAGGTCGCCGTCGCCTTCGTCTCCTTCTCGGTAGCGGGAGGCGACGGCCCACGTCTCGCGGTCGCGGCGACGGCGATCGGCGTCGTCGCCCTCCTCGCGATCGAACACCACGGCCTCGCTCCGGTCGTCCCCGCCGCCATGGCGTCGACCGGCCTCTGGATGTACGTGCTCGGCGGAGACACCAACTCGGTCGTCGCGTTTGCCGGGAGCTGGCAGATCAACTTCGCGAGCTTCGTCGCCGGCCTCGTCGTGCTCGGAGCGGCGGCCGTCCCGATCGTGGCGGTCGGGGCCGCGATCGTCTCGGCTGGAATCCTCTGGTCGCTCCCGACCTGGGGTGCGGGTTTCGCGCTCCTCGTCCTGATCACCCAGCTCTCGATCATCGTGGCCCTTCGATGGGGGATGCTCACGTTGACGCGTGCCGCATCGGCAACCGATGAGCTGGAAGCGGCGGTCGCACGGTCGACGTCGCGTCGACGGGTCACGGAACATGTCAGCGCGCAGGTCGCGGAGGAATCCCGCGTCCTTCACGACACCGCGATCAACACGCTGGGCGCGATCGCACACGGTGGTGCGGGGACCGCCGATACGGAGCGTGTGCGCGCGCAGTGTCGACGTGACGTAGCGTTCCTCACAGGACTTCGCGGAGGCCCGCTCCCGCCGATGTCGTCCTCGCTCCTCGACGTCTTCCAGCAGCCCGGCCTGCCGATCCGACGGCTCGGCGCGCCGGACGGTGAGCTGCGCCGCTGGGACGCTGCGCTGCAGGGGAGCGTGCGCGACGCGATCGTCGCGTGTGTGCGGGAAGCCGTGACCAATGCCACGAAGCACTCGGGTGCGGACCACGTCGAGGTCGACGTCCGCGCCTCTGACGTTCTGCTCACCGTCGAGGTTCGCGATTCGGGAGTCGGGTTCCGGGCGGGGTCCACGAACGGGTTCGGGATCTCGCGGTCCATCCTCGGACGAGCGACACAGCAGGGGTTCCGGGCGTCCGTCGAGTCCGATCCCGGGAGCGGCACGGTCGTGACCCTGGAGGTCCCGGCCGCGCCACCTCGACAGGTGCCCACGAACGGCGACGAGTCGGTCACGGTGGATCTGCTCGGTACGCGCGCGGCACGACTCTGGGGACTCGGTGTGGCGCTCGTCAGCATCGCGTTGTTCTGTGCGGGGAGCGTCAACGAGCACGCGGCCCTGTATCCGATGATCGGATTGATGCTGTGCGTCCGGGCACTGAACGTGGGCGTCCCCGGCTTCGGCTCGAGTCGGGTCAACCTGGTGGTGCTCGCCGTCGTACCGAGCGCGGTCTACGCCCTGGCTGCCGCGGCCACCGGCTTCGGGAGCGTCAGTGCCAATCATTGGCATGCGCTCGCTCCCACCGGCCCGTTCGTGCTCTTGTTGGCCGTCACCACGAGCGTCGTCAGGCGTTCCGTGGCGGCGGGGGCGTGGATCGTGACGTCGCTCGTTCTCGCGGCGAGGGCCGGTGCGACATCGGCGGGTTCCGCCCACGTCGTCCTGGTGGCGGCGGGGGTCGGCCTCGCGTTCACGGGCGTCTGGGTCGTCTTCCAGCGGCTGCTTCGCCACCTCGGTCGACAATCCTTCGAGGCGCGGAAGGAGCTCGCCGCGCTCGACCGGCGGGCGCAACTCGACGCCGCGAACCAGGGGGGAGCGTGCGGAAGTGGCTGGCCGCGGGCCTGGACTCGGCCATCGAGTTGCTGGACGAGATCGCCGCCGGTGTCCGGCCCGTGGGGGCCGCGGCGACGCGGGATGCGTGCACGGCGGAGGAGCGGTACCTCCGGCAGATCGTGCAGGTGAGCCCGTCGCTCGTGCACATCGGACGATCCGTGCCGCGGATGCTCAATTTCTCCCGCGCGAGGGGGATCACGTACGTCCTCCACATCGGCGAGGTGGATGCGCCCGGCCCGGACATGGCGGACGAGGTCGAGGAGACGATCGTCCGGACGCTGGCGGCGCTCGATACCGGGGCCGAGCTCCGCGCCTCGTTCTACCCCGTGCAGGGCGACTTGCGGCTCACCCTGATCGGAGCGTCGGTACCGTTCCCGGAACAGACGCGTGCCGCCGTCGAGACGAGACGATTGGGCGAGATCGAACTCATCGAGATCACCTATCGGGTCGAGGACCACTGACCGTGGGAACGGGAGGAACATGATGCGCGCGGACACGCCCCGTCGACAGGGCCACGACCAGGATCGGACGCGGTGTCGCGTCGCGGTGGTGGAGGACCACACGCTGCAGCGCACACGCACCGAGGAATTGCTGCTGGCTGCCGGAGAATTCGACCTGGTGTTCAGTGGCGAGACGGCACCGGAGTTCATGACCTGGTTGCGGAGTGCGGATCGTTCGGAGCGGCCGCACCTGCTCGTGCTCGACCTCATGGTGGAGCGGCAGCCGAGCGTCGACGTGGACCTCATCGGCGCGCTCATCGATGCGGGGCTGAAGATCGTCGTCCTTTCGGCGTTGGCCTCGCCCCATCTGGTGCGACAGATCGTTCAGGTCGGTGTGCCCGCCATCGTCGGCAAGCGCGACGACGAGCGCGCCGTCCTCGACGCGATCAGGGCGGTTCTCCGGGGCGAGGAATGGATGACCGAAGAACTGGCGACGGTCATCGCCGGTGATCCGGGGCGGCCGGCGCTGAGCATCCAGGAGGAACGCGCGCTCGTGCTGTACGCATCGGGCCTGACGATGCAACAGGTTGCGGACGCCATGAACATCGGCCGCGAGACGGCCAAGCAGTACCTGGACCGCGTGAAGCGCAAGTACGCCGCGGCAGGCGTGAGCGTGAAGTCGAAGCTCGATTACGGGCGAGTCGCCTGGACGGCGGGGTACGTCGACCCCACGCGACCGTCCGATGCCGCGGGATCCCGATCGTAGGGTTCCGCACGACGACGAGGGCGGTGGATGCGAGACAACGCAACCACCGCCCTCGTGGACGAGTTCCTACGCGCGACGCCTGGCGGCGAGCACGGCACCTCCCGCGACCAGCGCGAGCAGCGCGACGGTCAGGAGCCCACCGGCAAGGTCCGAACCGGTGTGAGCGAGCTGTTCGCCGGTGGAGTTCGGGGCCGTCGGGCTCGAGGCCGTCGGGGTCGAAGCCGTCGGCGTCGAGGCGGTCGGGGTCGGCGTGGCCGGGGCGTCCTCGACGGTGACGGTCTGCGCGAGGTCGTTGATGTCCTCGTGCGTCGCGACGGGCGCGATCGTCGTGTCGGTTCCCTCGAAGAGCCGCTCGAACGCGACGAGGGTGGTGCCGGCGTAGCCGTCGGGGACGGTGAAGGTGACCTGCACGGATCCGTTCGGTTCGGTGGGGGTGAAGGTCGTCCGGCCGGTGATCCCGGTGGGCGTGGAGTCGGCCCTGTCGATCAGTTCGCCGGTGACCGTGTACTCGGTGCCCGGGGTGAGGTTCTCGTAGGCGACGGTATCGACGACGGTGCCGCCGTTCCACGGAAGGACCTGGTCCCCGTCGGCCGAATCGACCACCGACGTGCGGATCGCGGGTTCGCTCCGGGTACCCGACCACGTCACACCCGACTCGGCCGGGGGCGACGCCGTGTCCGCCGCGACGAGGATGAGGCTCTGCGCGTGGTTCGCCTCACCGGCGGCCGGGGTCTCACCGGTCCGCTTCGGAACCGAGAGTACGAGGCCGCTCCCGCTGGCACCGGATGCGCTCGCTCGCACCGTCGCGGAACCGGCCGCGTCCGATCCCCGGAGATCCAGGAAGACCTCGTCGCCGTCGTGCACGTTCGAGGCGTCGATCGGTGAGCCCGACGCGTCGGTGATCGCCGTGGACGGATCGCTGGCGACGGAGACGCGCTCCTGGTTCGTGCTGATCAGGAACGGCCCGACAAGGCTTCCCGCCGACTGCTCGGCCGTCGGCCCCGTGACCGAGACCGTGACCTGCAGATCATCCGGCGTGAGGCCGTCGGACGCGTTCGCCCCGTTCACCAGGTACCAGTAGGCGGTCTCCGAGTCCTCGGACTCGAACGGCCAGTCGGCGTCCCACGCGAGATCCGTGTATCGCCAGATCGCGTACTGCGTCGCCTCGATCGCATCGTTCTGCGAGATGCCGGGAACCCCCGCCGCCGCCCCGAATGCCTCGAGGCTCAGTGCCGGATAGCTGTGCGCCAGCACCCACAGGACCTTGCCCTGGATCGTCGGGTCCGAGAAGTGGTTCTCGCCGAGGTAGCCGTCCAGGTCGCCGACGACACCTTCGGCGTCGCTGCGGGCGGGAACATCGTGTTCGATGCAGTACGCGAGGAAGTCCGGGTCCCCTGTCGCGGGGGTTTCCGTCCAGACCGGGTGCAGTGCGGTCCCGCCGTAGCCGATCGAGTTTCCGATATAGACCGTGTCGCCTGTCGTGACCGGCTCGGCGGCGGCCGCCGCCGCGGGGGCGACGACGGCGCAGGTCGCGGCCAGCAGCCCGCCCAACCAGCGGGCCAGTTGGCGAGGGTGTCGGCGGGAGTCAGTACTCATCGTGGGAAATCGCCCTTCTCTGTCCCCGTCCGCGCTCCTGGGGTGGCGCATGGGGGTCGAGTCGCAACGGTAGGAGTATTCACAGCTTCGAGGAACGGCGGAGCGGGAAATGACCCCCGGGCTGGGGTCACCGTCGGGGAGCCGGAACGATGGCGTGTCGACGCGGGTCGGCTCTGCCGCCCCCTGGACCGTCGGCGCACGTATCGCGGGTGCGGGTCGAGGTCCGACCGGTTCCGGCTTCGGCTCGCGGGGACGGCGTGCCGCGGCGTGGGCGCTATCGTCCGGACGCCGAGGGGGCGTCGTCGGGTGACCCGAGCAGCAGCGCGACGATCGCGTCCGCGAGCGCGTCGAGCTCGTCGTCGCCCGCATCGGCACGGATCGTCACGCGGTGCAGGATCGCGCCGTCGACGAGATCGGCGGCGCGACGGGCCGCGCTCGGCTCGACCGCGACGCCGATGCTCCCGGCGAGCCCCGCGAACGTCGCGAGCAGCCGCTCGTGTGCGGGCGCGACGAGGTCCGGCCGTTCGAGCATGAGCGCATAGCGTGCCCGGGCCCTGACGGCGCCCTCGCCCGAGAGGTGTCCCTCGAGGAATGCGCGGACGAGCCGCACGAGGCCCGCGCGGTCGTGCGGCGCGCCGGCCTCGAACAGGGTGCGTCCCGCCTCGAGGTCGCGCCGTTCGAGCTCGTCCACCGCGGCCGCGACGAGCGCGTTGCGCGTTCGGAACCAGTTGCCCGTCGTGCCGAGTGGGACCCCCGCGCGCCGGTCGACGGCTCGGTGCGTGAGCCCTCGGCTGCCTCCGTCGGCGATCACGTCGAGCGTCGCCCCGATGACCTGTGTGCGCCGCTCCGACATGGCTCGAAGCGTATCGTCCAGGACTACAACATCTGTTGTACGCTCGCCGTATGAGTCGCATCCGCATCGTCGGCGCGGGTGTCGCGGGGCTCGCGCTCGCGGCGTTCCTCGCCCCGGCCCGCCACGACGTCGAACTCGTCGACGAACGTTTCGCGGTCCCCGAAGTGAGCACGGCGTTCTGCATCTGGCCGCGCACGCGCCGACTGCTCGCGGCACGGGGGCTCGAGGCACCGCTCGTCGCGCGCGGCGTGGAGGTCCGCGGCGGCGCACTCCGGGTGGCGGACGGCCGCGGCCTGCCGGTGAGCGCGCGTTCACCCGCGCTGTTCGTGCCGCGCTCCGCACTCGTCGAGGTGCTGGCCCGCGCGATCCCCGAGACGGTCCTGCGCCGCACGGAACGCATCGACGCACCGGCGCCGGAGGCGGGCATCGACGTGCTCGTCGGAGCGGACGGCGTCGGCAGCCGCACACGAACCACGGCGTGGGGCCCGGCGCACGACGCCCGCTCGCACGGACGCACGGTGCTGCGCGGCATCGTCGACCTCCCCGCCCCGGCGGGCGCGATCGAGACGTGGGGGCGCGGCTGGCTCATGGGCGTCACACCGCTCGACGGGCGCCGCACGAACTGGTTCGCGTGCTTCGACGAGCGCCGCTTCCCCGACGCGGATGCCGCACTCGCCCATCTCCGCGAGCTCGTCGGCGGACGCCTCGACGATCTCGATCGGGTGCTCGCCGCAGCCGACCCGGCGGCGACGCTCGTGCACGGCATCCGGAGCGTCGCGCGGCCCGTGCTGCCCGTGCGCGGGAACACCGTCCTCATCGGCGACGCCGCGCACGCCATGACACCGAACCTCGGCCGCGGTGCGTGCACGGCGATCGACGACGCGGCCGTCCTCGCCCGTGAGCTCGACTCCCGTGCGCCGCAGGCCGCGCTCCGGCGCTACGCGCGGCGCCGCACCGTCGTCCCGCACGCGATCCGCATCGCATCCGCCGCGATGCTCGGGATCGCGACGACGACGCGCGGGGCCGGGGTCCGCGATGCACTCGTCGGCGCTCGTGGTCGTGCGCAGGTCCGCTCGGCCGGGGCGGTTCGCGGCGCACGCTGACCCGGGCCGGTGCGCACGAGGGCGCTCGATGTGGTCCGACCGTGTGATGCGCGAGTCGCGCGGCCGGTCCCACCACCGCGCCTCACCTCAGGGTGCGCCGTCCGGCTCGCGTTCGTCGGATTCCATCGATGCGAGCTGTGCGTCGAGCTCGGCGTCGAGTTCGGCGCCGGCATCGGAGGCGGAGGCGGCGTCGGCGTCGAGGCCGGGTGCGTCCGCGTCGGGCGAGGACAGTATCCCGTCGAACGGGTCGGCGTCGTCGCGGCTCCGGGTCGTGGGTTCGCCCGGCCGCGCCGGGTCGGGACGCCCGTGCTCGAGATCGGCCGTCTGCTCGAGCTGGAGGCGGAGCCCGAGCTCGAGCGCGTCCATGGCCGCGAGGACCGAGCGCGTGCACTTCACGTCGTAGTACCCGCCCTCCTGCAGGTCGAGGAGCACGTCGCGCCGCGCCGCGATGGTGCGCAGCTTCCGGCCGAGGTGCCCCTCTCCCTCGCGAGGCTCGACCTCGACCTCGGCGAGCGCGTCCGACACGGCCTGACGCTGTCGGCGCAGGTCCTCGGGATCGGGGCGGGAGGGCTTGATCCAACGGACGAGCGGCGCGAGCGTGCTGCCCTGGACGAGGAGCGACAGGACGGCGACCGCGAACGCGACGAGGACGAGCGACGAGCGGTAGGGGTCGTGAGCGGGAGGGTCTGTGCCGCGGCGAGCGTCACGGCGCCGCGCATGCCGGCGCCGACCATGACGATCCCGTCCCGCATCGTGAGCGGCTGGCGCGTGTAGTAGTCGATGTCGCTCAGGATGCGTCGCACGGAGCGATCGAGCTGCTGCCAGCGCGACTCCAGCGCAGCGGGATCCGCTGTCCGGCCGTCGTCGCGGCGCCGAAGCCGATGCCGGAGCGTGCCGACCGTCCGCTTGACGCGGTGGTGGAACGTCTCGGACTCCGCCACGGGGTCGGGTGTCTTCAACTGCTTGGCGCGGTGGAGGTCGCGGTCCATGATGGCCGACTCCATGGCCTCCATCCTCGGCTGCATCGACTGCGCGCGTCGGGCGTTGCGGCCCATCGCCCCGATGAGCGGCAACATGTACGCGGCGCGGACGAGCATCATGACGACGAGCGCGAACGCGGCGAGCACGACGATGAACGCGAGCGAACCGATCGTGTCGGCCTCGTCGGTGTGCTGGGTCACGAGGCTGCGGATCTCGAGCCCCATGACGAGGAACACCGCCCCCTCGAGGACGAGCGTCACGGCGTTCCACATGGTCATCGCGGTGAGCCGTTGCGCGGGATCGGACGCGCGGTCCTTCGCCCGGCCCGTGACGATCCCCGCGACGACGGCCGCGACGAGGCCCGACCCCTGCAGCAGGTCGGTGGGCACCGACGCGACGAACGGGACGGCGAAGGACAGCACCGCGGCGATCGTCGCGTCGCCGGCGGTCCTCCTCGCGTACACGCCGAGCTTGCCCGCGAGGAAGCCGATGACGAGTGCGATCGCGACCGAGTAGGCGAACTGCCCGATCGCCTCCCAGAGCGAGAACGAGGCGGCGGCCGCCGCGATCGCGGTCCGGAGCGTCACGAGCGCCGTGGCGTCGTTGAGCAGCGACTCGCCCTCGAGGATCGTCGTGACCCGCGACGAGATGCCGACGCCGCGCGCGATCGTCGTGGCCACCGCGTCGGTGGGCGAGAGGATCGCGCCGAGCGCGATGCACCAGGCGAGGTCGAGCGACGGGATGATGAGGTGGAACACGAATCCCAGCAGTACCGAGCTCACGATGACGAGTGCGACGGCGAGCCCGCTGATCGCGGTGAACTCGCGTCGGAAGTTCATCGCCGGCATCGAGACCGCGCTGCCGAACAGGAGCGGTGGGAGGACGACCGCGAGGATGAGGTCGGGCTCGACCTCGATCTCGGGCACGAACGGGAGGAACGAGACACCGATCCCGACGAGCACGAGGACGAGCGGTGCGGCGACGTGCCACTTCGGGGCGATGCGCGCCGTGACGGCGATCACCACGGCGGCGGCGACCGCCACGAGGATAGCGATGTCCATGGCTCCGACCCCCTGCTCCGCGACCGTCGGGCGGCTCGGTCGCACGCGACGATTCTGCACCCCCGGGCCCGTGATCGGAACGGCCTCGTCGCTCGTGACCGACGAGGCCGTCCCGTCATCGACGTCCGCTCGGTGCGTCAGTCGACCCCCATGAACATGTGCACGCTCGCGAATCGCCCCGCCTCGATGCGGGCGATGTCGACGCCCCGGGCCGCGGTCGATCCGTCGGGTGCGAGCATCGACCATCGCAGCAGGAGGAGGTCGCCGCCGTCGATGCGCTGGTCGTACACGAAGCGCATGCCCTGGCCGGCGATCCGTTCGTCGTGCACGCGGGTCGTGTGGGCGACGATCGCGTCGACGCCGGTGAGGGTGCGTCCCGCCGGGGCGATCGAGAGTCGTCCGTCGGGTGCCCAGATGCGCTCGACGATCTCGCGACGCCGGGCGGGGTCGGGGTCGATCCAGGTGGCGAGGTGATCGCGCTCGAGGGCGTCGAGGTCGGTCGTGTTCATGGTGTCCTCCCGAAGGTTTGTTGACGACGTCAGCGTACGTCTGTGAGTGGACGATGTCAACAAACCTGGATAGGCTCGTCGCATGAGCCCGAGAGACCCCGGCCCCACCCGCGCGGCCGTGCTCGCCGCGGCCGCCCAACTGCTCGAGCGCGGTGGCCCCGAGGCCGTGACGCTGCGCGGCGTCGGTGAGGCGGCCGGTGTCTCGCGCTCCGCGCCGTACCGCCACTTCGACGACAAGACGGCGCTGCTCACCGAACTCGCGACACAGACGCTCTCGGAACTCGCCGACCGCATCCGCACCGCCGCCGCGGAGATCGACGACCCCGCCCGATCCCTCCGCGCCGGGTGCGCCGCGTACATCGCGCACGCGCTCGAACACCCGCAGCACTATCAGCTCGTGTTCGGGAGCGAACCGATCGGTCATCCGACGCCGGAGCTCGAACGCGCGGCCGATGCGGGCATGGACGCGATCACCGAGATCGTCGAGCGCGCGCAGGGCACCGGGTGGCGTCAGGGGCTCCCGACGCGCGAGCTCGCGACCGTCGTCTGGGTCGCCCTCCACGGCATCGCGCAGCTCGACATCACGGGCCACCTCCACGAACCGCGCACCCTCGACGGCAGCACTCGCGTCGGCGAGCTCGTCGACCTCGCGCTCACGGCCCTCGGGGTCGACGCGGCCTGAGCCCGCGCGGCCCGGCGAACATGCGGCGGGGCGATCCCGGGCGGTGGCGATCAGCGGTCGCGGCGGTAACGGAACAGCCGGATCACGAGTCGGAACGCGAGCGCGAACGCACCGATCGCCGCCATCGCACCGAGCAGGGGATAGAGGGCGAGCCCCGTCGCGAGTTCGGGCCCTCCGGGCGTCGTGCCGAGCCAGACGGCCCCGACGAACAGGATCGTGGCGAAGACGGCGGACGCCACGTCGTCGACCACCGCGCGGACGAAGTCACGATCACGCTGATCGGCGAACGTGCGCGTCCGGACGGCGAACGATCCGTCCGCGAGCTGCGCGGACACGCGTTCGAGCCGACCGGGCACCCGGTCGGCGAGCGCGAGCGCGAGGCTCGAGCGCGTCACCACCCGCTCTGCGAGCCGGGCCGGGTCGACCGCCCGCGTGACGAGGTCGGGCAGGGCGCCGCGCACGAACGAGTCCTGGTCGAGCTCCGGCGCGAGCGCCCGGAGCACGCCGAGCAGCGCGACGACCGTCCGGAACGCGCCCGCCACATCGCCCGGTACGACGATGCCGAAGCGCGTGAGGAACGCGAACAGCTCGCCGACGAGCGTCCCGACGGGGTCGGGGCTGTACCGGCTGAGGGTGACGAGGCGGCCGAGCTCGCGCCGCATCGCCGCGCGATCCGTGTCCGCACCGACCTCGAACGCCATCTCGAGCGCCGTCACGGCCCCGACCGTGTCGTCCTGCAGCACCGCGAGCAGCAGCGTCCCGAGGAGCGCACGCGTCTCGGCGTCGATGACACCGATCGCCCCGAAGTCGAGCAGCCCGATGCGGCCGTCGTCGAGGACGAGCACGTTGCCGGGGTGCAGATCGGCGTGGAACACGCCCTGCACGAGCACGCCCGTGAGCACGGCGCCCGCGAGCTCCCGCGCGAGTCGCTCGCGATCGGCGGTGGGCAGCGCATCAGCGGCGGTCGCGACCGGGCCGCCGTCGAGCCTCGTCATGACGAGCACCCGCTCGCCCGAGAGCTCGGGCACGATGCGTGGCGTCGCGATGAGCGGGCGATCCGCGAGGGCACGCGCGAGCGCCTGCGTGTTGCGCGCCTCGATGCGGTAGTCGAGCTCCTCGAGCAGCGACCCGCGCAGGCCCGTCGCGATCGCGCGGAGCCCCATGCCGCGCGCCCAGTTCCAACGCCGCTCGGCATCCGTGGCGAAGCGGACGAGGATGTCGGCGTCCACGCGCACGCGCGGTGCCGCGCCCGGCCGCTGCACCTTCACGACGACCCGCGTGCCGTCGTGCAGCGTCGCCGCGTGCACCTGCGCGATCGACGCCGCCGCGAACGGGACGGGATCGAACGAGGCCAGACGCGTCGATGGTGCCTCGCCCCACTCGTCGCGCAGGAGCGCCTCGACGTCGACGCTCGGCGCGGGTTCCGCCGCGGACTGCAACCTGGCCAGCGCCGCCGTGAGGGCGGGCGGCAGATTCTGCACGCGCGTCGAGAGGATCTGCCCGACCTTGACGAACGTCGGGCCCGAGCGCTCGAGCGTGCGCACGACCGCGGCGGAGAACGCCGGGTCGGACGGCCCGAGCCGCAATCGCCGCCACAGGCCGGACGACGCGACGACCCAGCTCAGCTCGAGGTATCGCAGGGCGCGCCGAGCGCCGTCCCGGACGCCGACGGCCGCCTCGAGCGGCCCCGGCAGACGACCGGTCGGGACCACGAGCTCCCACACGACGAGGACGCCGAGCGCGACGACGAGCGAGCCGACGAACAGCAGGCCGAGCACGAGCGACGAGACGAGCAGCGTTCCGGCGCCCGACGATGCGCTCGGCGTGAGGCCGACGGCCGTGAGCACCGGCACGGCCGACTCGCTCAGGAGGGCGAGCGAGGCGATCGCGACGAGGAACGCGCGCAGCCGACCCGGCTGATCGCCGAGGAGGCGCCGCAGGACCGTCCCGACGGCGATCCCGTACACGATCACGACGAGGGCGCCGAGCATCGATCCGAAGAGGTACTCCACGCGACTCCCTCCCGTCCTCGACCCGGCCGCCCCTCTCTCGGAGGCTAGTAGCCCTCGTCCGGGGGCGGCTCGAAGTCGAACGGATCCGCCGGTGGCGGGACGTCCTCGAACGACACCGCGGGCTCCCTCGCGGGGGCGGTCACCGGCCGCGACGCGGAACGCGCGCTCGGCGGCGGCCCGGCGGCGGGGGCGTCGCCCGACACGATCGCCAGCACCTCGTCGCCGTACCGGTCGAGCTTGGCCTGCCCGACGCCCGAGACGTCCGCGAGGGCCGAGCGGTCGGCGGGCGCGGCGGCCGCGATCGCGGCGAGCGTCGCGTTCGAGAACACGACGTACGCGGGCACCTCCTGCACCTTCGCCGTCGCGAGCCGCCACGTGCGGAGCCGCTCGAACAGGTCCTGCCCGTCGCCCGCGAGCTCGGGCGGTGCCGTGCGCGCGCGTCGCGAGACGCCTGCCGCACCGGCCCGGCGCTCGGGCTCGCGGCGCAGGAGCACCGTCCGCTCACCACGCAACACCTCGCGTGAGCCGTCCGTCAGGCCCAGGACGCCGTACTCACCCACCGATTCGAGCAACCGTTGGGCGAGCATCTGGCGCACGATGCCCCGCCACTCGGTGTCGCCGAGGTCCGTCCCGATCCCGAACGTCGACAGCTCGTCGTGCCCGCGCTGCTGCATGCGCGGGGTCTCCTTGCCGCGGAGGATGTCGATGATGTGGCCGGCCCCGAACGACTGGCGGCGCTGCCCGAGCCGCACGATCGTCGAGAGGAGCTTCTGGGCGGGCACCGTCCCGTCCCACGACTCGGGCGGTTCGAGGCACGTGTCGCAATTGCCGCACGGCTCCGACTCCTGGCCGAAGTAGCGCAGCAACTGTTGGCGACGGCACGTGATCGTCTCGCACAGGGCGAGCATCGCGTCGAGGTGCATCGACTGGGCACGCTTGCGTTGCGCGTCGCCCTCGCCGTCCTCGATCATGCGTCGCTGCTGCACGACGTCCTGCAGGCCGTACGCGAGCCACGCGGTCGACGGCAGCCCGTCGCGCCCCGCACGACCCGTCTCCTGGTAGTACCCCTCGATCGACTTCGGCAGGTCGAGGTGCGCGACGAAGCGGACGTCCGGTTTATCGATGCCCATGCCGAACGCGATCGTCGCCGTCATGACGATGCCGTCCTCGCGAAGGAAGCGCGCCTGGTTCGTGGCGCGCGTCGCCGCATCGAGGCCCGCGTGGTAGGGGAGCGCGGCGATGCCCTGGGCGGTGAGCCACTCGGCGGTCCGCTCGACGGAGTTCCGCGACAGGCAGTACACGATCCCGGCCTCGCCCGGGTGCTCCTGCGTGATGAGCCGGAGCAGCTGTGCCTTCGCGTCCTGCTTCGGGGCGATCCGGTACTGGATGTTGGGGCGATCGAAGCTCGAGACGAACATCGGTGCCTCGGTGAGCCCGAGCCGTTCGGCGATCTCGACGCGCGTCTGCGACGTCGCGGTCGCCGTCAGTGCGATGCGGGGGACGTCCGGCCAGCGCTCGTGCAGGAGGCCGAGCTGCAGGTAGTCGGGGCGGAAGTCGTGGCCCCACTGCGCGACGCAGTGCGCCTCGTCGATCGCGAACAGTGCGATCTCGGCCCGATCGAGCAGGCCCGCGGCGACCGGCAGCCGCTCGGGCGCGAGGTAGAGCAGATCGAGCTCGCCCGCGAGGAGCGCCCCCTCGACGGCTCGTCGCTCGTCGGGCGACTGGGTCGAGTTGAGGAACGCGGCACGGACGCCGAGCTGTTCGAGGGCCTCGACCTGGTCCTGCATGAGCGCGATGAGGGGTGAGACGACGACGCCCGTTCCCGGTCGCACGATCGAGGGGATCTGGTAGCAGAGGCTCTTGCCGCCGCCCGTCGGCATGAGGACGAGCGCGTCGCCGCCGTCGCACACCTGCCGGATGATGTCCGCCTGGTCCCCACGGAACGCGTCGTAGCCGAAGACCCTGCCGAGGACCTCGAGAACACGGGAATCCGTCGCAGTCGCCATCACCCCAGCCTACGTCGCGCGGGCCGCTCCTTCCCGTCGGCGAGCCGGTCGGTGGGACGCGACACGCGGCGACGTGGCGGCTCAGTGTCGCGGCGCGTGGAGCAGCCAGTCGCCGGCCTCGGCGAACCCGGGTACCTGCACGAGGGCCAGGTCGATCGCCGCCGCGACGGCGATCACCGCGAGCACCGTCCACACGACCGGTCGCCGCGCGGTCGCGAGCGTCGCACCGACGAGCACGGCGACGCAGGGGCCCATGAGCGACCACAGTCCGAGCGCCTCCTCGAGCGGTGCGGGATACACGATCGCACCGATCGAGAGGGCGCACAGCCAGAGCGCGCCGAGCCAGAGGGCGCCCGTCCCTGCCGTGCGCACCGTCCGGCGCAGTCCCGTCGCGACGACGGCCACGCCGACGCCGATGACGACGGCCAGGAGCGCACCGGACACCGTGGCGGTCGGCGACAGGGAGACGAAGAACAGGTCGGTCGGGGAGACGACCGCCCGCGTCGCGCGCGCCTCGCTCGTCGAGGCGCCGATGGCGATCGACACGAGGAGCGGGGTGACGAGTGCGGCCGCGACCGCGAGCGCCCCGCCGAGCGTCCGAAGCGTCCGCGCGTTCGTGTCGCCGAGCAGCCTCGCGAGGGGCAGTACGACGAGCAGCACGATCATCGGTGCGCACGCGTAGACGGCCAGGACCAGGAGGAGGACGAAGGTCGACCAGCGCAGCAGGTTCCGCGCGCACGCCGCGTATCGATGCCGCCGCGTCGCGGGTGCGACGAGTCGGAGCTCGAGCCCCGAGCCCGGGAGGGCCTCCCGGTACTCCACGGCCCACGTGAGCGCGACGACCGACCAGATGCCGAACGCGAGGCCGAACCCGGCCCCCGACACGGTGGCACCGTCGAAGAGCGCGCGGGGGAGCAGGGCGAAGACGATCCCCGCGAACACCGCCGCGCGAGCGCCCGCGATCTGCAGGCAACAGGTCGAGATACCGGCCGCGACCACGCCGATCGTGACCGCGGCGAGCACCCGGAACGAGAACTCGGACGCACCCGTGATCCCGAACCAGTGGTGCACGAGCGCGAGCCACAGGGCGTCGTCGGCGTGGCCCGCCTGCGTGAGCGCCCAGAAGTCGTCGCTGCTGCGTGCCGTGACGGCGAGCAGATTGAGCTCGTTCGGCGTCAGGCTCGGGAGCCAGTCCCCGGCGAGGCAGAGGAGCGCGGCGCCGAGACCGATCCAGAGCGGCACGAGTCGCTCCCAGCGCGTGTGGCGCTGCCGCACGCGGCGCGACGGACGACCATCCGCCCAGTTCGCCCAATCGACGTCGTGTGGCGGAGCGCCCCCGTCGCCCGCCGCCTCGCGGCGGCCCGGGGCACCCCGCGGCGGGACGGGCGCGGCCACGGTCGCCGACGTGGGCGCCGGTGTGGTCGTGGCGATCGTGGGGACACCGTTCGCGGGCGTGGTGGTCGCCGGAGCGCCCGGCGCCTGGCGGTACACGTCGGGGACGCCCGCGACGGGCCTCGGCGTCGGCACCGTCGTCGTCGCGGACGGCCGACGCCTGACGGGCGCGACGACGACGCTCTCGTTCGCGGGCGCGGGCGGTGGCGGCGGAAGCATGGAACGGCGCGGGGTCGTCGCCTCGTCGATGTCGTTCGGTTGCGGGAGCGGCACGGCGGCGGATGCGGGCGACGTGCCACTCGTCCGAGGAATCGGAGCGGCGACGATCGGGATCTGTCCCGTCGACGGGTAATACCGCACGGCGGGTTGGACGGTGGGTTGCTCGACCGTGTCGAGCACGTGCAGCGAACGCGCGGCCGGCCCGGAGCGTGAGCGGCGACGGCCACCGTAGACGGGCATTCCGCTGCCGTCGTCGTCGCTGCCGTCCATGATCACCTCGAGTCGCCTGCCTCGCCTCGTCCGCTGCTTCGCGTGCCTGTCCTCCGCGAGCGTGGAATCCGTGCGGGCGGGGTCCAGGCGTCCTCCGACGGTAGTCAATCGACCCGCATGGACGTCGCCGGATCGGGGCGGTACCCGTCCCCATTGACGGACGATATGACCTGTGTCAGACGTTGCCCGGACGGTGTTCCGGACGGCCGGCGCCGTACCAGTCGTCGTCGGCGGGTGGCGTGAGCCGGACCCCCGATTCGCGGGCGACGATCGACCGCAGCTGACGGATCGCCTCGCGCGTGCGACGCTGATCGGAGTCCGTCACCTCCTTGAACACCATGCCCTCGAAGGCGAACAACACCATGTCGAGCAGGGCCTCGTCCTCGACGCCGAGCGCCCTGAGCGGCGCCGAGAGCGCCTCGCGATACTCGCGGTAGTACCGCTTGACCTGCGGGACGAGTTCGGGCCGTCGGCGCGATTCGAGGATCGCCTCGTAGAGGAACGCGTGCGTGTCGCGACTGTCGGTCACCGAGCGCGCGAGGTTCCGGGTGAACTCCGTGAGGCTCGGGACCTCGGCGAGTGCGCGAGCGTTCTCGATGCCCTCGTCGATGGCGAGGCTGAGGGCCTCGGTGATGAGCGCGTCGACCGACCCGAAGTGATAGCGCACGAGGCTGTGGGCGACGCCCGCCGCCTCCGCGACCGAGCGCGAGGTGATGCCGCTGAGGCCGAGTGCGAGCCCGACGTCGATCGTCGCCCGAAGGAGTGCCGCCCGGCCGAGTGCGTTCTGCGGAGGGTCTACGGGGGTCTGGGACGAGACCGTCATCACGGTGCCTCCGGCCGGTCGGTGGAACGTCGTCGATGGGGTGGAACGGTATGGAACAGCGCGGCCCTCTCGGGCCGCGCGGGTGTTTCGGGTGGTGCGTCGCGGCGGATCAGCTCCCCGGTCGGACCTCTCGACCCTCGGCGATCCAGGTGGACGTGCCACCGTCGACGTTGACGGTCTCGAAGCCGCGTTCGTCGAGGAACTCCGCGGCGCGGGCGCTGCGTCCACCGGCCTGGCAGATGAGGTGGACGGTACCGTCGGCGGGGATCTCGTCGAATCGACCGGCGAGTTCGCTGAGCGGGATGTTGACGGCCCACGGCACGTGCCCCTGGGTGAACTCGTCGACCTCACGAACGTCGATGAGGGTGGCCGACGGGCCGAGGTCCGCGAGGTCCGAGGTGGTGGCGTGCTCCATGCTCGTCAGCCTAGCCCGCGAGGGCCGTCGTCCAGCGTGTTGATGCAGGCTCGAGACATGGTGGATCGACGGATACACGGAACGGTCTCCGGGATCGTGCAGGGTGTGGGGTTCCGGTACTCGGCTCGCGTCGAGGCGGAGCGCCTCGGGGTGACCGGTTGGGTGCGCAACCTGCCCGACGGGAGGGTCGAGTTCGAGGCGGAGGGCGAGGAGCAGGCCCTCGAGCGCTTCGAGTCGTGGCTCGGTCGCGGCCCGGCGGGGTCGGTCGTCGAGGACGTCGAGAGCACTCCTGCGCCGGTCACCGGCGGACGGGGCTTCCGAGTCCTCGCGTGAGGCCGATCGGGCCGTGTCCGGCCCGCGCGGGCCTCACACGCCGAAGAGCGTCTGCCCGACGTAGCCGCCCTCGGCGGCTCCGGGCGGGATCGCCCAGATCCCCGTGCCCACGTGGCGGATGTACTCGTTGAGCAGGTCGGTCGCGAGGGCGTGCTGCACGGCGATGAACTGATCGGGATCGCGCACGTAGGCGAGGAAGAAGAGGCCCGCGTCGAGGCGTCCGAGATCGTCGTTCCCCTCGACGTAGTTGTAGCCGCGGCGGAGCATGCGCGAGCCCGCGTTGTTGTCGGGGTGCGCGAGCCGCACGTGGGCCTTCATGTCGATGACGGGTTCGTCGCCGCCCTCGGCCCCGGGCGCCGTGAAGTTCGGCTCCGTGAACTCGGTCCCGCCCGAGAGCGGTGCCCCCTCGCCCTTGTTCCGACCGAAGATGTTCTGCTGCTCGCCCAGCGAGACGCGGTCCCAGCTCTCGATGAGCATACGGATGCGGCGCGCCGCGAGATACGAGCCGCCCGCCATCCACGCGGGACCGTCGGCCGCCTGCACCCAGACCTGTTCGTCGGCGACACCGGCCTCCTCGGCCTTGATGTTCGCCGTGCCGTCCTTGAAGCCGAACAGGTTGCGCGGTGTCTGCTGGGTCGTCGACGTGGACGAGGTGCGACCGAAGCCGAGCTGCGACCAGCGGAGGACGATGCGGCCGAAGCCGAGTCGCGTGAGGTTGCGGATCGCGTGCACGGCCACCTGCGGATCGTCGGCGCAGGCCTGCACGCACAGATCGCCGCCGGAGCGCGCGGCCTCGATCGCGTCACCGCTGAAGCGCGGCAGCGGTTCGAGCAGCGGCGGCTTCTGCGCCGCGATGCCGAATCGATCGGTGCCCGAATCGTCGGTGAACAGGCTCGGCCCGAATCCGAACGTGATCGTGAGCCCCGAGGGCGGCAGACCGAGCGCCTCACCCGTGTCGTCGGGCGGCGCGAACGGCGAACCGCCGACGGCGCCCGAGGCGGACACGTCGAGCCCCTGCGTCATGCGCGACGCCGCGTAGCTCCACTTCGTGAGGAGGTCGACGAGTTCGTCCCGTGTCGTCTCGGGGGAGACGTCGAACGAGGCGAAGTGCAGGCGGTCCTGCGCCGGCGTCACGATGCCCGCCTGGTGCGCGCCGAAGAACGGGTAGGTCGTCGTCGTGCCGCCACCGGCCGACGACGCGACGCCCGTCGCCACGGCGGCGCCGCCCGCTCCGCCGACCGCGAGCCCGGCCGCGCCCGCGGCGAGCGCGCCGAACAGGCCACGTCGGGTGAACCGGTGCGGGTGCGCGGCGGGCTCGCCGCCGTCGAGCTCGGCATCGTCCGCGGTGCGCGCGGCCGGACCCGCATCGGCGCGCGGGGACGGGGCTCCGGCGTCGTCGTCGCTCGTCGCCTCGATCGCGGCGTCGTCGGGCTCGCGTTCGCTCTCGGTGTTCGGCACGTGGTCCATTCTCTCTCGCGTCTCGCGTCTCGCCGATTCCGGTGCCCGGGTCACCGGCCCTCGAAGTGCCCGGCGGGTGCCGCTCGCGGCACGGTCCGGTCGCCCGGTCGATGCGAACGGCCCCGCGGAGGAAGGATCCACGGGGCCGTTCGTGTGTCGCGGTGGGTCGTCCGGGGACGGCCCACCGGCGTGATCAGGACGAGGGGATCCCGAGCACCGTGGACGTGAGCTGCGAGAGCGGCTCGGCGAGCGCGTCGACGCGTGTCGACAGGCCCTTGACCTGCTCGGCCGTGAGCGACTTGTAGTCGACGAAGCCGTCGGTCGTGTTGCCGTACTTCGCGAGCTCCTCGTTGAGTGCCCCGAACTCCTGGTCGATCGTGTCGCTGAGCTTCACGCCCTCGTCGCCCTTCGAACGTGCAAGGTCCTCGACGATCCCGAACGCGACCTGCGCGCCCTCGACGTTGCCCTGGAAGTCGCTGAGGTCGGTGCCCGACCACCAGTCCTCTTCACCCGTTACCTTGCCGGTCGCCACCTCGTCGAGGAGGCCGATCGCGCCGTTCGTGATGTCGTCGATCGTGAGCGTGAAGTCGTCGGCGTTCACGAGCGACTGGAGCTCGGCGACGTCGGCGACGAGCTTGTCACCGAACTCCTTGCGCTGCTCGGGCGTGGAGGCCGTCCACCCCTCGTTCGCGTCGGTGTCGTCGGAGTTCTTCGCGCCCGGGGCGGGCGGCCAGAGGTCCTTCTCGATGCGGTGGAAGCCGGTCCAGTCGAGCCCCTCGGCGAGCGCGTCGACCTCGCGGTAGTCGATGCGAGGGTCGAGGTCACCGAACGACTCGGCGGTCGGCTCGATGCGCTCGTAGAACAGGCGCGTCGAGGCGAACAGGCTCTTCGCCGTCTCGTCGTCGCCCGCGACGTAGGCCGCGACGAACGCGTCGACCGCGGGGACGAGCTCGCCGACCTGGTTGCGGACGTAGGCCTTGTAGTTCGCGACGGCCTCGTCGTGCGCGGCCTGGTCGTCCTCGGAAACCGCGACCTCGTCGCCCGTGACCGTGAACGCCGCCTGACCGATGCCGGCACCGATCATGCCCGGCTTGCAGACCGTGAAGTACGAGCCCGGCTGCGCGACGATCGCGAGCTGTCGGCTCGTGCCCGGCGCGATGTTCTCGACCTCGCCCACGATGCGCAGGCCGTCCTCGGCGAGCACGTAGAACTCCGTGACGCGGCTGCCCGAGTTCGTCACGTCGAAGGTGATGTTGCCCGAGGTCGTCTCGGCGGTCGAGACGTCGCACGTGTCCTCGGTGCTCGTGACCGTGATGGTCCCGGCACCGTCGGGCGCGGCGTTCGGGACGCAGCCCGCGAGCATGGCGATCGTTGCGGCGCCGCCGAGGGCGGCCGCGAGCGGTCTCATTGACATTGGTGGTTCTCCTGGTCGTTCGGTGGAGGGATCGTGGGGCGGCTCAGGCCGCGGCCGGCGCCGTCTCGCTCGCCTCGCGCGCAGCCCGCGAACGCTTGCGGTTCGCGCGGTCGAGGCGGATGAAGCACGTCATGGTGGGGATGAGATAGGCGGCCCAGGCGATGAGTTCGAGCTTCGTCATCTCTGGCGTGAAGCCGATCGTGCCCTTGAGGAGCGCGGCGAGGAAGCCGTCCGGCGGGATGGTCTCGCCGACGCGGAACGCCCAGGCGTTGTCGCCGAACCAGGACTGCACGAAGGGGCCGGCGCCGTCGGGAGCGGCCATGAACGGGCCGGGGATGATGCCGCCCTCCATGAGGTCGTGGACGGCGTAGGCGACGACTCCCGCCGCGACGACGATGAGCACGTAGCCGGTCCAGCGGAAGAACGTGGGGAGGTCGAGACGCATGAGTCCCCGTGTGATGCCCCAGGCGAGGCCCGCCGCGACGACGATGCCGATGACGGCGCCCGAGAAGCCGAGGAACCAGTTCGCGTCCCCCCGCGTCGTCGACCACACGAACAGCGCGGTCTCGAGCCCCTCGCGTCCGACGGCGAGGAACGCGACGAGCACGACGCCCCAGCCGGCACCGTCGAGGTGCGCGTCGACCTCACCCTCGAGCTGGTGGCTGAGCGTCTGGGAGACGCGCAGCATCCAGAACACCATCCACGTGACCATCGCGACCGCGACGAGCGAGAGCGAGCCGCCGATGATCTCCTGTGCCTGTGTCGAGAGGCCGTACGCGCCGAACGTCAGGATCGCGCCGACGCCGAGCGACACGGCGATCGCGATCGCGACGCCGAGCCAGATCATGCGCGCGACGTCGCGTCGTCCGATGCGGTGCACGTAGGTGAGGAGGATCGCGACGACGAGGGACGCTTCGAGTCCTTCGCGCAGCCCGATGAGCAGGGTGCCGAGCATGAGTTCCTTCGACCGAGACCCGCGTCGGCCCTCCGGAGCGATGCTCCTCGGAGTCGGCGCCGACGAGACGGCGTGAGTGAGGTGAGGCTTACCTGCAGGATGCTACGCCCGCGGCGAACACCTGAGCAAGCCGCGCCCCGAACTTCGGCGGGATCACGGGGCGCGGCTCAGACGGTCGGGAGCGCCGCCGGTGCAGCCGGATCGGTGAACGCGTGCTTCGGCACGAACAGCAGGCACGTCGCCGCGACGAGGGCGGTGCCGCCGCACACGATCCACACGGTGTAGTAGCCCGTGAGGGTCCCGGCCGTGGTGGCCGTCCCGACCGCGGTGCCGCCCGCGCCGTGGAGGAGCGCGAGACCGAACACGCACGAGGCGATGGCCCCGCCGACCGTCTTCACCGAGTTCGTGAGGCCCGTCGCGACGCCCGTCTGCTCGGGCGGTGCGGCCGCGGCCGCCGCGGCGGGGAGGGCCGCCACGAGCGCGCCCGAACCGATGCCCGCGACGACCATGCACGTGAGGACCTGGCCGTACGTGTCGTGGAAGGGGACGAGCAGGAGATAGCCGCCGGCGACGAGGAGGCAGGCGCCGAAGAGCGCGATCCGTGGCGCGACGAACCGGGTCGCGAGGGGCAACAGCATCGCGCCGACCGCGAGCGAGAGGACGTACGCGCCGATCAGCAGCGAGGTCGTGAATCCGGCCGTCCCGAGGCCGTAGCCGACCGTCGCGGGGTCGGTGCGCGCGAACGTCGAGAGCGGTGCCTGGGCGCCGAGCACGCTCACGCCGAAGAGGCCCGCGGTCAGGAAGACGGGCCACAGCGCGGGGTCGCGGAACATGCGCACGTCGATGAGTGGCGACGCCTGGCGCAGTTCCCAGCGCGCGAACGGGACGAGCAGCGCGAGGCCCGCGACGACCACGAGCCACGGCAGCGGTGCCGTCGGTCCCTGCAGACGCAGCAGGCTGAGGCCCCCCGTGAACCCGACGAGCGCGAGCGACACGAGCACCACACCGACGGTGTCGAAGGTGTCCGCCGCGCGCACGGGAGCCTCCCGGACGCCGATGCCGATCGCGACGAAGCAGAGCGTGACGGTGATCGCGGGGAGCGCGAGGACGGTGCCGAGCGGGAGTACGTCGACGAGCGCACCGCCGAGGAGTGCCCCCGCGATCGCCCCGGTCTCGAGGGCCGCGACGAGCGTCCCGGCGGCGCGACGCGTGATCCGGGCGGGCTCGACGACGCCGTCCTGCACGCTCGCGCGCGACCAGATGAGCGCGATCTCGAGCGGCAGCCACACGGCGTACGCTCCCTGGAGGGCCCACGCGACGAGGAAGACGGGGAACGAGTCGGTCATCGCGAGCGCGAACGAGGCGAGGCCCGTGATCGCGGTCGACACGAGCAGGATCCGCTTGTGGCCGACGAGGTCGCCGAGTTTCGCGAGTGTCGGCACGACGAGAGCAGAGAACATCAGCTGCGAGCCCTCGAGCCAGTTGACGTCGGCGTCGGTGATCGACAGGTGTCGTGCGATGTCCGTCAGCATCGGGGTGTAGTAGCCCTGCAGGATGCCGCTCGTGAACTCGACGACGGCGAGCACGGCCACGATCCCGCCGAGTCCGCCGAGGGAGCGCGCGCTCATCGAAGATCCTCGAGCAGCGCACGGAAGAAGCGGACGCCGCGGGCGAGCGCGTCGACCTCGACGCGCTCGTCGACCCCGTGGATCGTCGCCCGCTGCGCCGTCGACATGCGCAGTGGCGCAAAGCGGTACGTCTCGAGGGCGTCCCGCTGCAGGTGGCGCGCGTCCGTCGCCGCGAGCGCGATGTAGGGGACGACGACCGCGCCCGGATAGGCCTGCGCCACCGCGTCCCGGATCGCCGCGAACTGCGCGTTGTCGCTCGGGGCGGCGGGCGTCGCCTCCTCCCGCTCCATCACGACGACGCGCACCGAGCGGTCGCCGACGACGCGCGCGATGCGGCGCGCTGCGCTCGCGGTCGAGGTGCCGAGCGCGAGGCGCAGGTTGAGGGTCGCGCTCGCCGTGGAGGGGAGCACGTTGACGGCCGTCCCACCGCGCAGCATCGTCGGCGCGACGGTCGTGCGCACGAGCGCGGCGGCGTCACCGCCGAGTCGAGCGAAGAGGAACGCCGTGAGTGCCGGTACGGCGACGAGCAGGCGGAGGAGCTGGCGCGAGGGCCCGGTGGCGTGCGGGACGAACGCGCGCAGCATCGCCCTCGCAGGTTCGGGCAATCGGGCGGGGAACGGTCGCGCGCGCAGGCGGAGCACGGCACGCGCGATGCGCTCCGTCGCGGAGCGGCCGGCCGGTGCCGACGCGTGCCCGGGGTCACCCGTCGCCTCGAGCCGCACGGCCATGACGCCCTTCTCACCGACACCGACCATCGCGGCCTCGACGTCGATGAAGGGGAGTGGGGCGTCCACGACGGCACCACCCTCGTCGAGCACGAGCCACGGGCGGACGTCCTGCTCACGGAGCCAGGCGGCGAACTCGCGTGCGTCGCTTCCGAACACCTCCTCGTCGCCGCCGACCCACACGAGCACGTCGCGCGGCGGCGTCCAGGCCTCGGTGAGCAGACCCTCGAACGCCTCGAGCGCGACGACGAGCGCGCCCTTGTCGTCGAGCGTGCCGCGACCGAAGACCGTGCCGTCGCGCACGACTCCCGCGAACGGCGGGTGCGTCCAACCGTCCGCCTCGTCCGCGGGCACGACATCCGCGTGCGCCATGAGCACGAGCGGCGCTGTCGGGCGCGCCCCGGCCGCCGTACCGCCGCCCGGCAGGTGCCACAGCCGCCCGGTGCGACCGATCGTCCGCACGGTGGTGGCGGCGTGGAGTCGTGGATACATCTCGGACAGCACGGCGTGCAGTTCGGCGATGTGCGCGGCATGGGCGCGGGCGTGCGTCGTGGCATCGACGCCCGTGGGGGAGGCGGAAACGGTGGGGATGCGGATCAGTGCGGCGAGGTGCTCGGCGGCGAGCGGGCCGGCGTCGACATCGGAGCTCGACATGGACCGAGCCTAGGGGCAACCAGGGACCTGGCCTACGCTGGTCGCGGAGAGGATGCGGATGTCGAAGCTGTCCCCGGCGACGACACACGATCCGGCGCGTGCGGCCGTCCCCCTCGGCCCCTTCGCCGTCGTCGTGTCGACCCTTGCGCTGCTCGCGGTCGCGGCGTGTCTTCGGCCTCCGATCACGTCGTTCGGCCCCGTCGTCTCGCGCGTCGCGAGCGAGACGGGCCTCGGGGCCGCGGAGCTGGGACTGCTCGGCGCGCTGCCCGTGATCGGCTTCGCGCTCGTCTCCCCCGTCGTCGCCCCCATCGCGCGGCGCTTCGGCGACGGGCGCACCGTGCTGGTCGCCATCGTCGTGCTCGTCGTCGGGCTCGGCCTGCGGTTCCTGCCCTCGCTCGCGTCGCTGTGGGTGGGTACCGCACTCGTCGGTGTCGGCATCGCGGTCGGGAACGTCCTGCTCCCCGCGCTCGTGAAGCGCGGCTTCCCCGCGCACCTCGCCCTCGTGACGGGGCTCTACACCGCCGTCATGGGGACGTTCGCGGCACTCGGTTCCGGTCTCTCGGTCCCCATCGCCGAGGCCACCGGCTCGTGGCGCCTCGCGATCGGCTGCTGGATCGCGCTCGCCGTCGTCGCGCTCGTGGCCTGGAGCGCGAGGCTCCGGAACGATGCGCGCAGCGGTGCGGTGGCACATCGGACGCGTGTCGCGGGAGCGGGTCGCGACGCCGCGACGGACGCGATGGTGGAGCGCGGCGCCCGGCCGCCCTCGGTGTGGGCTTCGCCCACGGCCTGGTGCGTCACCGCGTTCATGGGCCTGCAGTCGACCGGGTTCTACGTCACCGTGACGTGGCTCCCGTCCATCGAGATCGCGTCGGGCGTCTCCGAGCGGGCCGCGGGGTGGCACCTGTTCCTGTGCCAGGTGGTCGGCATCTTCGCGGGGCTGCTCGTCTCGACGCGGCTCGGGCGGACGACCGATCAGCGGGCGATCGCGGCGCTCGCGGGCGTGCCGCTCGTCGTCGCGTGCATCGGGCTCGTGTTCGCACCGGGCGCCGTCGTCCTGTGGGCCGTGCTCATCGGCATCACGCAGGGGGCGACGCTCACGATCGCGCTCGCGCTCATCGGCCTGCGCTCGGCGTCGGCGGCCGACACGGCTCGGCTCTCGGGGATGGCCCAGGGGGTCGGATACGGCCTCGCCGCCCTCGGGCCCGTCGTGGCGGGCATCCTCCACGACGTGTTCGGCTCGTGGCACCCCGTCCTCTGGTTCGTCGTCGGCGCGACGGCCGTGCAGTCCCTCGCCGCGCTCGGCGCGGGCCGCCCCCTCACCGTCGGTCACGAACGGACGGAGGTCCGCGCATGACGAGATCGGAGGCGATGCTGCCCGCGGGCGATCAGGGGCTCCGGCGTCGACGACACACGTCCCGGCCGCACACCGCGACGGGCGTCGAACGCTACGCCGAGCACTTCGCGCGGCTCTTCCGGGCCGAACCGGTCGTCCTCGGTGCGCCCTACGACGGAACGATCGGCGTGCTCTCCTACGTGCACGGCGGTGTCGCGTCGGTCGTCTCGCTCGGGCTGTCCGACCGTGAACTCCCGGGCGGTGCGCGCGTCGAGCTCCTGTGCGAGGTGCTCGAGGACCACGCGCCCGCGGCGGAGGTCGCGATCCGCATCGCGATCCGGCGCGTGCTCGGCGAGCTCGGTGCGAGGCCGGGTCCGCTCGGTTCGGGCGACGTGTGGATCAACGCCGTCCCGATCATCAGCGGCACGAACATGCAGGGGATGATCGCGCTCGACCCGAGCTGGCACGTCCGTGACGACGTCGTTCGCGATGAGGCGGGCGACGAGTACGGGATCGTGCAGGAGATCGTGATGCTCACGACGACGGAGGCCCGGCGCATCGCGCACGACGGGTTCGAGGCGTTCCGCACGGCCTCGGCGGCGACGCCCGCGGCCCGTCTCGACGTCCTGCGCGGTGATCTGGTCGGGCCGCCCGCGACACTCCCGGATGTCGCGTGCATCGTGACGCGACACCTCCACGAGGCACCGGTCGGATGGTTGCAGCGGGATCTCGGCGGGCAGTTCCTCGCCACCTCGCTGACGGAGTCGGAGGCGGACCTCGCCGATCCGGCCACGTTCGAGACGTGGCCGCTGCGCGCGGTCGTGGGCGGCACCCCCGAGCTCCGCGCGTTCGCGATCCGTGCACAGCCCGGCGATTACGCGCGTCGGGAGCCCGAGGGATGGCGATACGGGCGACTCGCGGGCGCCGACGAGGACGCGTGACGAGCGAGCGCGGACGCGTGGGCGGAGGCCTGACGGGGGGTTTGGTGTACCGTGTTTGTCTTCCCGACAACCGACCGGCGGCACCCGAAGCGCCGGCCGGCGATTCTGCGTGGGGGAACGCGCATTGAATCTGTGCTTCGATGATGTTTCAGGGGGAAACATGACGATGGGGAGTGCCATGACGGTACCGCGGAAGGGCGCGGTGATCGATGTGTCGCTGCGGAGTGGGTCCGACGTGTTCGCGATCGACTTCGAACGGCGTTTCTCGGCCGTACCGACACTCGCGCCCGAGCGCATCGGCGGGCTCGTCTCGACCGCGCTCTACGAGGGCCACGGCACGGCGACCGTCGCGTCGCTCGGGCTGGAGCGCGTGATCTTCGCCGGCGAGGAGCCGCTCGAGGTCTACTGCGAGGTGCGCGCCGGGCAGCATGCCGCCGCCGCGGTCGCGGTCACGCGTGCGGTGCGCCGCATGGTCGAGGATCTCGGTGGCCCACTGCCGCTGCACGACCCGTGGCTCGTGGCCCACCCGTTCGTGCCCGGAACGAAGTTGCACGGCATCGTCGCCGTCGACGCGGCGTGGCGCGGGATGGACATGGGGGTGTACGACGCATCGGGTCGTCGGCGGGGTCGCGTGATCGAGCTCGTGTTGCTCACCGAGCACGAGGCGATCGCAGCGAGCGAGCACGGCTTCGGGGTGTTGTCACAGGTCGCGTCGCAGCGGCCGGGCGCCTTCCGGGACATCCGCCGGAACGATCTCGTCGACCCGTCCGGGGCCATCGGGTTCGGGTGGCCTCGTCGTCGTCGCGATGACGAGCCCGCCGCGCTGCCGGACGAGGCGGGGGAGCCGTCGAGCGTCGCACCCGCCCCCGACGAGTCAGCCGCGCCCGTCGTGACCGCCCCGAGCGTGCGCGAGGAGCCGAGCACGGCGGGCGCCGGTGTGCCCGATGCCGGTGTGCCCGATGAGGAGCCGTCGGTGGCCACGGGGCTCGGGCCGATCGGCGACGAGGTGCTCGGCATCCACATCCGGGTGTCGCGCTACGTGCGCAAGCACCTGCCGATCCGCTGGCTCCAGCGTGGCGAGGACGGCGTGTTCGTCGGCTGGACGGCCGACGAACCCGAGGGCTACCTCGACGATCCCGACAACTTCGAGTGGTGGTCGCTCGGGGTCATCCTGTTCGAGCAGCCCGATCTCGAGCCGTACGCGACGAGCGCGCTGCCCGGGACGTACGCGAAGCGCGTGCTCAGTCACTGGGAGTACGGCACGCTCGGCGAGCGCTGAACGCGCGCCCGTGCCGCGGCCCCGCACTGCCGCGTGGGGCCCGTGACCGTGGTCACGACCTGCCGCAGCACCGGCAACGGCGGGCTGCGACCGAGAGGCACGGAGCGACGACGAAACCCTCGTCGTGCAGGATGCCGAGGTCAGCGCGGCGGGGCCTGCCACG
The DNA here is from genome assembly GCF_013410545.1 of Pseudoclavibacter chungangensis. Lineage (NCBI taxonomy): Bacteria > Bacillati > Actinomycetota > Actinomycetes > Micrococcales > Microbacteriaceae > Pseudoclavibacter > Pseudoclavibacter chungangensis. The sequence goes on from NZ_JACCFV010000001.1 coordinate 3,848,040, forward strand.
GGGAGTGTCGTGCGAGGTCGCGAGCGAGGGGCGGGTCGGCGGGCAGTGATCGGCCCGCGCCGACTCGATCGCCACGCACGTGTCGCAGGGCGTGTGCCGTCAGACGTGTCACACAGGCGTCCCGAACGCGATGACGGCGATCGCGATCGTCGCGACTCCGGTCGCGAGGATCCGCCGCCGACCGAGGGGCTCGTGCAGGACGACCGCGGCGGCGAGCGCGGTCCAGATCAGGCTCGAACTGCGCACCGCCGAGACGACGCCGAGCGGCGCGTGCAGCGTCGCGTACAGGCCGAGGAGCGTGGAGAGCGGAATGAGCATCGCGAGGCACACGATGGGGCCGGGCGTTCGTCGGAGGAGCTCGAGTCCGCGCACCATCCCGCTCGGCCCCGCGACGGCCGAAAGGAGGACGCACTGGGTGCAGGCCGCCACGCCGTAGTACAGGGGCGGGTCGACACCCGCCGACGCGACCGCCCAGCCGTCGAAGGTCGTGTAGGCGGCGGTCGTCACGGCGATGGCGACGCCCCACATCGCGGTGCCGTGACGAGTTCGTGAGCTCGGCGACGAGTCGGCACCGTCGTTCCGTGTGCGCGTCGCCGGCTCGAGCAGGAGCACGATGGCCACGACCATGACGGCGACGCCCGCGATCGCGATGCCCGAGATTGCCTGGCCGAGCAGGACGGCTCCCGCGACCGTGACGACGATCGTTGCGAGGCCGCGGGAGGCGGGGTAGACCGCGCTGACGTGCGCGGATCGGTAGGCACGATCGAGCAGGACGGCATAGCCCGTGTGGAACGCGGTACTGACGGCAGCGAGCAGGACCGTCGTGCCGAGTGGCGCCGTGCCGGGACGTCCCGCTCCGTCGCCGGCGACAGTGGGGGCGAACACGACCGCGATCACGGGGGCGAGGGGGACGAGGGCGGCGACGTTGATGATCCACAGGGCGGGGACGCCGCTTCCGGCGAGCTTTCCCGCGAGCGTGTTCCAACCGGCATGCGCAACGGCCGAGGCGAGCGCGATCGCGATTCCGACGAACATGGTTCTCCCCGACTCTGCGTAGACAATGTCCGCATGGTAGACGCAAGCGTAGACACTGTCTACGACGGGGCAGGAGGGGTACGCGACACGCTCGTCGCGAACGCGGTGGAGCTCGTCGAGGAGCGTGGCCTGGCCGACTTCACGGGGCGCGAGGTCGCACGCCGCGCTGGCGTTTCCCACGGCGCCCCGAGACGGTACTTCCCGACGCTCGAGTCGCTCCTGGCCGCTGTCGCCGTGCGTGGGTTCGCGATGCTCGGGAATGACCTGGGGCATGCCGCCGGGGAGCTTCCCGAGACCGACGCGCGTGCGCGACTGATGGCCATCGCGCAGCGCTACGTCCGCTTCGCCGTCGACCACCCGGCGCTGTTCGAGGTCATGTTCCGCCACGACCTCCTCGCGAACTCGGGGCAGGGGCTGCGTGCGCACTCCACCGACGTGTTCGCAGTCGCGCAGGGGGCGATCGCGGCGGTGATCGACGTCGAGGGAACGGACCTCGTCGCAGAGCGGACGGCCGTCGACCTGTGGGCGGGGATCCACGGCCTCGCCACCCTCGTGGCGCGGCGCGCGATCGAGGTCATCGCGACCGATCCGGTCGAGGTGCTCGTCGAACGACAGGTGCGCGCACACCTCGGAGCGTGAGGCGACGTCGGCCCGCGGTGATGCGAGTGATCAGCGAACCGCCCGTCAGGGCTTCCCGCGCGAGAGCGCTGAGGGCCACCAGACGACGCGACCGAGGTCGTGCACGAGTGCGGGCACGAGCAGGGTGCGCACGACGAGCGTGTCGAGGAGCACACCGAACGCGACGATCACCGCGAGCTGCAGCAGGAACAAGATCGGGATGACCCCCAGGGCCGCGAACGTCGCGGCGAGCACGATCCCGGCCGATGTGATGACGCCGCCCGTGATCGCGAGTCCGCGCATGACGCCCTCGCGCGTGCCGTGGGCGAGCGATTCCTCGCGCACCCGCGTCATGAGGAAGATGTTGTAGTCGATACCGAGCGCGACGAGGAACACGAACCCGAAGAGCGGTACGGCCGGGTCGGCGCCGGGTAGATCGAGCACGTGGTTGAAGACGAGGGCCGAGACGCCCATCGCGGTGCCGAACGACAGGACGGTCGTGAGGACGAGCAGCACGGGCGCGAGGATCGAGCGCAGCAGCAGCATGAGGATGAGCATGATGACGACGAGCACGAGCGGGATGATGAGGTTCCGGTCGTGGATCGAGGCCTCGTTCGTGTCGATCGCCGTCGCCGTGACGCCGCCGATGAGGATCTCCTGACCACCCGTCGCCCCGATGTCGTCGAGGGTGGCGCGGATCTGCCGCACCGTGGCCTCGGCCTGCGCCGAGTCGGCCGCATCGGTGAGCGTCGCCTGCACGAGCACGTCGCCGTCGACGACGGTCGGTTCGGGGGCGGGGGTGCCGGGCGGGCCGAACGCCTGCACGCCGTCGGTCGTCACCGTCGCGGAGCCCGAGGGGGAGTCGGCGCTCGTGACCGCGACGCCCGAGACGCCCGGCTCGGCGAGAAGCGCCGCCGTGACCTCGTCGAACGCGTCCTGCGGCGCGACGACGTAGACGGGCGAGCCCGAGCCACCGGGGAAGTGCTCGCCGAGCGCGACCTGGCCGTCGCGCGCATCGCTCTCGCCGAGCACGAGGTCGCTCGCCGGTACGCCGTCGGCCTTCAACTGCAGGACGCCGAGGCATGCGACGGCGAGGACGATCGTCGTGACGACCCAGATCGCTCGCGGGCGACGCTCGACGAGGCAGGAGAGCCGGGCCCAGAGTCCCGTCGTCGGGACGGCGTCCGTCTCCTGGTCGTGGTCGGCGTCGAACGCGGTCCGGCGCGGCCAGAACGCGACGCGACCGGCCCAGTAGAGGAGTGCCGGGAGGAGGGTCAGGGCCGAGAGCATCGCGAAGACGATGCCGATCGCGGCGACCGGGCCGAGCGTGCTGTTCGACTTCAGGTCGCTCAGCAACAGGCACAGGAGGCCCGCGATGACGGTGCCACCGGATGCCGCGATCGGCTCGATCGAACCACGGAGGGCCGCCCACGTCGCGTCCCACTTCGTGCGGTGGGTGACGAGCGCTTCGCGGTAGCGAGCGACGTAGAGCAACGAGTAGTCGGTGGCCGCGCCGATGACGAGGATGAACAGGATGCCCTGCGTCTGGCCGCTCAGCAGCAGCACGCCCCACTTCGCGAGCCACCACACGGTGAGCAGCGCGGCGCAGAGGGCGAAGACGCTCGTGCCGAGCACGAGGAACGGCAGGAGCGGCGATCGGTACACGATGACGAGGATGACGAGCACCGCGAGGAGGGCGACGAGCAGGAGTAGGCCGTCGATGCCGGCGAACGCCGCCGACAGGTCGCTCGCGAACCCCGCGGGGCCCGTGAGGTGCACCGTCACGCCGTCGGGCGCGCCCTCCACGGCAGCGGCGCGGAGCGCGTCGGCCTCGTCGCCGACGTCGCCGCCGCGGTCGAGCGGCACGAACATCTGCACGGCGAGGCCGTCCTCGGAGGGGATGGGCGGCGATGATTCGCCGACGCCATCGACGTCGGTGAGTGCCGCGACGGCGTCGTCGATGCCCCGGAGCTGTGCGTCGGTGAGCGGGGCCGCGGACGTGTAGACGAGGATCGCGGGGATCGCGTCGGTGCCGTTGAAGGCGGGCAGCAGCTCCTGCACGCGCGTCGCGTCGGCGCTCGTCGGCAGGTAGTTCGTCTGGTCGTTCGAGGACACCTCGCCGACCTTGCCGAAGTAGGGGCCACCGATGGACCCGGCGGCGAACCACGCGCCGATGAGCAGCACGGCGGCGACGACGCGAATCCATGTCGCGAGCTGCGGCCCGCGGCGCATGCCGCGCGCGAGCCCCGTCCCGGCGGGCGAAGCGGTGGGGGCTGGTGCCGGGTCGGTGGACGAGGGTGAAGCAGTGTGGTCCATGAGGCCGGGGCCCTCCGTCCGATGCGGCCGGACGCCCGGCGACGAGCACGAAGTCTAGTCGCCGGCGCGAAGCGGATCCGGCGGGCCCGGCGTTCGTGCCGACTCGTTGGCGGGGCCTTCGGATTTGCACGTGGGGCGCTCATGTTCTCCGAACTGAGCGGGTTGAGAGCCTCCAGGCGACCTTGACACATCGAACGAAGAGCCCGCGAACACCCGAGTCCGAGTGGTCGCGGCACAGCGAACGTTCGCGTCGTGTGCCATGTGTCGCACGCCGGGCCCGCGGTCGCGCAAGAGAGCACTGAGCGCGATGCATACGGTGTCAACGCCCGAATCGGAGGAAGGCACCTCTCGATGGAGCATTGCGACAGGTGGGCGAAGACGTGGGCACAGTGGCGCGGTCGTCACGAATCGGCCTCTCCCCGCGCGGTGGATGTCCGCTTCCTGAACCGGCGACCACCACCAACGATTTCGAGGAGGCGGCGACGCCGCGTACGCGCGACGTGTCGCGGTCCGGTGTCACGCTGGCGCAGCACGGAGTATGAAGGCTCATCGCAATCGAGGGTGTAGTAGCGGTTTGAAGCCGCCGGTCTCGAGTAGGCTCCGGGCGATGTAGTTGGTGAGGTTCCGGAAGCCCAGGGCGGAGCCGCGGAGATGTTCGAGGCGGCCGTTGATCGCCTCGGTCGGGCCGTTGCTGGTGCCGGGTCGGGCGAAGAACGCGAGCACGTCGGTGGCGCGCTGTTTCAATGTCCGGCCGAGGCGGCGGATCTCTGTGAGAGCGGCCGGGACGCCGCTGCTGACAGCATCGATCACCTGCCGCATCATCTCCTTCCCCTTGGTCTTGTCGGGTTCGCGGTAGGCAGCGACGATGCGTTGGTAGATGCCCCAGCTCGCTTCGACTTCGACGTGCTCCTCGATGGCGAACACCGCGTCGAGCCGTGCGGTCTGCTTCCCAAGCAGATGGCGCGGGTTCGATTCCCGTCAGTCCCTCCATAGGATTATTCCCAGGTCAGACCGGCATTCCATCGGCCGTAAGTTCGACCCGGATGACCGCCTCCAGGCCCGTTCGTGCCCTCTCCGTGCCCTTAGCCTCCAGAACGCGAGGCTCTAGCGCGGCTCCAGCGAGGGTGTCGAGCGTGGCCGCGATGCCGACGTTCCGCTCCTCCGCGACATGCTGATAGATCAGCGCCGCGCGTGCTGTGGAGTGACCGGCGCGGGCCATGAGTTCGCGCGTCGTCGCCCCACCCTGCGCCGCCATCGTGAGCCCGGCGTGCCGCACGTCGTGCACGTGGAAGTGGCCGAGCCCGATGCTCCGCGCCGCCTTGCGCCACGCCTGCCCGAGCGCGTTCCCCGTGATCGCCTCCCCATCGGCGCGAGGGAACAGCGGCGACTTGCCGAACCCGGTGGTCGCGGCCAGGTGCGCCTCGACCTCCGCGGCGATGCGAGGAGGGAGCGCCACGGAGCGCGAGTTGCCGGTCTTCGTGGCCGTGGTAATGAACTCGCCCCGCACACGGATCGTCTGCCGCTCCACCCTCAGCACCCCTCCGGCGTAGTCGCCCCGCTGGAGGGCGACGAGTTCACCGACGCGCAGGTGCGCGCCGAACATTACCCGGATCGGGAGCGTCCACTGCTCCGGCATGGCGTTGACGATGGCGGCGAGCGCCTCCGGCGTCATGTACGGGCGCTCAGGGTGGGCGACCGACCCGGCCCCGACGATCTGGCATGGGTTCGACCCGATCAGCCCGTCACGCACGGCCGTCTGGAGGATGGAGCGCAGGAGGGTGTACGCCTGCCGGAGCCGCGACTCGCCCGTGGGGATAGGCGGGGCCTCCGGGGGCTCGACGCCGCGCCGCTTCGCCGCCTCCACGACCTTGCGCCGGGCCTCCTCCGCGCGCAGTTTCAGCGTGGCGGCAAGGACTTTGCGCGCGCGGCTGTACCAGGCCCGGACGATGGCCGGGGTGATCGTGTTCAGCGGGTAGTCGTGGAGCGGGGCGAGCGACCGGCGAGGAGGTCTTCGTTGTTCGCGCGCGTCTTGGGCGCGAGTCTGCCCCTTGAACCGCCGTTCTCGATCCAGTCGGCGGCGTAGGGGCCGAACGTCTCGGACCCGGCCCGGTGGTCACGGAACTGCCCGCGCATCTTGTCGGCGCGCACCCCGGCGAGCCAGTCGAGAGCCTCTCGCTTCGTCGCGAACGTCGTCGGGGCGGTGACGCGCTGGCCGTTGGCCTCCGGGTAGCGGGCCTGGTAGCGGCCTGAGGGCAGTTTGCGGACGGTCCCGAAGGATGCCCGGTTCGTCTTGCGCGCGCTCATCGCGTGCTCCTCTCGGTGGTTGTGGTGCGGCTCGGCCGACCATCGAACATGCCGCGCTCTGCCGCGCGGTCGAGACGCCGCTGGACGGTGGCACGGCTCATGTGCAGGGCCGCGGCGGTGGCGGCGATGGGGCTTGGGCTCCAGCGGTGCTTGGTGTACTCCTCGACCGCGGCGCGCAGTTCCTCGTCGGTGACCACCTGCCCGCGCTTCGGCGGAACCGGTGCAGGCTGGGGCGCGTTCTCGATGGCCTGAGCGACTCCCTCGAAGCGGGCGAGCCCAGTGGGGCCGACCTCGCCCACGGACGCTGGAGGAGGGCCACCGACCGCGCGCCAGTGGATGGCTCGCACGACCTCGGGAACTCGGATCGCCCGGAGCGCGTTCGTGGTGACCTCCAGCGATGCGTCGGCATCGGCCAGCAGGACGCCCGTGAGGGTCACGCGCCCATCCTCGGCGGTGCCGGTGCGCACCCAGAACGACGGGGCCGCGGGCTCGCGCGTGTCTTCGATGAGGAGCCACCCGGCCCCCTGTGTGAGGCCCTCGGGCACCGGCTGGTCGTCTCTCACGTTCCATCGCGCGGTCTGCGTCATGAGCATGAGGCTACATCGTTGGCGCGGGTCTTGCTACACCGATGCATCTGTGTCTCTATCGCTTGGCCCCAGAATCTCAGGTGTCTCACCCGCCTGCGCCGAAGTTGAGATAGCAATAGGTGCGCATCACTGTCTCATATGACCTAGCGTGATCGCCATGAGCCTGATCGACACCGTGCGAACTCGAAGCGCACTCCCCACCCCGGCACTCCGCCGCGCCATCCGTGAGGCGGCGGGCGTCTCCCAGGGTCAGATCGCCCGCGAACTCGGCGTGCACCGCATGACCGTCTGCCGCTGGGAGGCAGGCACGTCCACCCCGACCGGCGACCACCTGCACGCATAAGCGGCGATGCTGACCGCCCTCTCGGACGCCACGCGAGGGGGTGCGCGATGACCGCGGCAACGCTCACGCTCGCTGACCTCCGCGACCGCGCGACCTGCACCATCCCCGAGGCATCCGCCGTGCTCGGCCTCTCCGCGTGGGCGGGCTACCAGGCCGCTCAGCGGGGCGAGATTCCCGTTCTCACGCTCGGTCGCCGCAAGGTCGTGCCGGTCCCGGCGCTCCTCCGGATGCTCGATGGCGAGCCGGTAGACGAACCCACCGCGCTCGCGCGCCCGAAGCGCTGAGCCGTCCGGAGGGTGACCCTGATGGACACGACACAGCAGACCTCGGAGCCGTTCGTCGCGATGCTCGCCGCGCTCGACCGCTTCGACGCGCACCTGGCCGAGTTCGCCTCCGCAGTTGCGGAGAGTGAACGATGACGGCGGGCTGGGTGCGGGCTCCTCACTGGGTGACGCGCGAGGCCGTACCCGCGTTCGGACTCACCCCGCCGCAGATCGCCGTCTACGCCGTTCTGCGCGACCGCGCCGATGAGCACGGCGTGACGTTCCCAGGTCAGGACCTCATCGCGCGAGAGTCGGGCCAGTCGCCGCGAGCGGTGCGTGCCGCGCTGAAGCGCCTCATCGAGGCCGGGCTCGTGGAGGTGGTGAGCCGTGGCACGAAGCAGGGCAACCGATACCGCGTGGGGATGCGCCCGCCGCTGTCGATTCCGGCATCTCCTGCCGCATTCACGTCGGCACCCACGGAGATGATTCCGGCATCTCCTGCCTCCGATTCCGGCACCTCGTGCCTGTCGATTGAGGCACCAGATGCCTACGAAGTAGACCCAGGGAAGAAGACCCAAGAAGTAGACCCACTTCTAAAGCCGCCCTCGCGAGGTCGGCGGCTCGATGACCTCCCGGCATCTCCTCGGCAACTGGCGTTCATCGGTGACCTCACGCGAGCCCTCGACTACGAGTTCCCCAGCGTCGAATCACGCGAGCACGCGAACGACCTCATCACCGAGTACTGGCACGAGATGGAGCGCCGCCGCGCCGAAGGTGAACCGCTCGACGGCTCGATCACAGACCTATCCCCAGCCGGTCAGCGCTATGCGCGCAGTCACGGCCTCACGTTCACCGACAGAGAGGAGGGCGCTCGATGAGCACCCCACAGCACGACCCGACCACTGCCGACCTCGCCGCGGAATACCTCCTCGGGGACCGGCCCGCCCCGAAGGGCGTTCCCGCCCGCGTGGCCCGCGCGACCCGCAAGGCGAAGGCGCTCCAGATGCGCCGTGCGGGCATCTCCGTGGAGGCCATCGCCGCACACCTGAAGGTGCACCCCCGCACCGTCTACACGTGGCTGAGGGATGCCCTCGCGGCGATCCCCCGTGAGGAGGCGAACGAACTGCGCCTGCTCGAACTCGACCGGCTCGATGCGATCGTCCGCGGGCTGTTCCCTGACGCAGTTGCGGGCGACGTGCGGGCCGCGGAGGGATGCCTGAAGGTGATGGAGCGCCGCGCGCGTCTCCTCAACCTCGACGCGGCGCATACGGCGGGCCTGGAGCAGGTGGGGAGCCTGCTCGACCGGCTCGTGAACGGGGAGGGCTGACCCGTGGTGCACAGCGCTCCCCGACCGAGCGACGTAGACCTCGCCCGTGCTCGCGCCAAGGCCGCGTTCCTGCCGTACCGGAGCACGCTCGCCGCCCTGCCCGAGTCGGTGCGCTCGATCATCACCGCCTACACGGGCGCGCTCAGCGCGGAAGCCGCGGCCCAACGTCACCGAGCACAGCGAGCAGAGGCGTGCCTGGCGGCACTCCGAGCGGAGAGGGGACGGCGATGACCGCCCGCACCTACGAGGGCCGCGCATCACGAACTGCGCCGCCGCCGCGGGTCCGCCGTGGGCCTCCCCTGCGCCCACCCGGATTGCGACACCCCCGCCATCGGCTGGGGCCTCCTCGGCCACCCCACGAACATCGGCTACAACCAGCGCGGCACGGTCGTGAAGTGGTCCACGACCTACGAGGACTACGTGCCGATGTGCCGCTCTCACAACGGCCAGCGCGACGGGGGCGGCAACTGGACGCTCTGCCCGCGGGGTCACGCCCGCATCGCGTTCGGCACCACCCCCAGCGGTGCTTGCCGCGGATGCCGACGCGAGTGGGACCGCGAGGCCCGCGCCCGCCGCAAGACCTCCCGTCAGACGGCGGGGACCATCGCCCAGCAGGGCACCGACACCAACACAGAACGGAGGCCGTCGTGACCATCGACAGCGCCAACCTCATCACCCTCATCACCACCGCGCGCCGCGAACTCCTCGCGACGGCACGCACCACCGACCCGCACCTGACGCCCGAGGGCCTCCGGGCTCGCCAGCGCGCCGAGGTCGAAGCGATCAGGGCTCGACTCCTCGACGCGATGCCCGCCGAGCCCGCGGCGACACCTGACCGTCAGCCGGTCCTCGACGCGCTCGCCCCGGCCACCGCCAACGACATCGCCCGTGTCCAGCACGAGCAAGCGAAGGTGAGCGCCCTGCTCGCCGCGGGCCGTCTCCTCCCGGAGGTCATCGCGACCGCCAGCCGTGACCGGCTCGCCGCGATCCTCGACAGCGCCGAGACGAGCCCCGAGGTCCTGGAGGCACGCGACCCGGCATCCGTGCTCGACGCGCTCCACGAGATGATCTGGGACCGGCTCGTGCAGGTGGACGACGCGGCCCAGGCCATCGTCGCCGCCGAGCAGGCCACGACCCCCGCCCGCGCGTGGCGCTCGATCCTGGAGGGCGTCGCGACGACGGGCGCGATCCCGTTCGAGGGCCGCGTGCTCCTCAACCGTGCCGACCCCGCCGTGCTGGGCCTCCTGGACGACGGCGACGCCGAAGCGGTGCCCGGCCCGCCCGGGAACCTCATCGAGTCGATGATGGACGGGCTCGACCGCGTGCCAGTGGACGCCTGACCGCCGATCACTGCCGAGGGGCGGGCTGGCCTACCCGACTGTTCCGCCCCTCGCGTGGTTCACACTCGATCGATGAGCCAGGCAGTGACCTGATCGGCGTCGTAGCCGTTGTCGGCCACGTCCACCATCAACTGCTCAACCTCGGCCTGAGGAACGTCCACCAGTTCGACCCCGTTGAGGTCAAGGAATGCGACACACGCGAGCCACGCGGTTCGCTTGTTCGCGTCCTCGAACGCATGAGCCTTGCAGATGCCGAACAACAGAACGCCTGCCTGCTGGAGCAACGTGGGGTAGAGATATGTTCCACCCCACGTTGCCGCGGGCTGTCCGACTGCGCTTTCGAGATAGCCGCGATTCAACAGCGCGCAGACCTTCTCTCGGTCGTGCAGCGCGATCACCTGCTCGACGGTAAGGAACTCCGTCATCGGAGCGCGAGAGCGTCGAGCGCACCGCGCCAGCGAGCGGCCTGGCGTGCACCTGCGGCGACGACCCGCTCATCCGCGGGGGCGGCGCCGATCATCGGAGCGACCGGCATGTCACCGCCCTCTACCGCCACTCGGCTGAAGAACCTCCGCATGGTCGATTGGGAGACAGGTTTCGTGGACTGGACGTTCGCGGGAGTGTCTCCGCGCGCCTCTACCCACGGGTCCTCACCGTGCGTCCGAACACTCAAAGCACGTCCACCGTCACGGCCATAGAACGCGTATACGGCGTCGATCAGCGCCTGTTGCGCAGGCGTGAGGTCCTCGCCGTCATCGGGAACCACGTAGTCGGAGTACTTGCCAGCCGACCACACCTGCCGAACAACGGGGCCCATGACCCAGGCCTCAATCTCGTCGCTGAAGAGGGGCTTCCCGGTCCACGCGAGCGACCACGCCTGCGAGTAGTAGAGCAGTTTCTGGAGGTGCATCTCTCCGTACACCGACTTGGTGCGAAGGTAGTCTGCGACCTTGATTGCGTTCGTCATGGGTTCCACCTCCTCAGGTGAGTCAGACCTAACACTATGTCACCTACCTCCGACAACGCTGTAGGGTGCGCCGACCTTCCCAGGACTCCAAATTGACCAGCGGTGCTGTGCGCCCACCTGAGCCACTTTCATGCCGTCCGGGCCCTCTCCCCCCACCTTGCGCCAGTTCGTTGCTCTGTGCGGCTCTCATGGCTCCTGGTGGCGCTCCATCCTCGAATCTCTCTCCACAGCCCAGAGTGGTCCATGATGCAACAGCCTGGCATCGTCAATGCCTCGCGTGAGGGCCTCAGACCGTGCCCTATTCGTGCCCTTAAGGGCCATCACGTGCCCTAACTCGACCTCACCAGACCACACGATCGGGGCCCGGAAACGCAGGATCACGCGGAACCCCGGGAGCCTGCTCACTGCTTCTCGGTGAGGAAGCTTGCGCCGGTGTGGAGGGTGCGCCGAACGCCGTAGAGCGGGTCACCGGCATGACCACGGTGCCCGAGCGTGTCCTGCTGAACACGCTGCCTCGTCCGGTCGAGCGCGTCGCCGGCGAGCCGGACGACGTGGAACGGGTCCATCACCGGGATGGCGTCGGGGAGCTCTTCGGCTGCGGCGGTCTTGAACCCGGAGAACCCGTCCATCGCGACCACCTCGATCCCGGTGCGGAAGCCTGGCGACTGCTGCGCCAGCCAGGCAGCGAACACGGCTTTCGAACGACCTTCGACCATGTCCAGCAGCCGCGATGGGCCCGTCCCGTCGCGCACCGGCGTCAGGTCGATGACCACGGTCACGAACCGATCACCGAGCCGGGTGTGTCGCCAGGCGTGCTCATCGACACCGATCACCGTGACGCCATCGAGCCGGGTCGGGTCATCGATGAGGCGACGGCGGCCCTCGGCAAGGACCGCGGTGTTCGCGGTGTGCCAGCCGACGCCGAGATTATCCGCGACCCGCGCGACGGTGAGGTGGTCGACCACGAGCGCGGTCAGCGCCCAGGCCAGTGCGCCACGCGACAGCTTCGATCTGGGCTCGGCCGCCATCGTCAGGTCCTGCCGCCAGAGGCGACCGCAGCCCGAGCACCGGTAGCGGCGCACCCGCACCAGGAGCGTGGTCGGACGCATCCCGAACGGCACATGCGCAAGCCTCCGAACCACGCTCCCGCGCGGGATGCCCTCGGCCCCGCAGCGGGAGCACCAGTCGTCTGGCTCGATCACCCGGCACTCGATGACCGCCCGATCCGGCTCGACTACCTGCCGCATCGCGACAAGCCCGAGTTCATCGAGACCACAGAACGCGGACAGGTCAGCAGGGACAAAGGTAGCGTTGAGCACGTCGAGGTCTTTCGGCTGGAAGGCGTAGGAACCTCCATCGTCGGAAGACCTCGACCCCTACCCGGGTAGCGACGCGCTACCCGCCGCTACACCCTCGTTTGCGATGAGCCCGGAATGTTGTCCCCCAGGCGCTGGGCGTCCATCGTATTGGGGAGTTCGTACCGCGCGGCCACGCCGTTCGCTCGCGCCTTCGGAATCGACCCCGACAGCGAGTGATCGATCGACTCGACGATGCTGCGCACTGTCGACCGGATCCCAGCTCGCTCGCGCTAGCGTGAAACCGAGCACGGCTCGGTGTCGGGGGACGCCGGTCCCGTGCCGTGATCTCGAGCGGGGGAGGCTCACGATCGACGACGTCGCATTCGCGCGGCGGCGCGCGACACGCTGGTCGGGGACGAGCCCCGTCGAGGTCGCGCAGTCGCTGCACACGGGGGCCAATCGGCTCGGCCGGGAGGGGCGCTTCGGCGACGCCGTGCGCGATCTCGAGCGCGCCATCGAGCTGTGGCGACGCCTCGCCGAGGCCGACCCCGACGCCTTCTCCGCACGCCTCGCGCGATCCCTGCACGCCGAATCGGTGTGGCTGGGGGCGGACGGGCTCCCCGACGAGGCGATGCGCCTGAGCGTCGAAGCCGTCGCGATCCTGCGCGCACGCCGTGCCCGCGCGCTCGATGGGGCCGACGAGGAACTCGCACGTGCCCTCAACGGTCTCGGCGCGGCGCTCGTCGCGATGGGGCGCCCCGCCGAGGCCGTCGCACCCGTCGCCGAGGCCGTCAGCCTCCGCCGATCGGCCGCATCGGACGGCGCACCGCGACGCACGATGGAGTTCGCGGCGACGCTCGTGCACCTCGGGCGAACGCTCGACGCAGCCGGCCGCCACCGTGAGGCGCTGCCCGCACTCAACGAGGCCGAGCAGTTCTACCGGACCGCGGCGGAACACGACCCGGGGGCGGCAGGGACAGCACACGCCGATGTCGTCGACGCGATCGGACTCGCCTGTGAGGCGATCGGCGACGGTGACGCGGCCGTCCGCTTCTTCGCCGAATCCGTCGACATCCGGGGCGCACTCGACGCGGCCCACGAACCTGCGCCCGGACTCGCCGCCTCGCTGCAGCACCTCGCGCGAGCGTTCGGCCGCGTCGGGCGGCTCATCGACGCCGCCGGGGCCGCCGATGCCGCCGTTCGGGTCGGACGGCGCACGACCAGCGAGCGCACGCCCGACGAGCGCGTCTCGTTCGCGGGGATCCTCCTCACGGCCGCGGAGACGTCGAGCGTCGTCGGGCGCGCCGAGGCGGCGGCCAACCACGCCGGCGACGCGCTCGGTCTGCTCGGCTGCGCCACCGACGGTCGTCGCCTCCGAGTGGCCGACGCGGGCGCCGTCGACGAGGCGACGGCCGCCGCACTCCGGGCCCGGGCGTTCCGAGCGCTCAGCAACGCCCTCGCGGGGAGCGGGCGGGACATCGAGGCCGCGCGTGCCGCCGAATGCGCCGTCGACGCGCTGCAACCGGCCGTCGAACACGACCGCGGTACCGTCGCGGGGCTCGACGACACGGCCCTCGCGCTCGCCCTGCACCTCCACGCCCAGCGCCTTGCGACCGTCGGGCGCTGCCTCGAGGCGATGGACCGGAGCTCGGAGGCCGTGAACCTGCTGCGCGCGACGGTGGCCGGTCGCCCGTCCGCCCGTGCCGAACTCGCCGTGGTGCTCGCCGACCACAGTGCCCGCACCGGCGAGGCAGGGCACCTGGCCAGAGCGCTCGAGCCCGTGGACGAGGCACTCGGGCTGCTCCGTGACGCACCCGGCACGACCCCCACCGAGACGCTCGCAGCGGTCCATCTCGTCCGAGCCGAACGACTCGGGGCGCTCGGCCGAGGCGACGAAGCCCTCGCCGACACGACGATGTCACTGCAACTGCTCCGTGACGCCACGGGCACCGAGGCCGTACGCCCACGCGAACTCCTCGCGAACGCCCTCCGCCGCCTCGCCACGCTGCTGCGCGCGGCGGGCCGCTCGGGCGAGGCGGAGCTCGCGGACGCCCGCGCCGCGAACGTCGACACCTCGCCCGCCACGGCCGGCTGATCGTCGTGCAGGGCCGGGCAGTGCGGGCCCGGGCCGGGCTGGGCCGTCAGCGGAGGACGGACCAGAGCATCTGCCCGTCGCGGCGGTGCAGATCGCGTCCCCGGTCGACGAGCGTCGCCCGGTCCGGGGCCGGTTCGGTTGCCCGCGCCCCGTGACGGCTCATGAACGGCGGACCGGCGCGACGCGCAAGATGCCCCAGAACGGCACGCCAGGGACGGGACGGGGACGGGACGGCGGAAGGAATCGATGCGTCGGACATGAGCCGAGCATCGTCATGTGCGACACCGAGCGCCTCCATCCGGACCAGGACGAATCCCGCCCCGGTCCGTGACACGGAACGACGGGACGCCCGATGGCGCCCGGAATCCGAAGCGATGCGAGTGGGCGGTGCGGGGGCGAGCGGGCGGGTCGAGGACGCCGGTCAGTGGCGGCGGCGGAGCGTCGCCGCGGCACCGAGGGCGACGAGGACGACGACCACGGCGAGCGTCACGTTCACCGCGGGTTCGTCACCGGTCGCCGCGAGTGCCGCCGCATCCGACGACCCCGTGGGGGACGCGGAGGGCTGCGGGAGGGCCGCGGCATGCTGTTGCCCGCTGCCGCTGCCGCTGCCGCTGCCGCTGCCGCTGCCGCTGCCGCTGCCGCTGCCGCTGCCGCTGCCGCTGCCGCTGCCGTTCTCGGACGCGGTCGTCGACGTCGCAGTGGCATCGTCCGGGGCGCCGGATGCCGCCGAGGTCGGGGGAGTCGGCACAGGAGTCGTCGAGGTGTGCGGGCCGCCCGGCGCCGAGGTGTCCGATGTCGGGGTGCCCGTCGGTGCAGCCGTCGACCCCGGCACGAGCGTCGACGTGCAGCCGGTCGCGTCGTCGCATGTCGCGTCGGCCTCGGCGGCGGTCGCCGAGGCCCGGGTCTCGAGGCGGTCGGTGCCCGCGAACGCCGGGCCGACGACGGCCTCGTAGGTCACGACGACCACGTCGCCGACCTGCAGCGTGCCCTTCCAGGTGAGCGACTCGTCCGTCAGCGTCGGCGCGCTGCCGCGCGTGGCCGAGACGCTGTCCGCGAGCAATTCGGCATCGTCGACGACGCCCGCGAGGTCGACGTCGAGCACGACGTTCGTCAGCGGCGCGTTCCCCGCATTGCTCGCTTCGACCGAGTACGTCACGGTCTCGCCGGGCGGCACGGACTGTTCCGTGCCCGGGTCGCTCGTGACGGCCAGTCTGAGGGCGGGGTGCGCGTTGACGCACGTCGTGAGTTGCGTCGTGTCGTTCGACGGAGCGGGATCGGTCTCGTCCCCCACGACCGCGGCCGTGTTGTAGCTGCACTGTGCGGTCGCCGGCGCGATCGCCGAGTAGCTGAGCGTACGCTTCTCGCCGGGCCCGAGGCGCCCTCCCGGGCACGAGACGGTCGTTCCGGAGGTCGAGCACCGATCGGGGACCTCGAGGCCCGTGTAGCCCGCCGGCAGGACGTCGTTCATCGTCCAGCCGGAACTCGGCGTCGAGCCCACGTTGCGCACCTCGACCGTCCAGGTCACCGGGGCGTTCGGCTCGGTCGTGTCCGGGCCCGACGTCGAGACCTCGAGATCGGCCTCGCCCGACACGCACGTCACGGCGCCGTCGCCCGGGTCGGTGGGGGATGGGACCTCGGACACGACGCGGAAGGTCGGGTAGTCGGCGGGGCCGATGTCCACCTGCGTCGTCGTGCCGGCGTCGTCGACGAAACCGAGGTTCCCGTTCCCGAACGTGAACACGCCCGTCGTCGTCCCGTCCACGTCGAGGCCGTTCGGTGCGGGGAACGTGGACACGACACCCGTGGCGGGGTCGAGGCGCAGGATGGCGCCGTTCGTGTCCTGTCGACCCCACAGGTAGCCGTCGGCCCAGCTCAGGTCGGCACCGAGGTCCGTGCCGGTCGGAACGACCTTGCGCGTGACGACCGAACCGCTGGTCGGCGCATAGTCGATGAACGTGCCGGAGCCGTCCTCGGGCACGATGAAGAGGTGGCCGTCGCTACTGAACGCCGCCGCCCGCGCGGCCTGGGCGGGGAGCCCGGCCGGCCGGCCGGTGGTCGTGACGCTGCCGGACTCGCGGTCGACCGTGAGCAGGTCACCCGTTCGCACACGTGTGCCGGCCGCATCGGTCGGCGCCGTGCCGTCCGCGATGTCGGCGATCGCGCGGATCGTCCCGTCCGTCGGGTCGAGCGCGATGGCGCCGTAGCGGACACCGGCGATACCGCCGATCTGCTCCGAGGTGTAGCGGCCGTCGTGGGCGCCGATGCGGAAGAGCTGTGAGCTGCCGTCGACGACCTTCGACTCGTAGCGACTCGAGACGGGGCACGTCCCGGCGGTGACGTGAGCGGCGTGCGGGCCCGTGCCGGTGGACGACGCCGCCGATCGCGACGCCGCGGCGCTCGTGGGGCCGGCGGGAAGGACGACGAGCGCGAGCAGGGTGACGAGCGCGGCGAGTGCCGTCGTCGCAGCGGCCGTGGCGCGTCGACGTCCTGCGCGGGAGCGCGGATCTCGTCGAGGCGCACCAGCGGGTGCGACGAAGGGCATGGTGGATCGTTTCCGGCCTGAGCCCCGCCACTCCCCCCGGAGCGGTGCAACGTGATGGGCCCGGAACGGCCTGTGCTCGTGCGTGTCGGGTTTCCTCGACGCGATGGAACGTGCGTCACCGACGCGACGGGCGCGCCGACCTTTCAGATCCTACTGACAGCGAGGTCACGCGTTGGTCGCGGGAGGTCACGTTCGCACAACTGTCCACCCGGTCACCCCCAGCGCTCACTCCCCACCCGACCCCCCACCCGACCCCCCCGAGCCCCCACCCGAACCCCCGCCCCGCCCGTGCCCCACAAACAAAGCCGGGTTGTTGCTACCGGGCCCCGGGCCGGGTAGCAACAACCCGGCTTTCTCTGCTGGCCCTGGCGGAGTGAGATCAGAGGGGGAGCGTGAGCACGAGCGTCGGCACCGCGACGAGCGAGACCGCTGCGGCGATCACGAGTGCGCGTGCGCCGAGGCCGAGCGGAGGGCGCGGATCGGCGAGTCTCGTCAGCCGCGCGCGCAGCACGGTCGTGCGCTCGTCGAAGCCCTCGTCCACCTCGGCGGGCGCGGTCGCGCGATCTCCGTGCTCCGCCTGGCCGGTGATGTGCGCCCGCTCCGCGACCGTGAGGGCGGCCCGCGCGACCGTCGAGTCGTCCGTCACGGCACGTGCCCGGTCGTCCGCGAGCATCTCGACGAGCGCCGTCACGCTCGATTCCGCGAGCGCCGCGATCGGGAATCCCGGCAGCGCGGCATGCCATGCGCGGAACGCGATGAGCACGATGTCGTGGCGCTGCTGCAGGTGCGCCTCCTCGTGGGCGACGACCGCCGTGAGCTCCTCGCGCGAGAGCGAGTCGATGAGGCCCTTCGACAGCACTGTCAGACTCCCGAACCCGCGCGGCAGGCAGTACGCGAGCGGCGTCGCGTCGTCGAGCACGCGGGTCTTCTCCCGCGTCGGGTGCGGGGAGGACAGCAGCGCGAGGAGTTCGTCGTGGCGCTTGCGCTGTGCCCGCACCCGAACCATCGTCGTCGCGAGGTTCGCGAGCAGGTAGCCCGCGATCGTGGCGGCGGCGAGCAGCGCACCGAACGAGATGATGGGCAGCGCGACCTGGCCACCCGGGAGCGAGGAGCGCACCGCGCCGAGCACGGCCGACGGCAGGGAGTCGCCGTAGGGCGCGAGGCCGAGGCACAGCGGCGCGCCGATCATCGACAGGCCACCGGCGAGCGCGATCGCCTGCCACAGCACGAGCGCCGTCCCCGGCGCGCGACTGGGCCAGCCCGCGCGAGCGAGCAGCATCGGTGCGGGCCAGGCGAGCAGCACCGCGAGGACGGCGAGCGCGGCGGCGGTGAGGAGCACGGCGCCGCCGGGACTACGCGCGGGGTTGGAGCAGGTGCCGCAGCGTCTCGGCGTCGGCCGGGCTGACCCCGCCCACGAAACGCTCGAGGACGGCCTGGTGGTCGCTACCGTCGACGAGGACCTGGTGCATGAGCTCGGCCATGTAGTCGGCGCGGGCCGCGGTGGGCTCGTAGTGGTGGGGGCGCGAGCGGCGCTCGACCGTCACGAAGCCCTTCTTCTCGAGGCGGCCGAGGACCGTGAGGACGGTCGTGACGGCCGGGGCCCCGTCGCCCAGTACCTCCTGGAGCTCGTAGGCGGTGCGTTTGCCGTCGGCATCCCACAGGGCGTCCATGAGGGCGCGCTCGAGGGCGCCGAGGGTCGCGGTGGAGTGGGCCATGGCTGGATTCTACCCGAGGTCGAAGAATTTTCGCGTGTCGTCGAAGTCAATTCGCCTCGACGTCGAACTAGTTCTACGGCCTGTAGAAAACGTCATAGACTCGTCGTCATGGATCCGCTCGACATCGCCCGGTGGCAGTTCGGCATCACCACCGTGTACCACTTCCTCATGGTTCCCCTGACCATCGGTCTCGGCGCCATGACGGTCTACTTCCAGGCCCGCTGGGTGCGCTCGGGCGACGATCGCTGGCTTCGCATGACCAAGTTCTGGGGCAAGCTCTACCTCATCAACTTCATCCTCGGCGTCGCGACCGGACTGGTGCAGGAGTTCCAGTTCGGCATGGCGTGGAGCGAGTACTCGCGCTTCGTCGGTGACGTGTTCGGCGCACCGCTCGCGATGGAGGGCCTGCTCGCGTTCTTCATCGAGTCGACGTTCCTCGGCGTGTGGATCTTCGGCTGGGGTCGCCTGCCGAAGAAGGTGCACCTGACGTCGCTCGTGCTCGCGGTCACGGCGTCGTGGGTCTCGGCCTACTTCATCATCGTCGCGAACTCGTGGATGCAGCACCCCGTCGGTGTCGAGCTCGTCGACGGTCGGCCCGTGCTCACCGACATCTGGGCCGTGCTCGGCAACAACACCGCGATCGCGGCGTACACGCACGCGCTCGCCGGGTCGCTCGCGGTGGCCGGCGGATTCCTCATCGGCATCTCCTGGTACCACCTGTGGCGCCGTCGCCGCGACGGCATCGACACGGTCGGCGCGGACGGCCAGGTCATCGTCGGCGAGTCGAGCCAGGTCCCGAGCCGTGACCGGACCGACCACTCCGTCTGGATCTCGTCGCTCCGCATCGGGGCCGTCGTCGCGATCTTCGGGTTCGCGGCCGTCTCGATCACGGGCGACATCCAGGGCAAACTCATGTACGAGCAGCAGCCCATGAAGATGGCCGCGGCCGAGGCCGCGTGCCACACGGGTACCGACTTCTCCGTCCTCTCGCTCGGTGACCCCGGTACGCGCGATTGCTCGAGCATCGTCACGGTCATCGAGGTTCCCGGCGTCCTCTCCTTCCTCGCGAAGGGCGACTTCACGACCGAGGTGCCCGGCATCACCGAGCTCGAGCCGCAGTACCAGGAGATGTACGGCACGACGATCCCCGACGACCCGCGCTACGGCGCGCACGCGGGCACCGAGGTGCAGTACGTGCCGCTCATGTGGGTCACGTACTGGGGCTTCCGTCTCATGATCGGTCTCGGCGCGATCTCGGCCTTCGCCGCGGCCGTCGCCCTGTGGCTCACGCGCAAGGGCACCGTGCCGAGTTCGATCTGGATCATGCGACTCGCGATCCTCGGCATCGTCGCGCCGTTCGCCGCGAACTCGGCGGGCTGGATCTTCACGGAGCTCGGACGACAGCCGTTCGTCGTCGCACCGAACCCCGACCCGTCGGGCGTCGACGGCGTGTTCATGTACACCGCGGCCGCGGTCTCGCCGGGTGTCACCGCGGGTGAGTTGCTGTTCTCGACCATCTCGCTGACGCTCGTGTACGGCGTGCTCGCGATCGTCGAGATCGCGCTGCTCGTGAAATACACGCGCGGCGGCGTTGCGGCGGCGATGCCGGAACTCGCGGCACACCACGACGAATCCGACGACCACGACGACGGCGACGGTCCGACGGACGGCGACGGTGCGGACGGCGAGAAGCCCCGCAAGGCCGCGTCCGACGACGTCCTCGCCTTCGCCTACTGACGACCCGAGCGGAGAATCGACATGGAACCCCTGCAGATCGTCTGGTTCGGCGCCATCGCGGCGCTGTGGATCGGCTACCTCCTCCTCGAGGGCTTCGACCTCGGCGTCGGCATGCTCATGCTCGTCGGTGTCCGCGGTGACGCGGAGCAGCGCGAGCAGGACCGCCGCGTCATGCTCAACACGATCGGCCCCGTGTGGGACGGGAACGAGGTGTGGCTCATCACGGCGGGCGCGGCGATCTTCGCGGCGTTCCCACTCTGGTACGCCTCGCTGTTCTCGACCCTGTACGTGGCGCTCACGCTCGTGCTCCTCGGCCTCATCATGCGCGCCGTCGCGATCGAGTACCGCGGCAAGCGCAACACCGACCGGTGGCGCACGATGTGGACGTGGGCGCTCGGTCTCGGCTCGTTCGTCTCGGCGTTCGGGATCGGCGCCGCGCTCGCGCTCACGACGACCGGTCTCCCGATCAACGAGTACGGCGACCGGGAGGGCGGCCCGCTCTCCTGGTTCTCGCTCGGTGCCGTGCTCGGTGGGCTCGGTGTCGTCGGGTTCAGCATCGTGCACGCGCAGGCGTTCCTCGCGCTCAAGTCCGATGGTCCGGTGCGCGAGCGCGCGAACCGCTTCGCGCGCAGCTGGGGGCTCCTCCTGCTGCTGCCGATCGTGGGCTGGGTGCTGCAGGTGCAGTTCCTCTCGGGCTCGGTGTGGTCGTGGGCGCTCGTCGTCGTCGCGGTGCTCGCGCTCGTCGGCTCGATCGTCGCGGCGTTCCGGCGTCGCGAGGGATGGACGTTCGTCGGCATGTGCGGTTTCCTCGTCGCGGGCGCCGCGGCGATCTTCACCGCCGCGTTCCCCGTCGTCATCCCGTCGACGCTCGACCCGGCGTTCGATCTCACGATCATGAACGCCTCCAGCTCCAGCTATACCCTCGGCGTCATGACCATCGTCGCGTCGTTCGGCCTGCCGCTCGTGCTCGCCTACCAGGCGTGGAGCTACTGGGTCTTCCGCCGTCGCGTCGGCCCCGAGTCGATCCCGGCCGCCCACACGGTGACCCCGGCGGTGCACCAGGATGCGTGACGGCGTCGACGCCGCCAGGTCCGTTCCCGCCGATGCGGGCGACCGGGCGGCGCCGACGCCCGACGGCGCGCCGAGCGGCGCGCTCGCCCGCGTGCGGGCGCTGCTCTCGGAGCGGCTGCTCGAGGCGGGCCTCGGCCCGGAGGGCGCGCGGACCGTCCTGACGCTCGGGTTCCTCGCCGCGACGAGCGCGATCGCGCTCGTCGTGCTCGCCGAGTCGATCGCGTGGGGAATCGTCGGTGTCGCGCAGGGCGACGACGTGCGGCGCCCCGTCGCGTGGGGTGCCGCCGCGGCGATCGTGCGCGCGCTCGCGGGCTGGGCCTCGGGCGTCGTCGCCGATTGCGCCGCGATCGGGGCGAAGACGTACTGGCGCACGTCCCTCGCGACGCGTCTCACGCGTCCGCTGCCCGCGTCGGGCGCGGGAACGGGCGAGGCCGCGACGCTCGCGGGGCCCGGCCTGGATGCGCTCGACGAGTACTTCACGCGCGTCGTCCCCGCGGCCGTGCAGGCCGCGGTCGTCCCGGTCGTGCTGGGGCTGCGCATCCTCATGGACGACTGGGTGAGCGCGATCGTTGTCGCGCTCACGATCCCGCTTGTCCCCTTCTTCATGATCCTCATCGGAAAGCACACGCGGGACCGCGTCGACGAGGTGACCGACGAGCTCGCGCGGCTCGCGGATCACCTCGTCGAACTCGCGCGCGGGTTGCCCGTGCTCGTGGGGCTCGGGCGCGCGGACGAACAGGCCGCCGCGCTCGACGGCATCCAGCGGCGTCTGCGCCGGCGCACGAACGCGACGCTGCGGCAGGCGTTCCTCTCGGCCCTCGCGCTCGAACTCATCGCGACGATCTCGGTCGCGGTCGTCGCCGTCTTCCTCGGCGTCCGGCTCGTGAACGGCACCGTCGAGCTGCAACCGGCGATCGCGGCGCTCGTGCTCGCGCCCGAGTGCTACGCCGCGATCCGTGCCGTGGGCACGGCGTTCCACCAGGCGCAGGACGGCACGTCCGCACTGCGGCGCGTGCGCGACGTGCTCGACGCGCCGGACGCGCCCGCGGGGTTCGTGCGAACGGAATCGTCGGACGCCGCGGTGCCCGTTCGCGTCCGCGAACTGACGGTGCGTCGTCCGGGGCGCAGCGTCGATGCCGTCCACGGGGCGAGCGTCGACGCGCGACGCGGTGAGATCGTCGCGATCACCGGGCCGAGCGGGGCCGGGAAGTCGACCGTGCTCGCCGCGATCGCGGAGCTCCTCGGGCCGGACGCACTCGTGCACGGCACGATCGCCGCACCCGCGGCGGACGAGCTCGCCTACGCACCGCAGGACCCGACGCCCTTCACCTCGACCCCGCGTGCCGAGTTCGAACTCGCCGCGGGCCGATCCGGCGCGGGCGACGCGGAGCGTGCGTTCGCCGCGGCCGTGATGCTCGACACACTCGATCTCACGGGCGCGGCCGACCGTGACGCCGCCGAACTCAGCCCCGGTGAACTGCGTCGCGTCGCCGTCGGCCGGGCACTCCTCCGCGTCGACGCGGGCGCGCACGTGCTGCTCCTCGACGAGCCGACGGCGCATCTCGACCCCGTCCGGGCCGAGCTCGTGCGGCGGGCGATCGCGCGGCGCCGCGGCGACGTCGCGACCGTCCTCGTCACGCACGAGCCGGAGACGCTCGCGCTCGCCGACCGTCGCGTCGCCATCGAGGCCGCTGCGGCCGTTCCGCACGGAACCCACGACGTGTCGCTCGATGAACCGCTCCCCGCGGGACCGCGGACCGTCCTCGGCGTGGCCGCGCGGACCCCGACCGTGCTCGAGGACGCCACGCGGACAGTGACCGGTCCCGCCACGCCGCACTTCGGCCCCGCAGAGTCCGCGGCGCTCGACACGGCCGTCGTGGACGTCGAGGGCGAGACGTTCGCGTCGGCGTCCGACGCCGAGGAACGCGACCTCGCGGCGACCGCCGCATCGAGCGCCGTCGGGTCTCCCGCGACGCCCACCGACGGGCCGTCGATCGACACGACGTTCGATGGTCGGGCGGCGAACGACGCCCCGACGGGCCCGCGCGCCTCGGCGTTCCGGGCACTCGGGCTCGTGCTCGCGCCGGCCGCGTTCCGGTGGACGGGCGCGGGCGTCCTCGGTGCGATCGCGCTCGCGATGTCGCTCGGACTCGCGGCGGTGAGCGGTTGGCTCATCGTGCGGGCGAGCGAGCAGCCCGCGATCATGTACCTCCTCGTCGCGATCGTCGGTGTGCGCTTCTTCGGCATCGGCCGCGCGGTCATCCGCTACGTCGAGCGGCTCGCCTCGCACGACGCCGTGCTCCGCTCGGTCGACGTGCTGCGCATCCGGCTCTGGCGGGCCCTCGCACGCCGAGGTTCGGCCGAGCGGAGCCTGCTCGAACCCGGACGCGCCGTCGGTCTGCTCGTCACGAGGCTCGGCCAGGTGCGCGACCAGGCCCCGCGCGTCGTCGTCCCGTTCGCTGCCGGTGTGCTCGCGATCGGCGCCGTCGTCGTCGCGATCGCACTCGTGACGCCGCCGATCGCGGCACCCCTGTGCGTCGCGCTCGTCGCGACCCTCGTCCTCGCGGTCGTCGTGGCGATCGTGGCCGACCGGGCTGCGAGCTCGGCACGTGCGGCGCGGCAGCCGCTGCTCACGGCGCGGGCCGCAGCGCTCGCCGCAGCGGGGCCGGTGCTGCGCGCGAACGGCGTCGCCGACCGGGCGATCGACGACGTCGTGCGTGTCGACGCGGATCTCGCCTCGGCCCAGCGCCGTGCGGCGTGGGCCGCGGGCGCCGCCGGGGCGGTCGCGGTGGGCGGCACGGGGGTGCTCGCCGCGCTCACCGCGCTCGCGGCGGCGGGGAACGTGCCCGCGGCGCTCACGGCCGTCGTCGCGCTCCTGCTGCTCGCGTGCGCCGACCCGGTGCAGGGCGTCGTCGACGCCGCGCAGCGGGCACCCGCGCTCGTCACCGCCGCGCGCGGTCTCGCGCCGCTCCTCGTGCGCGAACCCCGCACCGCCCGTCGCGTCCCCGAGCCGGCCCCGACGCCGGGCGACGCGCCTCGCGACGGCCTCGTGCTCGACGCACTCGCCGCCCGCTGGCCCGGGACGAGCCGCGACGTGTTCGCCGACATCGACGCCGAGGTGCGCCGCGGCGAGTGGCTCGTCGTCGAGGGGCCGTCGGGGTCGGGGAAGTCGACGCTCCTCACGGTGCTCATGGGTGGGCTCGCGCCGTCCCGCGGCGACGTCGTCCTCGACGGTCTCGATCTGGCCGATGCCGACGACTCGACGTGGCGGACGCGCATCGCGTGGTGCCCGCAGGAGGCCCACGTGTTCGACTCGACGCTGCGCGGCAATCTGCTGCTCGCGCGGCCGCGCGACGACGCTCCGAGCGAGGACGAGATGCGGCGCGTGCTCGAGCGGGTCGGGCTCGGGCCGCTCCTCGAGTCGATGCCCGACGGACTCGACACGAGGGTCGGCGCCGGCGGGCGGGCGCTGAGCGGCGGCGAACGGCAGCGCGTCGCGGTCGCACGCACGCTGCTCGGCGACGCCGAGGTCCTCCTCCTCGACGAGCCGACGGCGCACCTGGACGCCCCGACGGCCGAGGCGCTGCTCGACGACCTGCGGGCGGCGACCCGCGACCGCATCGTCGTGCTCGTCACCCACCGGGCGGACGGGCTGCGCCCCGAGGACCACCGGATCCTCCTCGGTGCCGAGCCGGCGGTCGCCGGCGGGGCGCGCGTCGATCGGGCCGCGTCGGCCGCCGGCTGAGCCCGCCGACGGCGCGCACGCGTCCGCCCGGCTCGACGCCGGGACAGGCTCGAGCCGTTCGGTGGTTCGGGTGCGCCCTGCGTGTGGCACGCTTTCCCCGTGCACGTGCGAGTCGGAGTCCGCGTCGGCGCGGGCGCCGGCCTGCTCGCGGCCGCGGCGATCGCCGTGGGCGTCGGTGCGTGGCCGGCGGGGGAGGTGCTCGCGCTCGGTGAGCGCGTGTGGCCCGTGCTGCTGTTCGCCGTCGCGATGACGGTCGTCTCGGTGCTCGCGAGCGAGGCGGGCATGTTCGATGCCGCCGCGCGGCTCGCGCGCCGCCTCGCCGGGCCGCGGGCCATCGCGCTGTGGGGTGTCGTGATCGCCCTGACGATCGCCTGCACCGTGTTCCTCTCGCTCGACACGACCGCCGTGCTGCTCACACCGGTCGCCGTCGCGCTCGCGCGTCGCATCGCGCTCGATCCGCGCCCGTTCGCGCTCACGGTCGTGTGGCTCGCGAACACCGCGTCGCTCCTCCTGCCGATCTCGAACCTCACGAACCTCCTCGCGTTCGAACGCATGGGCGTCGCCGGCCCGCTCGGGTTCGCCGCCATCATGTGGCCCGCCTGGCTCGCATGCACGCTCGTGCCGATCGTGTTCGTCGCGGTCCGGTTCCGACGACAGCTCGTCGGCCGCGGCTCGGCTGCGGCGACGGGCGACGGAGCCGCCTCGCGGGGCGCCACCACGGGGACAAACGGGCACGAGAGGGACGGTCCGGCCTCGGGCGCGCCGCACGAGGTGGCCGCCCGCAATCGGCCGCATGACCGGGCGCTCCTGCGCCGGGTGTCGATCGTGCTCGTCGTGCTGCTCGCCGCGCTGCTCACGGGCGTGCGGGTCTGGATCCCCGCGACCGCGGCGGCCCTCGTCCTCCTGTTCGTCGTGGGTCGAGCACGGTCGGGTGTCCTGCGCCTCTCGCTCGTGCCGTGGCGGATGCTCGTCCTCACCCTCGGCCTGTTCGCCGCGACGGGCGCCCTCGGGTCGATCGTCGTCCACGGCGCTCTCGCGCACCTTCCGGCACTCGGTGACACGTTCGGCGGGCTGCTCGCCACGGCCGGTCTCGGCGCCGGCACCGCGAACCTCGCGAACAACCTTCCCGCCTACCTGCTGCTCGAGCCCATCGCGACCTCGCCCGCACTTCTCGCGGCGCTGCTCGTCGGCGTCGGGGCGGGGCCCCTCATCACACCGTGGGCATCGCTCGCGACGCTCCTGTGGCAGGAGCGGCTCGTCGCCGACGGCGTGCGCGTCCGCTGGGGCGAGTTCGTGTGGTGCGGCGCGATCATCGCCCCCGCGTGCCTCCTGCTGGGCTGCCTCGGCGTGCTCCTCGTCACCTGAGCCGATCCCCGGGTGGATAGGGGCCCCGCCCACGCCGCGCAATCGCTGGATTCGGTTCACACCGGATCGTGGGAACGCGAGCCGGGATCCTTAGGCTGAGCGCATGCTCCTCGAGCTCTCACCCACCGACGTCACGAACATCCGGTTCGTGCTCTCGCCGTGGGAGGAGACGGTCACCGCCGTGCGGGCCATCGCGAAGCCTCCGGGTCTCCACCGGCCGTGGGCCGAGCGCGCACGGGCGAGGCTGCGCGAGAGCCCGGACGCGGCGCGGCACTGGAATCTGCTGCGCGCCTTCATCGTGCCGGGCGGCTACATCGCCGACGCACTCATCCCCACCCCGGAGCGCGAGGAGACGATCGAGCAGGCCGCCGAGCGCGTGCGCCGGCAGGATCGTGCGCTGTGGCGCGAGGATCTTGAGCTCCTGCGGGGATACGCCGATCGACCGGCGACGGCGGCGCAGCTCGACGTGTTCGAGGAGGACGTCGCCGTCGGTGCCGAGCGTCTCGTCGAGGCCGTCGAGTGGGTGTGGCGGCTCACGGTCGAGCCGCACTGGCATCGCATTCGCGGGCTCGAGGTCGGTGACATCGAGCATCGGCTCGCGCTCCTGGCACGTGGTGGCGTCGACGAGATGTTGCGCACACTCCACCCGGACGTGCGTCGCGAGACGGGAGGGCTGTGGATCGACAAGAAGGACTGCATCCGCTGGGCCGGCAGCGAGGGGATGGGGCTCACGCTCATCCCCTCGGTGTTCGCGTGGCCGGGCACGCTCGTGCTCAATCGGCCGCCGTACGTGCCGACGCTCGTGTACGCGCCGCGCGGCATCGGCGCGCTCTGGCTCGACGACGAGCCGCAGGACGTCCCGGAGCCGCTCTCCACGCTCATCGGCGGCACGCGGGCGGCCGTCCTGCGGCAGCTCGACCTGCCGATGACGACGACCCAGATCGCGCGGCACCTGAACATCGCGCGCGCGTCGGCGAGCGATCACCTCAAGGTGTTGACGTGCTCGGACCTCGTGAGTGCACATCGCCGCGGGCGCGAGGTGTTCTATCGTCGGACGGAGCTCGGCGGCTCGCTCGCGGGGTGTGTCGATCCCGGGGCCGTTCACGCGCGGGACGAACGCACCGCATAGCCTCGGCGCGTGTCATCGACCTCGAACCCCTCGGCGCCGCTTCGTCGCCGGCTCGGCTTCCGCGACGCGACGGCGATCGGCCTCGGCTCGATGCTGGGTGCGGGGGTGTTCGTCGCATTCGCGCCGGCCGCTGCGGCCGCGGGCGCCTGGCTGCTCCTCGGACTGCTCGTGGCGGCCCTCGTCGCGAGCGCGAACGCGATCTCGACCGCGCAGCTCGCCGCGCGAAACCCGAGATCGGGTGGCGCGTACGTCTTCGGCCGGGAGCGTCTCGGGCCCTGGCCAGGGTTCGTGGCCGGGTGGGCATTCGTCGCCGGCAAGGTCGCGAGCTGCGCGGCGATGGCGCTCGCGGCCGCGAGCTACCTCGTCCCCGAATGGCTCGTGAAGCCGCTCGCGACGACGGTCGTGGTGTTGCTCACCGCCGTGAACCTCGCGGGCATCACGCGCACCGCGGCGGTCACGCGCGTGCTCCTCGGCATCGTGCTCGCGATCCTGGCACTCGTGGTGACCGCGGGGGCGGTGGCGCTCGGTGCGTCCGGGTTCTCGTTCGGCGCGGCCGACGCGCCCGCGGAGGCGGTGGGTCCATCGGCGGTACTGGGGTCGGCGGGCGTCCTGTTCTTCGCGTTCGCGGGCTATGCGCGCGTCGCGACACTCGGGGAGGAGGTGCGCGAGCCGGAGCGGACGATTCCGCGGGCGGTCATCGCATCGCTCCTCTCGGCGCTCGTCGTGTACGCCGTCGTGGGTGGCGTCGCGCTCGCGGTGCTCGGCCCGTCCCGGCTGGCCGGTTCGACCGCCCCATTGGTCGATGTCGTGACCGCGAGTGGCTGGTCGTGGTGCGTCCCACTCGTCCGTGCCGGGGCGGCCGTCGCGGCCCTCGGGGCACTCCTCGCCCTCATCGCCGGAATCGGTCGGACCGCGTTCGCGATGGCGCGCGAGGGCGACCTGCCCCGATCGCTCGCGGTGGTGCGCGCCCGCACCGGGGTGCCCCACCGCGCCGAGGTCGCGGCCGGGCTCGGCGTGATCCTGCTCGTCTGGACCGTCGATCTCGGGTTCGCGATCGTCCTGTCGTCGTTCTCGGTGCTCGTCTACTACCTCGTCGCCGATCTCGCGGCGTTCACGCAACCGTCGCACGAGCGCCTCGCGCCTCGTGTCGTGCAGGTGTTCGGTGTCGTCGGTTGTGCGGTGCTCGCGGTCACGTTGCCGTGGCAGGCGATCGTGCTCGGCGGTTGTGTGCTCGCCGCAGGCCTGCTCGTTCGGGCGGCGGTACTCGTACGTCGCCGCGGCCGGTAGGAGGGGGCCGACGTGCCTGGCCGATGCGTCGGCCCGACGCGTCAGTCCGGCGTGGCGCCCGTTCGGACGTGCCGGTCGGCACGTCCGCTGGTCGGGAGGTCCTTCGGTCGCTCGAAGAACCACACGACGACGAAGCCAACGAGGATCGCGATCGCGGGCAGCAGCACGGTCTGCGACATGGCGGTCGCGAAACCGTCGACGACCACGGGCGGCAACTGTCCTGTGCCGAGGCCGGAGGTCGAGTCCGCGGCCTGGGGCAGGTTCGCGGTGAGGCGTGATTGCATGAGCGCCGCGATCGAGGCCGAGCCGATGACCGAGCCGACGGTGCGCGAGGTGTTATAGATGCTCGCACCCGAGCCCGCGTCGCGGGGTGTGAGGTTGCGCGTCGCGGTCATCGACAGCGGCGCCCACATGCCCGCGTTGCCGA
Source organism: Pseudoclavibacter chungangensis (assembly GCF_013410545.1). Lineage (NCBI taxonomy): Bacteria > Bacillati > Actinomycetota > Actinomycetes > Micrococcales > Microbacteriaceae > Pseudoclavibacter > Pseudoclavibacter chungangensis. The sequence goes on from NZ_JACCFV010000001.1 coordinate 3,877,551, forward strand.
ACCCCATGAGCGCCGACGGCAGGAGGTACATCCAGATCGGCGTGGACGTGTTCATGAGCGAGGCGTACCAGAACAGCGAGAGCGAGACGAGGAAGAGCCCCGGGATGACGAGGAACCGTGCGTCGACGCGATTCAGCAGGCGGCCCGTGAACGGTGCGAGCACGCCGCCGATGACGGCCATCGGCACCATGAGCAGGGCGGACTGCGTCGGCGTGAGCCCGCGGGCGAGCTGTGTGAAGAACATGAGCGGCAGCGTCATGCCCGTCACGGTGAAGCCGACGAGGGCGATGCCGATGTTGGCGAGCGAGAAGTTGCGGTCGCGGAACAGGCCGAGCGGGACGAGCGGCTCGGATCGCGTCTTCCACTGTTGCAGCACGAAGAGACCGAGCACGACGATGCCGGCGATGATGAGCCCCCACACCGAGATCGGGCCCCAGATGACGCCCCACGAGAACTTCTCGGCCTCCTGCAGGCCGAACACGATGCCGAACAGCGCGAGGGCGCTCAGGACGACGCCGAGGTAGTCGAAGCGGTGCGCGTGGGTCTCGAGCTTCGGAACGTAGATCATCGCGAGCACGAAGCCGATGATGCCGACGGGCACGTTGACGAAGAAGATCCACTCCCAGCCGAGCGCGTCGACGAGCAGGCCACCCGCGAGCGGGCCGACGAGGGTCGCGACGCCGGAGGTGGCACCCCACAGGCCCATGGCGGTGCCGCGGGTGCGCGGCGGGAAGGTGCGGGTGATGACGGCCATCGTCTGCGGGGTCATGAGCGCGGCGCCGAGGCCCTGCACGGCACGTGCCGCGATGAGTTCGCCGAGGCTGCCGGACAGGCCGCACCAGAGGGACGAGAGCGTGAAGACCGCGAGGCCGATGAGGTAGATCGGCTTCGGTCCGAAGCGGTCGCCGAGGCGGCCCGTGATGAGGAGCGGCACCGCGTAGGCGAGGAGGTAGGCGCTCGTGACCCACACGACGTTGTCGAGGTTGGTCGTCGCCGGGTCGAGCGCGGCCTTGATGGCGGGGTTCGCGACCGAGACGATCGTCGTGTCGACGAGCAGCATGAAGGAGCCGATGACGAGCGCCCAGAGGCCCGGCCAGGGGCTCGGTGTCGGTGGTGTCGGTGTGGCGGCGGCGGACGGCGTGCTCGCTGCAGGGCGGATCGCGTCGACGGATTCGGAGTCGGTCATTCGGGAACGCTCTCTCGTGGGGTGTTGGAGGCGTCGTCCTGGCGGGCGGCGTCGGATCGTGCGGTGTCAATGTGCGTGGTGTCGTCGGCGGCGGGGGAGTCCGCGGGGACGGAATCCATGGAGTCCGGGTGCGAAGAGTCCGGTCGCGACGAGCCGGAGGGTGCCGAGTCGGGGTGCGCCGTGTGTCGGGGCGCGGGACCATGATGTGCGGAGTCGGGCTGTGCGCGCCCGGCGACGGCACGTCCGCTGCCGACGACCGCGTGGAGCCAGTCGATCTCGTGGCCGCGGAGTCGATCGAGCAGGCCGTCGAGCCACGTGAGATCGGCTTCGAGCAGGTGCTGGTCGCGTTCGATCTCGAGGAGGAACAGTGCGGGGACGCCACGGGTCCCGGCCTTGTCGAGGCCGGCGCGCTGTTCGGCCGCGAGCGTGGCCAGGGTCGCCCGGCGTCGGGTGAGGAGCGCGATGACTTCCTCGAGGGGGAGGTTGTGGGACTCGGCGAGCGCGACGCGGAACTCCGCGGGGCGCCCGATGGTGTCGAGGTTGTGCCGGACCCATGCGGTGACCGCCTCGGTGCCGGCCTCGGTCAATCGATACGTCGTGCGCTCGGGGCGGCGGCCGTCTCGGTCGACGCCGAGTTCGACGACGAGGTGCTCGGCTTCGAGGCGGGAGACCGCGTTGTAGACGGCACCCGTGGTCGTGGGCACCAGGCGGTCGTCGTGGCGTTCGAGGAGGAGTCGACGCATCTCGTACGGGTGCATGTCACCTTCGCGCAGGAGTGCGAGAAGCATGACCCCGAGGGGCGTGAGTCGGGCGGTCACTTTGATCCTCTCCGCAAATTAGTACGCGCAAACTATACGCCTGGTTCGAGAACGCGCAAGGCGCGGGCGCGGCGTCGAGCGGCGTTCCCACGGAGGGGTCGCGACTGTGGCGGGTCGAATCGTGGTGGCGCGACCGGAGCTCATGCCGGTGCGGCGGCCGTGTGGCTCGGGGGCCCGGGGGCCGGGGTGCGGCGGCGTGGCTGCGAGTCAGTCGGCGCGGCGGACCGTGAGTGTCGAGGCGAGGTCGATGTCGGAGGGGCCGCCGGGGACGCCGGCGCGATGGACGAGGACGGCGCCGAAGATCGCGCTCCAGAAGGTGCGTACGTCGCGTGCGACGCCCTGCTCGCTCACCCAACCCCGCTCGGACATGATGCGTTCGAGGTAGCGCTCGGACTGGCGGAACAGGAGGTCGATGAGCGTGCGGAGCGTCGGTTGCGCGGGAGGGTTGTCCTGTGCGATCGCGAGCGCTGCGACGACGTGGGGCATCGATGGGACGTGCATCGCGGTGCGGGCGATCGCAGCGCGGAAGGACTCGGGCGTGCGCATGTGGCGGCCGGCCGACTGGATGCGTTCCGTGTCGAGGAGCAGGAGGTTGAACGAGGCCTCGATGACGAGGGCGTCCTTCGATCCGAAATGGTGCGTGATCTGGTTGGGGTAGACCTCGGCGGCCTCGGAGATCGCACTGACCGTGACGCCGGGCCCGTGCTCGCGAAGAAGCCCCATGGCCGCCTTGCGGATGCGCGACCGCGTTGCCGCGCCACGATGCGGGCGGTGTCGGGCGCGAGATTCCATCCTGTGATTGTATGTGATACAAGTTTACTTGGTCGTCATACAAGTTCTATCGAGGGAGCAGCTCATGCGCGTCGTCATCACCGGTTACGGGGCCGTGACCCCGCTCGGCAACGGCGTCGAGGCACTGTGGAGCGGGCTGCTCGAGGGGCGGTCGGGAATCGCGGAACTGCCCTCGGAGGGTGGCCTGTGGGATGTGCTCCCGGTTCGGGTGGGTGCCGCCGTGCCGTTCGATGTCGTGGCGACGCTCGGTGCGGTCAAGGCGCGACGTGTGGATCGGAGTCAGCAGTTCGCGCTTCTCGCGGCGCAGGAGGCGTGGGATGACGCGGGAGCACCCGAGGTCGACGGTGACCGGTTCGCGGTCGTGGTCGGGACGGGGATCGGTGGGGTCGAGACGCTCCTGACGCAGGACGACGTGCTGGAGGCGTCGGGGGCGCGTCGGGTGTCGCCGCGCGCGGTGCCGATGCTCATGCCGAACGGGGCGTCGGCGCAGGTCAGTATCGAGTTCGGGGCGCGTGCGGGGACGTTCACGACGGCGTCGGCGTGTGCGTCGGGTGCCGAGGCGATCGCGATGGGCGCGCGGCTGATTCGTGAGGGCGATGCGGATATCGTCATCGCCGGTGGCGTCGAGGCGGCGGTGACGCCGCTCACGATGGCCGCGTTCGCGCAATCGCAGGCGCTCGCGAAGCCGGACGAGTTGCCGGTCGATCGGCTGTCGCGGCCGTTCGACGTGACGCGGCGCGGGTTCGTGCTCGGTGAGGGCGCGGGGCTCGTGGTGCTCGAGTCGGAGGCGCACGCGGCCGCGAGGGGTGCCCGCGCGCGTGTCGTGTTGGGCGGTTTCGGTGTGACCTCCGACGCGTTCCACATCACGGCGACGGAGCCGGACGGGCGAGGTCAGGCGCGCGCGATGGCGAAGGCGATGCGCATGGCCGAACTCGAGCCGACGGACATCGTGCACGTCAACGCACATGCGACCTCGACCCCCGTGGGCGATGTGAGCGAGGCGGCATCCGTGCGAGCCGCGATCGGCGACCACGTGACGGTGACCGCGCCGAAGTCGGCGATCGGCCACCTCGTGGGTGGCGCGGGCGCGGTCGAGGCGATCATCGCGGCGAAGAGCGTCGAGACGGGACTCGTGCCGCCGACCCGCAACCTCACCGAGATCGATCCCGAGATCGGGCTCGATGTCGTGACGGGCGCGCCGCGCGAGGGGGCCGTGCCTGCGGCCATCAGCAATTCGTTCGGGTTCGGCGGCCAGAACGTGTCGCTCGCGCTCCAGGCGGTGTAGCTCGCGCGCGCCAGGCTGTGTAGCTCTCGCGCGCCAGGCTGTGTAGTCGGGGAGACGCGCCCGTGCCCGAACCCAGGGGTGCGCGGCTGGGCGGAGTAGAAGCGTCGACCGGGAGGACTGGTGTGCCCGGTTTCGTGCGGCAGCGCCGGAGACACCGAGGCCGAGGCGGCGAGATCGTCCGCCACCGATCGGGGGCGCGGGTGGCTCGGTAGCGATCGGGAGGCAGATGCCGCGTGGCCTGGTGGATGTGGCGGTGACGGGGAGACCGAGGTCGCGCTGTCGAGGTCGAGTGCCTGGTCGGTGTGGGAGTGATGGGGAGGCTGGGGCCGGGCCGTTGAGGTCGAGTGCCTGGTTCGTCTTGCAGGACCGGGTCGCTTGGATGGAGATGTCGAGACCAACTGGTCTCGCTCGTACTGCTGTGACCGGACAGGCGACATCGAGCGACTCGCACCGAGCCGCGGCGATCGGACAGCCGAGACAAGGGCGCCTTGGTCGGAGCGGTCAGCGGTCAGCGGTCTGGGGTCAGCGGCCGTCGGCCGGGCGGTCTCTGCAGGGGCATCCGGATTCAGAACGGTGGCGGATCGCACCCGGCGTCGGCGGCGGTGGCGCCGGCGGCGGGGTCGGGGTGCGCCTTGCTCCCGACGCTCCCCGGTCGTTGCCTGCGTGGGACGGCTCGGCGTTGTGCGGTCGCGCGTGCCACGGTGGATGTCTCGAGCTCGGGGTCGAACTCGAACTCCGCTTCCATGCTCGTGCGTGGACGTTCGGTGACCGGTCGAATCGTGGGTGCGATCGAGTGTTCGGAGGTGTCGAGCGCGCGAACCAACCCCGCAGGCTGTGCCGGGCGGGCGTCTCCGCCTGGTGGGTGGCCGCCGCCGTTTGGTGAGTGGGCGCCTCCGCTTGGCGGATGGCCGCCGGCCGGTGGTTGGCCGCCTCCGCCTGGCGGATGTTCGTGCTCGTCGTCGTGGTGGTATGCCCAGGAGGGGCGGAATCGTGGCCCGATGGGAACGGGTCGGTCGCTGTACCGGTCGCCGTTGGGTGAGAACCACACCAACCGCCCCGGCTCGCGTTGTTCGACGCGCCAGCGGGTGGCGTGCTTGAAGGCGTGGTGTCGGCGGCACAGGTGCGCCATGTTCCCGAGCGAGGACGTGCCGCCGTCGGTGACCGCGATGGTGTGGTCGATATCGCACCGCCTGGCGGGGCGGGTGCAGCCAGGGAAGCGGCAGTGCCCGTCCCGCACGCGGAGGAACTCGCGCTGCGCCGCCGTCGGGAAGCGCGTGTCGCTCTCGCGAGCGACGCCCGTGATCGGATCGGTCAGCACCCGCAGGAACGACGGTGCACGCGAGGCGAGTTCCCGCGCCTGCTCCACCGGAACCGGCACCACGCCGTCCAACAACGCGGGATCATCACCACCATCGAGAAGGGACAGGACGGGCACCGTGATCGCGACGCGCGCGTTGATGCCGCCGGCCGCGCCGTGCGGTGACCCGCACCCGTCCGCGGGGTCGCTGGTGAGGACGAGTTCGCACAGCAGGTCCGCGCGGATCTGATCGTGCGTGCGAGGTTCGTCCGGCCCGGTGAGGGCTTTGGCCTGTTCGGTGAGGCGGTCGAGCATTGCCGCGCCGAGGAGGGTGGGGACGTGTGCTTCGAGTCGGCTCATGCCGTCGTCCTCGTGCACGACCCGCACCCCGCGCTGTTCGCGCGCGATCTTGTGGCGCTCGTCGAGGCTCTCCCGCATGAGCGTCTGCGCGGCGCGCCGCGCGCGAGCCCGCAACCTGGCGGGCGTCTCCCGCGAGGCCCCGTCGACCACGGCACGTTCGTACGCTTTGCGGGCGTCGTCGTCGGGGAGGCGTCGTCCTTCCGCGAGGATCACGCGCACGTGCGCGAGCGAGAGGTGCCCGTCCCGGAGCATTCCTTCCGTGGCGGGGAACGCGTCGCGAAGCATGAGGCTCTCGCCGAGCTCCCGCGACACGACCGGCTCGGACCGCGCGGTCGCGAGCGCGAGCTGGGCGGTGCGTTCACGCATCGCCGTCACCACCGCATCATCACTCCCGGGAAACTCCTCCCGAGCACTGGCGAGGGTCGCTTCGTGGATGAACGCGAGCAGCTCTGCACGGCGGGCTTCGGCCTTCGCGATGAGCTTGTCCTCGGCACGGATCGCGTCCAGCGCCAGGTCGAAGGCTTCGTCGTGGGCACCGATGCCGTCGAGGTGCTGCAGGCGCATCATGAACGCAACGTGCGGCGCGAGACGCGCCTGACCACGCGGCCGAGAGCGCGCGTCACCACCAGCCGACGGGCGCGCGTCACCACCGACCGCCGGACGCGAGGCCGCGTCCGGGGCCGGTGCGGCAGCGGTGCCGTCGTGCTCGTGATCGTTCATACCCACACCCCATCACCACCCACGGACATTGCGATCGGCCGGCGAAGTCGGGTGGATGAACCTCCGGGGTGCGGCAGGCACGACCCCGAGATCGCGAAACGGCGCACGTGACCGCCAGCCGCGGGACACGCGCAGGTGTCCGAGGCAGGGGCGGCGGCGCTGCCGTCGGGCTCGTGATCGTTCATACCCACACCCCATCACCACCCACGGACATTGCGATCGGCCGGCGAAGTCGGGTGGATGAACCTCCGGGGTGCGGCAGGCACGACCCCGAGATCGCGAAACGGCGCACGTGACCGCCGGCCGCGGGACACGCGCTGGCGTCCGAGGCAGGGGCGGCGGCGCTGCCGTCGGGCTCGTGATCGTTCATATCCACACCCCATCACCACCCACGGACAATCCGATCCGGCCACGGACCGGACACCGCGACGAGAGCGGGAACGGGGTTCGGGAAAACCCTCGAATGGTTGCGCGCTCGACCACGAACTGCACGAAGGCTCACGTCACCGCCGGCCGACGGACGCGAGGCCGCGTCCGGAGCCGGGGCGACAGCAGTGCCGTCGGGCTCGTGATCGTTCATGCCCACACTCCATTACCACCCTCGGACACTCCGTCATTACCACCCTCGGACACTCCGTCCCGGCTCTTCGATCCGACATGGATCGATGCTGGGTCAGCGGCTGAAGCGACGCTGCGCGCGTGGCGTCGTCGGCAGGCGAGGCAGGCGAGCCAGGGAACGCTGCGGCCCTTTACCGGCTCTGCGCATTCTAGGTGGGGGTGAGGGGGTCAAGTCCGCCGGCGATCAGGAGCATGCGGAGCCGGTAGTTGTCGTAGTTGGTGAAGCCGCGGGCGATCCGGCGGGCGAGTTCGATGAGCCCATTCACGGCCTCGGTGCCGCCGTTGGATGAGCGTCCTGTCGCCCAGTAGGCCAGGAACGCGGCTCGCCACTGGGTGAGGGTGCGGCCGAGGCGGGCGATTTCGGGGATCGGGCAGGACGGGAACGATTCGAGAACCTTCTCGGCGATCTTGTGCCCTTCGACCAGGTTGGGGTGCCGGTAGGCGTCGCGGAGCTGCTGGGCGGCGTGCCAGGCGACTTCAACTTCAACGTGCTCCTCCCTCGTCGCGAACGCCGCGTCGAGCCGGGACCGCTGCCTGTCGGTGAGGCGCTCCCGTCCGGCGCGGAGGATGTTGCGGATCCCGTAGAGCGGATCTCCCTTGCAGCCGCGATGGCCGAGGGTGTCTTGCTGGACGCGGCGACGGACGTCATCAACCGCGGCGGTGCCGAGCTTGACGACGTGGAACGCGTCCAGCACCGCGGTCGCGTCGTCGAGTTCGTCGTCGAGGGCCTTCTTGTAGCCGGCGAACGGGTCAAGAGCTGCGATCTTCACCCCGGCACGGAACTGTTCGTCCCGCTCCTTGATCCAGTCTGCGTACGCCTTCGAGGATCGACCTGGCACCAGGTCCAGCAGTCGCGCCCGCACGCGTCCCGTGGCGTCTCGGGTCAGGTCGACCATCCCGGTCAGCTCCTTCGGACCGCGCCCGCCGTCGGCGACGGGCTTCGTGGACACGTGATGCCACAGGTGCTCGTCCACGCCGAGCACCTCGACGCCATCGAACCGGCCAGGGTCCTGCTCGCGGCGCTGCAACTCGGCCTCCACGTGCGTCCAGACCGTGCGCCACGCGACGCGCAGCTGCCGAGCGACACCGCGCACTGACGCGTTCTCGCGGCGCATCTGCGCCACCGCCCACGCCACCGCGCGAGCCGTCAGCGCTTTGTTGGCCGCCGCGACGGCCGGGTTCTGCTCCGTGAATGAGCGCACCCCGCACCCGTCCTGGCGACACCGCCAGCGGCGCTTGCGCCACCGGACCCGAACCGGAGTCCCGCCCATCGGGGCGTCCGTCAGAACGAGCACCTTCCGTCCCGCCGACTCCGCGACCACTCCGCACTCAGGGCAGCCGACCGGACCCGGCGGCGACTCGGCATCGATCACGAGCACGCCATCGCCGCGACGCTCGACCCCGGCCACCCGGAGCCCGTCGAGTCCGACGAGCAGGTCGCAGCGATCACAGTAGACAGCAGAACATGGGCGCGCGGCGGCGCAGCGCGTAGCATCAGGCACGGGTCGAGGTCTCCGGACGAACAGGTTGCTTGGTCGCTACCGATCCTCCGGGCCTCGACCCACCTCACCCCGTCACGCCACGCCCGAGCGCCTCACCCCACCCAGAATGCGCAGAGCCGCCAAAGCTGCTTCGTCCGCGGGAATCGGCGGCGGTGGAACAGGGGAATATCCTCCATCGTCGCTTCCGATATCTGGCTCTTCGGACATCTGGTGGGGGTCATGGGGTGAGTCCGCCGGCGGCGAGGAGCATGCGGAGTCGGTAGTTGTCGCGGTTGCGGAAGCCGCGGGCGAGGCGGCGGTGGAGCTCGATGATCCCGTTCACGGCCTCAGTGCCGCCGTTCGATGATCGTCCGGTCGTGAAGTAGGCCAGGAACGCTGCCTGCCAACGGCGGAGGGTGCGGCCGAGGCGGGCGATCTCGGGGATCGGGCAGGTGTGGAATGTGTCGACGACCTTCTCGGCGATCCGCCGCCCCTCGACGAGGTCCTTCTGGTGGTAGGCGGAACGCAGTTGCTGGGCGCACTGCCATGCGACGAACACCTCGTCGTGCGCGGGGTCGGCCTCGATCGCTGCCGCGAGCCTGGTCCGCTGCTTCTCGGTGAGGTTCTCGGCGCCGGCGCGGAGGATGGTCTGGATCCCGTAGAGCGGGTCGCCGGTCCGACCGCGATGCCCGAGGGTGTCTTGCTGGACGCGGCGGCGGACCTCGTCCACAGCGGCGGTGCCGAGCTTGACGACGTGGAACGCGTCCAGCACGGCCGTGGCGTCTTCGAGCTTGTCGTCGATCGCGGTCTTGTAGCCGGCGAACGGGTCAAGAGCTGCGACCTGCACGTTCTTCCGGAACGCTTCGCCGCGGTCTGCGAGCCAGGACGCGTAGGCCTTCCCGGAGCGGCCGGGCACGAGGTCGAGCAGCCTGGCCCGCGTCTTTCCGGTGCTGTCGCGGCTGAGATCGACCATCCCGGTCAGTTCCTTCGGGCCGCGCTTTCGGGGGTCGACGTGATGCCAGATGTGCTCATCGACGCCGAGGGTGGTGACGTTCTCGAACCGGGACTCGTCCTCAGCCAGTTTGACCAGCTCGGGCTCGACGGCCCGCCACACCGTCTTCCACGACGTTCCGAGCTGACGGGCGATACCGTGCACGGTGGCGTGCTCGCGGCGCAGCTGCCCGATCGCCCAGCCGACGGCGCGCGTGGTGATCGACCCGCGCCGGGCCACCAGACCCGGGAGCTGCTCCACGAACGTCCGTCGCACGCATCCCACCTCGTCGCACCGCCAGACCCGCTGCCGCCACACGATCCGCACCCGCGTCACGCCGGGCACATCATGAAGCACCCGTCGGCGACGTCCGCGGCCGGTCGCGACGACCCCGCACGACGGGCAGCCGGTCGGTGCCGCCGGGCTCGAGACGGTCACGATCAGCAGCCCGTCACGGCGGTCAACGTCCTCGACATGGACCCCATCGAGGCCGAGCAGCAAGTCGCAGCGGGAACACGGGCAGGCGGCGGAGCACGCGTCAGCGCACCCCGAACTATCGTGAGACACGTCGAGGTCCTCGGTTGGAGCAGCAGTTGGCGCTACTGATCCTCGGGGACCTCGACCCCTACCCGCCGACCATCACCCGGCGAGCCTCACCCCCACCGAATGTCCGAAGAGCCCGATATCTCCGCTCTCCTCTGAGGACTCACCATCATAGAGGGAATCCATCCCTCCGGGATCGGGGCAAGACGAAACTATTGAATACCAATTCAGATTCGGGTCTGAGGAACATGTGTACGTGGGTTCTGTTGATGTGTCCCGGGCGCCCGGCGACTGATGTGCCACCGGCTCGCAGTGACCGACGTGGTCCTGACGCGCAGTGAATGACGCGACCGGGGCGCGAAGCGATCGCCTGCTCCTCGTGCCCGCAACTCGTGCGGGATCGTGGCACGGACGCGCCGCGGAACCCACTCCCGAACGCAGCGCCGTCGTTTCCCGGCGGACTCGACCGGCCGGCCCGTGTCCCCTCACGTGTCGATTCGAGCTGTTCGCGTCGATCACCTGACGGAGCGAATCCATGTCGACCGGACGAGGTTCGCGGTCACCCTCCGACGACGAGTTCCGGTGCCTGGCGGGGGACGTGCAGGTCCCAATAGAGTTCGGCGAGCTGCGCCGGCGTCTTGAACGGGTAGCCCGGTGCGGGAGGCGCGTCGCCGATTCCGACACCGATCGCGACGTGCGCGACATAGACATCGGTTTCGGCGAGTTGCCTGTTGAGGTTCATTGCCCAATTGCGCGTCGCGGCCTGGGCCGTGTTGAGCGCTCCGAACATCGGGACGGGATCGATCGACCCGGTGCCCGCGGTGAGCAGCACGGTACCTGTTCCCCGCTCCCGCATAGCCGGCAGCACGGCCTGGACGGCGGTCACGGCTCCGAACAGCATGGTCTCGACGATCGGGCGGAGATTCTCCACCGTGACATCGAGTGGATACGTCATGGATCGGGCCGTACCGATGTGGGGTGAGAACTCGAGGACGTCGATGAACCCGAAGCGCTCCCGGACGTCGTCGAGTGCTGCCGAGACGGCGTAGGGGTCACCCGCGTCGGCGACGAAGCCTGCGGCGTCGATGTCCTCCGCGGCGAGCTGCGCGACCAGGGCGTCGAGGCGATCCTCGTTTCGAGAGATCAGCGCGGCGCTGTGGCCGGCGCGGCCGAATCTGCGGGCGAGAGCGAGCCCGAGGCCAGGACCTGCTCCGATGATGGCGATGGTGGGCATGGTGGTATCTCCTCCGGCGGTTCGATGGATGCGTGTGCGGCGGACGACGTCAGCGCACCGCGAAGCCGAGCGCGGCGGACGCGGCGGCGATGACGAGCAGAACGACGGGCACCGTGAAGCGTTCGTGGCGTCGCACGTGCAGGACGATCGCGCCGATCATGGTGAGGGCGAGCCCGATCGCGGCGAGCGGCGTGAGGATGGGGGCGATGCCGGTTGCCAGCGGCGCGATGAGCCCCACCGCGCCCGCGACCTCGACGGCACCGACGGCCTTGACGGTGCCCGGGGAGGCGTCCGCGGTCCAGGCCAAGCCGGAGGATGCGAGCGCCTCCCGTGAACGGGCGAGTTTCATGACCCCGGCGGCGAGGAAGATGAGGGCGAGGATCGCATTGACGATCCAGAGAGCGATGATCACGGTGCTTCTTTCGAACAGGGAGCCGGCGACGAGCGGGGCCCCGACGAGTCGGTTACTGTTTGTAACAGGCAACATCATGTGTGACTTCGATCGGCCGTACAAAAGGCACATCGATGTGCCCGGGTCACCATGCGCCCGGGGCACCATGCGCCCGGGACACCATGCGCCCGGGACAGACACTGGGAGGGACGATGTCCGAGACGGTCGACGTCGACGCGACGGTCTTCGCGTCACTGGAGGGCCAGGAAGCGGACTGTCTGGAAACCGACACCGGTCGCGCCGTGCGCGAGCTGCTGGATCGGGTGGGGGACAAGTGGTCCCTTTTGATCATCGGCATGCTTCGCTCGGGCGAGCTGAGGTTCAGCGAGTTGCTTCGTCGCGTACCAGGCATTTCGCAGCGGATGCTGACGCTGAAACTGCGCAGTCTCGAGCGTGACGGCCTCGTCTCACGAACCGTCCATGCTGAGGTGCCACCACGAGTCGAGTACGCGCTCACCGAGTTGGGCCGAACCCTGATCGAGCCCGCTCTCGGACTGGCGCTGTGGGCGGTACGACATCAATCGGCGATCACCGCGGCGCGTGAAGCGTTCGACGCGGAGCGTCGGGCGCTCGACGGCGATCGCTGAGCCGTCGTCGCGGTCCGGGGGCCGGTGCGTGGCGGCCGCGGACCGTGCCGGCCCAGCACGAGAACGAGGCGACGCGCCGAACCGACGACGTCAACGACTGAGAGTCAACGCCTGAGGAAGCTGGCCGAAGGGACGAGCCCTCTCGTGGCACGAGGTCTGTCGAAGAACCCGACGGCGTCCTGTGAGCAGCATGTCGTGTCCCGTCTAGTTGTGTCTCGTCTAGTCGTGTCTCGTCTAGTTGTGTCTTGTCCCGACCAGCCCGGCGCGGGGCCGTGCGCAAAAAGCCGGGTTGTTGCTACCGGGCCCCGGGCCCGGTAGCAACAACCCGGCTTTTTCGTGCTGCGGGGCGTCGTGACGGGACCTGCCCCCCGCGGCCGCGGTCGCGGTCGCGGCCGCGGTCGCGGTCGCGGCCGCGTGTGCTACCGCGCCGGTGCGCTCGGCAGTTCGTTGATCGCGCGGATCAGCTCGTGCAGGCGGCCCACGTGGTGTGCGTCGAGGTGGAGGACGAGGCGCGGCAGCTCGAGCTCGTCGCCGTCGTGCACCTCGGCGCGCAGCGGCTCCGTCCGCCGGATGCCGTGAGAGCCGGCGAGGTCGGCGAAGCGTTCGTTGAGCCCCGCGATCTCCTCGTCGCTCGGGGTGTTCTTCAGCCGCAGCACGAGGCGGTCGCCGACCCAGCGCAGCGAGTCGTAGTTGCGCCAGAAGCCCGTGATCTCGGCAGCCGCGGCATCCTCCGAGTCCGTGATGAGCACCCGATCGAGGTCACCGGGCGAGATGACGCCCGACGGGACGAGCTGCTCGTCCGCGAACCGCTTCAGGCCCGCCCAGAACGTGCCGCCCGGTCGGTCGAGCAGCACGATCGGCACGGGGACCGACTTGCCCGTCTGCTGCAGCGTCAGGAGTTCGAACAGCTCGTCGAGCGTGCCGAACCCGCCGGGCACGCAGACGAACCCGTGCGACTCCTTCACGAGCATGAGCTTGCGGGTGAAGAAGTACTTCATCGTCACGAGGTTCACGTCGTGGTCGAGCACCGCGTTGGGTTGCTCGAACGGCAGCCGGATCGAGATGCCGATCGAGTGTTCCGGCCCGGCGCCCTCGGCGGCGGCGCGCATGATGCCGGGCCCGGCGCCCGTCACGACGAGCCAGCCGTTGCGCGCGAGAGCCGCCGACACATTGCTCGTGATGCGGTACAGCTCGTCGTCCTCCTTCGTGCGCGCCGAGCCGAACACCGTCACCTTCGGGAGTCCGCGATAGCGGGCGAACAGCCGGAACGCGGAGCGCATCTCCTCGAGCGCGGTCGACGCGATCTTGAGGTCGAGGCGTCCGGTGCCGTCGAGCCCGAGACCCAGGCCGGTGGCGAGGATGCGTTCGATGAGCCGTCGGTCGGTCGTGATACCCGCGTCGTCCACGAGGCGGCGAAGGTCGGTGATGATCTCCGGCGAGACGTCGGCGTCGTGCGACTCGCTCGGGATGGACTGCTCGGTCATGCCGACAGCGTGCCATGCCCGGGCGAACGATCCCTCAGGAGCCGACGGCGGCCACCCACTCGTCGACCGGGCGCCGGGTTCTCGCCGCGGAGTATCGGTTCCCGTCCCGGTGTGCCCGCATCCCGTCGCGGTGTGCTCGGGGCCCGCCGCGGTGTGCCAGGTCCCCGTCGCGGTGTGCCCGGGTCCCGTCGCGGTGCGCCAGGCCCCCAACGTGGGGCCGCGCGGTTCCGACGCCAGGCTCCCGCCGCCGGGCCGCGCGGCTCCGCCGCCCGACTCCTCGTTCCCCTCGGACGGGCGGACGCCCTGGTCCCGTCAGCTGAACGCCTCGATCAGCCCCGAGACGACCATGTACAGGCCCGCGAGCGTCGCGACGACGAGGAAGAGGTTGCGCGCGTTCTGTGGGCGGTCCCTCGTGACGTTCGGCTTCGAGGGCTCGGACGCCGCCGCCCGTGCCGGGCGGCCCGCCGACCTCGTGGCCTCCAGCCTCGCCTTCCCGGTCGTGACCGTTCGGGCCGCCGAGCGGGTGGCTCGCGGTGCGGCGGCAGTCGCGGTCGCAGCGTCCGCCGGTGACGCCCCGCGCTGTCCGCCGGCGCGCGATGCGGACGGCTGCACGCACACGCGTTCGCCCCGACGGACGAGCCGATCGTGCCCGACGGTCGCGGCGAGGTCGATGGACGCACGCAGATCGTCGACGAGGCGCTGCAGCGGGGCGGCGGGGTCCCACGCGATCCGGATCCGAGGTGTCGAGCCGTGCCTCTCCGTCCACACGTCGGCCCGAACGAGACCCGGCTGCGCCGAGCCGGTCGCGTCGACCGCGTCACCGCCTACCGTGCCGCTCCCGTTATCGGGCGTCCCAGCAGCCGACTCGCGGTGACCGTCGAACGCCGTCCACGTCGCTGCGCCGTCGTGCTCCGAGCGGGCGGAGGAGAGGTAGCCGCCGAGCGGATCATGCGCGCGTTCGTCTGCGGACCGGGGTCGGTCGTGTTCGTCACGATCGTCGTGGTGCATGCCTCCAGGGTCCCACGGAGCGGTTCGTCTGTGCTCGTGGCGAACGCTCGCGATCCTCGACGAACGCCCCGGTGTCGGGGCGCACGATCGTGCCCGGGGCGGACAACGCGCGTTCAGGCCGAACGAGGCCGATGCCGGGCGAACGATCGTGCCCGGGGTCAACGACTCCGCCGTGTGAGGTGCGAGGGGGCGCGCAGCGGGTCGGATGGACCGGTGTGCGAGCACACCGGTGTCGACCGCGTGAAGCTGCGCGCCCCCTCGCGGAACCGACGTCCCCCCGGTACGTCGGTTCCATCAGCGTATTGGCTGGGGTACACGCGTGGAAGGTTGTCCTCAGGTGCCGGGACCGCCTGCCGGGACGTCCGGGCGGTGCCCGATCGGGCGGGTGTTCGAGCCGAGGACGGTGCTGCCGGCCCGGTCATCCTGGGCCCGAATGTGCCTACGAGCAGCGCTTTCTTATCGGCGAGGAGACGCGTCGAAGGCGGTGGAGTCGTCCGTGTCCGCTCGTGTCCGCGCGCCGAGAACCAGCCGAACGCTCGGACGGGGACGGGGAGGGGTACCCGTCCCCATGGGAGCTTCGTCCGGACCGCGGGGTCGGCTCTCGGAGCGCGCCGGGATGACGGCGAGCGGGATCGGACGGCGCCCGATATCGAGAGCCTCCACGGGACGAACCACCCCGCGATGTGTGTCCACCACGAGGGCGTGAGATCAGGCGAGCGTCGTGCGCTCGGGATCGACGCGACGGTAGCTCGATCCGTCCGACGTTCGCTCGAGGACGCCGAGGTCGGCGGCGTGCCGTCGCACGAACGCGACATCGGTGACGAACATGCCGAGCCGCGCGTTGAGGATCGGTTCGCTGAGTCGGTCCCGGGGATCGACGCATCGATCGACGACGGCGCGCACGGTCGCATCGACCTCGGCGCGCGGCAGCGAACCGATCGCGATGCGCTCACCGTCGAGCACCGCGAGGGGCCCGGTCGCGGCCGCGAGCACCGGGAGCAGCTCGGTGACGAACGACTCGCGCAATCGGGCCGTGTCGCCGTCGGTCGCCACGAACCCGATCCCCTCGAGCGCACGCAGCCCGGGCAGTTCACGGGCGTCGACCGGGCCCGCGAGTACGAGTGCGATCGAGGCCCTGAGGCGTGGGTCGCGCAGCATCGCCAGGAGCGCGCGCAACTCACGGAGTCCCGTGGCGTGGTCGGTCATGTCGGCTCCTCACCTCCGCCCGCCGATGCTCGGTGCGTCGGGTCGCGTCGGCGATCGATCCTCCCATCCGGACCATGGACATCCGGGCCATGGGGCAGCTCACGAACCACGTGGTCGCTCGCCAACCACGGACTCCTCGCGAACGAGGGGCGCCTCGCGAACCATGAGCTCCTCGCGAACGACGCGCTCCTCGTGAACCAGGGACCGCGCCGGTGAACGGAGCGCGGGACGGAGCGGACGTGCACACGTGCCTGTCGGTGGGTGGGTGCAGAATCGCTTCATGCCCGAACTGCCCGAGGTCGCCGCGCTCGTGGCCGATCTGCGCGAGCGGCTCGTCGGGCGCACGATCGCGCGCGTCGACGTGCTCGTCGTCTCGGCGCTCAAGACCTTCGACCCGCCCGTCACCGCCCTCGCGGGCCGCACCATCACCGATGTCACGCGGCATGGCAAGTGGCTCGACCTCGCGACCGACGACGGGCTCCACCTCCTCGTGCACCTCGCGCGAGCCGGGTGGTTGCGGTGGCGCAGCGCGGCACCGAAGCCCACGAAACCCGGGCGAGGGCCGCTCGCCGCGCGGCTCGTGCTCGACGACGGCTCCGGCTTCGACCTCACCGAGGCGGGCACGGCGAAGCGCCTCGCGATCCACCTCGTGCACGATCCCGACGAGATCGACGCCGTCCGCACCCTCGGCCTCGACCCCATGAGCGACGCGTTCACCGCCGAGGCGTTCGACCGCATCCTCGACGCGGCCGGCCGTGCACGCATCAAGGGCGTGCTGCGCGATCAGCGCCGCATCGCGGGCATCGGGAACGCCTACTCCGACGAGATCCTCCACGCCGCACGCATGTCGCCGTACAAGCCGGCCGACATGCCGGCGGCCGATCGTGAACGGCTCTACGCGGCCGTGCGCACGACGCTCGCCGAGGCCGTGGAACGCGCCTCGGGGAGGCCCGCGAGCGAGCTCAAGTCCGAGAAGCGCGAGGCGCTCCGCGTGCACGGCCGCGCCGGGAGCCCGTGCCCCGTGTGCGGCGACACGATCCGCCACGTCGAGTTCGTCGACTCGACCTTCGAATACTGTCCGACCTGTCAGACGGGTGGCCGCGTCCTCGCCGATCGCGTGCGATCCCGGCTCGTGAAATGACCGACGAGGAGCGCCCCGTGCGGACGAACGGCTGGACCACGACCTCGACGCGGGAGATCTACGCGAACCCCTGGATCCGCGTGCGCGAGGACGCCGTCGTGCGCCCCGACGGCGGAACCGGCATCTACGGCGTCGTCGAGGTCAGGCACCCGTCGGTGTTCGTCGTCGCGATCGACGAGTACGAGCGGGTCGTGCTGATCGACCTCTACCGCTTCACGACGGCGAGCTGGTCGACCGAGGTGCCCGCAGGCAGCACGGACGGCGAAGAGCCGCTCGTCGCCGCGAAGCGCGAGCTCGCGGAGGAGACGGGGCTCGTCGCCGACTCGTGGGACCACATCGGCGACATGACGTCGCTCAACGGCATCAGCAACGCCCCGGAGCACGTGTTCCTCGCCCGGGGATTGCGCGCCGCACCCGACGACGGCACGGCGAGCCGGGCGGAAGAGGGCATCGCCGACGTCCGACGCGTGCCGTGGCGCGAGGTGCAGCAACTCCTCGCGACGGGGCGGATCACCGACGCCGAGACGATCGCCGCCCTCATGTTCGCGACGATCGCCACGGGGCGGTTCGCGGATCAGGGCCCCGCCGGTCTCACACCGGCGGGGCCCTGAGCGATTCGGTCCGACTCGGTCCGACTCGGTCCCACTCGGTCCGACTCAGCCCGATTCGGCGCGCGCGAGATACGACGCGATCGGGAGGTCGCCCGCGTCGAAGCGCAGCGTGCGTCCGATCGTCCTCGGGTCGTCCACGGCGGCCGCGACGACCGCCGCGACGTCGGCACGGGGCACGCTGCCGCGCGCACCCGCGGGCTCGACGAGGCCCGTGCCGGGCTCGTCCGTGAGGGTGCTCGGCGCGATGATCGTCGCATCGAGGCCGCTGTCGCGCAGCACCGCGTCGGCGATCGCCTTCGACTGCGCGTAGGCGAAGAAGTCGCTCGACTGCGGAACGCCGTGCGCGATGCGCGAACCCGACCACGACACCATGAGGTAGCGGCTGGGCCCCACGTTCTGCGCGGCCTGGATCGAGTGGACGGCCGCGTCGCGATCGATCGCGTACGTCCGAGCCGGGTCACCGCCACCGGCGCCCGCCGACCACACGATCGCGTCCTGTTCGGCATAGAGCGCCGCGAAGCCGTCGATGTCGAGGATCTGGATGTCGGCGACGACCGGCGTCGCGCCGAGCGCCTCGATCTCGTCCCGCTGTGCGGGATCGCGGATGACGGATGTCACCCGGTGGCCCGCCTCGACGAGGAGCGGGGTGAACAGGCGGGCCACCTTGCCGTGGCCCCCGAGAACGATGATGCTGCTCATGTCGTGCGCGTCCTACCTCTCGATTCGATCCGTCCGTCCGTGGCGTCCGCCCCGGGACGGCCCACACTGTACGACCCGCGGATGCGTCCCGCGTGGGGGCGCGGCCGCGAGGCCGACGTCAGAACTCCTCGTGCGTGTCCGGGTCCTGGTCCCAGAGTCGCCCGCGCTCGAGCGACGAGAGCGTGTCGATCTCGGCGTCGCTCAGCTCGAAACCGAACACGTCGAGGTTCGCGCGCTGCCGCTCGACCGAGCGCGACTTCGGGATCGGCACCGAACCGATCTGCACGTGCCAGCGCAGGATCGCCTGTGCCGGCGTGACGCCGTGCGCGTTCGCGACCGCGAGCACGCGCTCGTCCTCGAGCAGCTCGCCGCGCCCGAGCGGGCTCCACGCCTGCGTCACGATGCCGTGCTCGGCGTGGAACGCGCGAAGCTCCGCCTGCGGGAAGTAGGGATGCAGCTCGACCTGGTTGACGGCCGGCACGACGCCGGTCGCGTCGATGATGCGCTCGAGGTGCTCGGGCGTGAAGTTCGAGACGCCGATCGAACGCACGAGGCCCTCGCGCTGCAGATCGACGAGTGCCCGCCAGGTGTCCACGTACTTGCCCACCTTGGGGAGCGGCCAATGGATGAGGAACAGGTCGATCGTGTCGAGGCCGAGGTTCGCGTTCGAGCGTTCGAAGCTCTCGCGTGCCTCGTCGTAGCCGTGGAATCGGCCGGGCACCTTGCTCGTGACGACGATCTGGTCGCGGGGCACGTCCGATTCACGCACGCCGCGCCCGACGGCCTCCTCGTTCTCGTACCGCAGCGCCGTGTCGAGCAGGCGGTAACCGAGCTCGAGCGCGACCCTGGTGGGCTCGGCCGAGTCCTCGCCGTCGTGCGGGTACGTGCCGAATCCGATGCTCGGCAGCTCGGTGCCGTCGTTGAGCGTGAGGGTCGGTGCCGTCGTCATGTTGGTCCTCTCGGGGGCATTCGTTCGGTCTGGGGGCCGGCACGATCCTGGCAGCCGCGCACGAACATCGGCTGTCCGGTGCCGCCGTGTGGCCTCGTGTGACGCCGGCGGTCGGTGTCAGTCGGCGGGCTCGGGGTCCGGGCGGTCGATGAGGATCGCCGCCGGGATCGCGAGGAACGCCGTGCAGGTGAGGAAGACGAGCCCGGGCAGCCAGGAGTCGGTCGCCGCGTTCAGGACGCCGAGCAGCAGCGGACCCGAGGCGGCGACGAGGTAGCCGACGCCCTGCATGAACCCGCTGAGCGACGCCGCCTCCTCGGCCGAGGCGGAGCGCATGCCGACGAGCGTGAGGCCGAGCGAGAACAGCAACTGGACGAGCCCGAACGTGCACACCGCGACCGGCACGAGCTCGACCGGGCCGAACACGAGCAGCGGGTACCCGACGAGCAGCGACGCGATCGCGAGGAACGCCGCGGGGCGGACGAATCCGCGACGCGTGGCGACGAGCGGCGTGAGCAGCCCGAGCGGGATCCCGAGTGCCGCGAACAGGCTCAACTGCAGGCTCGCGCTCGTGGGGTCGAGGCCCTTGAGCTCGACGAGGATCTGCGGGAGCCACGCGTAGACGGCGTACGAGTTGAGCGACGACAGCGTGAACAGGCCCGTGATCGCCCACGCGGTGCGGCTCCGCCACGGCGCGCGTCCGACGCGGTGACCGCGTCGGATGCGGCGCGGTCGCGAGCGGCTCGGCAACAGGCCGAGCCACGGCAGCACCGCGACGAGCGCGAGCGCCGCCCACACCCCGAGCGAGATGCGCCAGCCGGGGCCGTCCGCGAGCGGCACCGCGATGAGGGGCGGCAGGAATGCCGACACCGCGAGGAGGGTCACGTAGACGGCCGAGATGAGGCCGACGTGGTCCGGGAAGCGGTCCTTCACGATCGCCGGGAGGAGCACGTTCGCGACCCCCATCGCGAACAGCGCGACCGCCGTGCCGACGATGATCGCCCACGAGGCCGGGGCCGCGGCGCGCAGTACCGAGCCGGCCGTGATGAGGACGAGCCCCAGGAGGATCGTCGTCTCGAGGGAGAGGTACCGGGCGATGAGCGGCGCCAGGACACCCGCGAGCGCGAAGCACAGCGGCGGGAGCATCCCGATCACACCGACGAGCACGCTCGGCAGGTCGAGCTCGGTCCGGATGTGCGTCACGACGGGCGAGAGGCTCGACACCGCCGTGCGCAGATTGAGGGCGAGGAGCGTGAGGGCGGCGATCGAGAGCGCGACCGTCCACGGCGAGAGCCGGTGGGTGCGCAGCGAGATGTCGATCGGGCCGGTCGCCAGCGGGTCGAGGATCGGAACCGGCCTCGTGCCGTCGTTCTTCCTCACCGGGGCCGACCTCCTGTCGAGTGGGCATGCTGTCCACATTCGCGAACGTCCACTGTACTGGCCGCGATCGACGCGGTTGCGGCGCGCGACGGACCGAGGGGACGACCGGGCGTGACCGTGCGGGCTCAGAACTGCGCGACCCAGGCGATGAGTGCGACGAAGGCCCCAGTGATGATGACCCAGCTCACGAGCGTGATCACCCGCTCCGAGGCCCGGGTGCGTCGACCGTCGGCACTGTACGCGACGGCGCGACGCGCCGCGGCCTCGGCGGCAGCACGTGTGGCCTCGGTCTCCGGAGTCTGCTCGATCGGCGGCGGGAGCTCGGCCGGCGGCGTGCCGGGCACCTGCTTCCGCCGCCGCGGGCCGCGGGACGGTTCCGCGGACGGTGACCGCGGCGCGCTCGCGGGACGGACGTTCGTCGATCGCGGTGCCGAGTCGGCGGCCGTCGGCTCGGCGGGCATCGGCTCGGCGGCCGTCGGCTCGGCGCGGGCCGGGGGCCGCGAGGCCGCCCGCGGTCGGACCGATTCCGACGGATCGGTGATCGGGGTCTTCGGGGTGTCGAGCCACCAGGAGTCGGATGATCGCTCGGCGTGCTCGGCGTGCTCGGCGTGCTCGGCGTGCTCGGCGTGCTCGGCGTGCTCGGCGTGCTCGGCGTGCTCGGACTGCTCGGCGTGCTGGGGCCGCTCGCCGTGTCCGTTCGCGGAGTAGCCGGGCACGTCCACAGGGACGTCCCGCGGCGGATCGGGGGTCGTCCACGGCGGTGTATCGACGTGCGCCGGTGGATCCGCGAGGTGGGGCGTGTGCGTCACGCCGACGCGCGGCTGCGGCCCGGTCGGCCCGGTCGTGTGCTCGGCCGCGGACGCACCCCAGGGCCAGACGGGCGCGTCGAACGACGGTGTCACCGGTGTCACCGGTGGGTCGATCACGAAGCCCAGCGGGCTGCCCGCGTGACCGTCGTCCGGTGCGGCGCGGGATGCGTCCGTCGCCGGTGCGGGCAGCGCCGACGGGTGCGCGGCCGGAGGCGGCGTGAACATCGGGGGGAGTGGGGCGAAGCCGGCCTGGGATACGCCCGGAGCCGGAGCCGGAGCCGGAGCCGGAGCCGGAGCCGGAGCCGGACCCGGAGCGGGAGCGGGAGCCGGGGGTCGAGCAGAGGACGCGGACGGGTCTCCGTCCGCGTCCGGGACCGCAGCGGGTCGGGCGTCGGCGCCGGCATCCGACCGGACACTGTCGCCGGAATCCGGGCGGCCCTCGGCTCCAGCATGTCGGCGAGTCCCGGCATCGACATCCCGCCGGGCACCGCCCCCGACATCCACTCGGACATCCTCCGCGGCACCGAGGTCGGCACGCGGGCCCGGGACGGGCGGGATGCGTCGAGCGAGCGTGCCCCGACGCACCGGCCGCGGCGTGGCGGCGTCCGTCGCCGCTGCGGTCCGCGCGTCAGGATGCGAGGCCGCTGAAGGGCTCGATTCTGCTTCGCCCGATTCTGCTTCGCCCGATTCGGCCGGGACCGCGCCGGATTCGACCTCCGGCACCGACTCGTGCGTCGAGGCGTGCTCGTCCTCGTCGGGCACGGGAAGCGTGTCGAACCATCGCGGCGCGGCGGTCGGTCGCAACGGGTCGAGTGGCCGACGCGGATCGAGCGGCCCGCGGGGGTTGCTCGCCGTCGGGGGGACGGACTCGTGCTCGTCGTCGGTCGTGGCGGCCACGCTCACGGGTGCGGTCGCGTCGGGCGCAGGCCGGGGCGCCACCGACCCGGCGGTCGCGGGACCGAGCATCACGGCGCGGTCGTCCTCGGCGGCATCCGCGAGGGTCCATCGGTACGTGTCGGATGTCGGTGCGTCGGCGATCGGCGCCGCGGCGGTCGGCCCGCTCGCGATCGGGGCGTCGGCGCCGCTTCGGATCCTCGGCGACGGGTCGGCGGGCTCGTGACGCCGGTGCTCCTCGCGCGGCAGATTCCAGACGCGCGGTCCGGGGGTTCGCATTGCCGCGTCGCTACGTGGGTGCACTGCGTGCGCGTCGTCGGACGGTCGCCCGGCCGTCGCAGCGCCGTCCCCGTCCCCGGCGTCCGCGTCCGTGTTCCTCGACGCGGGCGAATCCGATCCCGCCACAATGCCCCCTCGCGCCGCCCCCGCGGCGAGTCCCACCGGTACGTCTCCGGTTCCGCGAACGAGGGTTGCACACTTCACTCCACTCGCGTTCGATCCGTTCCGGGAGGTTGCCCGAGACGACGCCCAACGGTGGGACACGCGGCGGGTGGGGCATCGGGACTCACGCGCATGCGCTGGCACGAGCCGGCGGCGTTGCCGGACAGGCGTTCGTCCGCACGCGGCCACGCACTGCGGCGTGGACCGGGGGACGCACGCAACGGGCCGCGCAGCACCCCCGCGGGTGCTGCCCCCTCTGCGACATGGATGGCGTCGAGCGTTGCGTCGGCTATCGGATCGCCGCGGTGTCCCAGTACTCGTTGACCTCGCTGATGAGGCCGTCTCGAACGGCGACGATGCTCACGATCGGGCTCGAGATCGGACCGCGTGGGGTCGGGAACGAGCCCGTGGCGTGGACAACGGCACCGGTCGGTGTCTCGAGCTCGGTGCGGATGTCCGAGATTCGTATCCCGGAGCCCTGAACGCGCGCGAGGTGCTCGGTGACCGCCTGTCGTCCGTGCACGGTCTCCGTGACGCCGATCGTGGGGCCGTAGGGGAACGACCACTGGACGTCCTCGTGGAGCACCGCGCCGATGGTGGCCGTGTTGAAACGGTCGAGCATCTCGGGGAGGCGGTGTGCGGTGACCAGGCCCTCCAGATCGGTGCCCGTCAACAGGCGGGGGAACGCCGCGCCACCCGGGTCCAGGATCGAGGACCTCGCGAGCGGCCCCGCGAACACCGGTACGTAGCCCGTGTCGTCGATCAACCGCTCGATGCGATGGCGCTCCGCACCGGCGTCCGTGGCGTAGGCGACCGCCCACACGCCCGGGGTCCTGCGTGCCCGGGAGGCCAGCAATTCGTCCTGAATGTGCGAGAACGCACGGACGATCGTCGCTCCCGGGAACAGGCTCGCGAGCCATTGTCCTTCGGTGACCCCCGGTTCGAGCGCTGACGCCGCCCTCCCGCCGATGAGCGCCACGGCATTCATCGTGTCGAGCACGAGGGTGCCGTCCAGATGGGGGGCCAGGCGCTTCGCGACGTCGGCGGCTCCCCCGTGGCGCACCGCGAGCACGACGGTGTCGTGCCGTGCCGCATCCTCGAACGTGCCGACCCGGACGGTGTCGGGAACCGTCACGACCGATGCCGATGCCGCCGAGCGAGCGCCGAGAGTGACCTCGTACCCCGCATGTGCCCACAGCGTCGCGAGTCCCTGACTGATCGGCCCCGACCCGACGATCCCCACCGATCCAGCGGATGTCATGTTCGCCCGTCTCCTCGCGGTTATCATTCGTAACCAACAGCATCCACGGTAATTTTCACGACTCGAACGAGCAAGAAGGCACTTCCGTGACCGATGCGCACTCCGGCATAACCACCGACGAGTCGGCTCGGGGCTCCGCGTGCGATGGCGAACCGACCAGGCCGGTCTCTGGCATCCGCGACATCCTCGACCGCATCGGTGACACCTGGTCGGTGCTGGTCGCCATCGAGCTCCGGCTGCACGGTCCACGCCGTTTCGGGCAGCTCCGGCGTTCCGTCGACGGCATCTCGCAACGAATGCTCACGGTCACCCTTCGTCGACTGCAACGCGACGGGTTGATCGATCGCACCGTCCTCGACACGTCGCCGCCGCAGGTGGAGTACTCGCTCACCAGGGTCGGGCACTCACTGACCGGCGTCCTCAAGGAACTCGTCGACTGGGCTGCCGCCAATCGCGCGGACATCGACGCGGCGCGTCGGTCGTGGGATCAGGCGACGACCGAACGTCGCGCGACAGGCGACGAGCCGGGTGTGCGCACGCGCGCGTGACCACGCGTGCCCCTCGTCCGTCCTGCGGAGGATCCCGTGGGCGCCGGCGGAGGGGCTATTGTTGGACTGAGTTGAATATCAATCGGTGATCGTTCGGACACGGTCTCGATGCGTCACACCGGACCGGACCGGACTGTGCCGTGGCCCGGGTGAGCGCCGGCATCGCGAGCATCGACGTTCCGACGCGTCTCGCGGATGGCGCGCGGCCCGGACGGCGGTCATCGAGAAGGAGTGAGCATGCCCGAAGCGTTCGGAGTCACCTTCGTCGGCGGTCTGCAGACCACGCGCGCGGATCCCGCGGGCGGCGCACGGACGCTCTTCGACCCCGCCGCGACGGTCACGAGTGCGCAGGTGCTCGAGGCCATCGGTTTCGACCAGGCGATCCTCGTCTACTCCTCGTACTCGCTCGATCCGTTCGCGATCGCCGCGACCGTCGCGTCCCACACGGAACGCCTCGGCCTCGTCATCGCGCTGCGCCCCAATACGGCCGCACCGACCGCGGCCGCGAAGTCCTACGCGACGATCGACCAGTTGAGCGCCGGGCGCACGCAGGTGCACCTCATCGCGGGCGGCAACGAGAGCGACCAGTGGCGTGACGGCGACTTCATCGACAAGGACGCTCGTTACCGGCGCATGGGGGAGTACATCGACATCCTGCGCCGCGCGTGGTCGTCCGAGACGTCCTTCGATCACGACGGCGAGTTCTATCGCATCGTCGACTACACGCCGAAGGTCAAGCCGTTCGCCGGTGTGCCGCTGCCGATCTCGCTCGGCGGCTCCTCGGAGGCCGCGTACCGTGTGGGTGCCGAGCGGGCCGACGTCTTCGCCCTCTGGGGTGAGCCGCTCGCGGACACGCGGGGACAGCTCGACCGGGTGCGTGCACTCGCCACCGAGGCGGGCACCGCTGGCCCCGAGGCGTACATGATCAGTTTCAAGCCCGTCATCGCGCCGAGCGACGAGCTCGCGTGGGCGAAGGCGGACGCGCTCCTCGAACGCCTCACCGCGCACCGGGCCCGTGCGCGGCCACGGGGTGAGATCGCCCGCCACGTGGGCCTCCCGGGTGCGGAGGCGTCGAAGCGGATCCTGCGCATCGCCGAACGTGGCGCGGTGCACGACACCGCGCTCTGGACCGAGCCGGCGCAGGCGACGGGCGCGATCGGCTCCTCCGCCGCGCTCGTCGGCGGCTATGACACCGTCGCGAGCGCCGTCGCGGCGTACGCCGATCTCGGCATCCGCCGGTTCTCGTTCTCCGCGTACGGCGGGCTCGACGACTACATCGAGATGGGCACGCAACTGTTGCCGCGGATTCGCGCGCTCCTCGACGGGCACGGCGCATGAGCTACCGCGAGCCGTACACCGGGCTCGACGAACGCGATCTCGACGCGCGAAGGGCGATCTTCGACGATCCAGCGCACGCGGCGGTTCGGCGCACGGGCGGCATCCGGCTCGGGTTCCTCACGTTCGTCGGTGGCGAGGCGCAGTCGATCGGTGACGCGCACCGCTCGATCATCCGGTTGTTCCACGAGGCCGAACAGCTCGGCTACAGCGCGGGCATGCTGCGCACGCGGCACTTCCAGCCCTACCTGTCCGGCCCCGTCTCGGTGCTCGCCGCGGCCTCGCAGCACACGAGCACGATGCACCTCGGCACGGCCGTCATCTCGTTCCACAGCCAGGAGCCGATCCGGCTGCTCGAAGAACTCCAGACCCTCGACCTCGTCTCCGGCGAACGGCTCGAGATCGGCATCGCCACCGGGCCCGTCGACCGGCGGATCGCCTCGGGTTGGGAGCGTCGCTACCCCGACCGCGCGAGCATCGACGCCGGTTTCGAGGAGTTCCTCCGGCTCCTCGACGGTGGTGCGCTCGAGGCCGCACCGGATCGCATGCTGCCCGGCGTCGCGTCGGACGAACCGGTCATCGTCCACCCGAGGAGTCCCGGGCTGCGCGAGCGCATCTGGCTCGGGGCGGGGAGTGACGCGAGCGTCGACCGTGCGGCACGACTCGGCCTCAAACTGCAGTTGTCGAACCTCGTCGCCGAGCCCCGGGCGCTCGATCTGCCCGTCGAGATCGCGCAGTACCGGCAGATCGAGCGCTACCTGTCGGCGGTCGCGGGCGGGCGGCGCACGCCACCCGAGACGAGCATCAGTCGCACGGTGCTGCCGCTCACGGGCTCGCGCATCGACGCGAAGACGCGCGAGAACATCGCCGAGTGGGAGAGCTTCCTTCGTCCCGATGCGCCGGGCGAACCGCAGCACGCGTTCAAACTCCGGAGTCGGGTCGCCCACAACGCGATCGGTGACCCGGCGCACGTCGTCGAGTTCCTCCGCACCGATCTCGCGCTCGCGGCGGCCGATGTCGTGCTCGTCCACCTGCCGTCGAACTACCTGCTCGACGAGCAGGTGGCGTTCCTCGCGACGGTCCGGGATCTCGTCGACGAGGCGATCGGCGTCGCGTTCCCCGCCACAGTGTCGGATCGAGCCGCGGAACATGTTTCATGAACTGCGTACAAGAAAGCGTGAATCGGACTAGGCTCGTCGATCGGCACGGACCGTCCGTCGCGCGGTGACGCGGGACGCACGGCCGGACACCGACCAGGGGCGCGCCGGGGAGAACCCCCGTGCGGGCCCAGACGACATGAGGAGCAGCAGTGACCAGAAGCCGGTCCACGGCGTCGGACGCGACGTCCGCCACGAGCACCGACCACCCCGGCGGCCCGAACCGACGCACCCGGCGCCGTGGCCTCGCGGTGGTCGCCACCGCGCTCGCGATCGCGCTCGGCGCGAGCGCCTGCACGTCGACCGGGGCCGACGGCGCAGGCTCGGGCGAGCCGGTCGACGGCGGCACGCTCTCGTTCGCCATCGCGAGCGACCTCGAGGGACTGCTCGACCCGCACTCGAGCCAGTTCGATGCCACGTCGACCGCGCTGCGGAACGTCTTCGACTCGCTCGTCGCGGTCACGCCCGACGGCGAGGTGCACCCGTGGCTCGCGAGCTCGTGGACGATCTCCGAGGACGGGCTCGAGTACGTCTTCCAGCTGCGTGACGACGTCACGTTCCATGACGGCGAGCCGTTCGACGCGGCGGCCGCGGTCGCGAACTTCGACCACATCTTCGCGCCCGAGACGGCGTCGGCGAAGATCGCGAGCGACCTCGGCGGTGACCGCTTCGCGGGCGCCGAGGCCACGGGCGACCACGAGCTGACCATCCGCCTGTCCGAGCCGTTCGCCCCGCTCCTTTCCGCACTCAGCACGACCTACGCGGGCATGTACTCACCCGCCGCGCTCGCGGGACACTCGCAGGACGAGTTACGTGCGGGCGGCGCGGGCATCACGGTCGGGAGCGGGCCCTTCTCGGTCGCCGACCTCCTCGTCGGGCAGGAACTCGCGCTCACGAAGAACCCCGACTACGCGTGGCCGAGCGACATCTCCGCGAACCCCGGCGCCGCGCACCTCGACGGCGTCACGATCCGGTTCATCCCCGAGGAGGCGGGCCGCGTCGGCGCCGTGCAGAGCGGCGAGACGCTCGTCGCGACCGACCTCACCCCGAAGGCCCTCGAGCAGATCGGGCGGGACGCCGTCACGACGCAGCTCACGACCGCGCCCGGCCTGCCCTGGTCGGCGATCCTCAACTGGGACCGCAACGCCCTCCACCCCGAGAGCGGCCCCGGCGTCTTCGCCGATGTGCGCGTCCGGCAGGCGTTCCAACTCGGCATCGACCTCGACGCCGCCGTGCAGGCCGCGTTCGGTGGTGGTCTCGAGCGGCCCTGGAGCATCCTCAGCCCCACCACGCCCAACGCGTACGACCCCGCCGTCGAGGGCACGTGGGCGCACGACCCGGCCCGCGCCGAAGCCCTCCTCGACGAGGCCGGCTGGACCGAGCGCGACGCCGAGGGGTACCGCGTGAAGGACGGGCAGCGGCTGCACATCGACTGGCTCAAGTGGATCGACGGCAACGAGGACAAGGTCGCGCTCGTCAACTTCCTCATCGAGGACCTCAAGCAGATCGGCATCGAACTCGTCTACGAGGAGACCGACGCCTACGCCGACCGTTGGCGCGTCGACGGCGTCAACGTCTACGACTGGGACATCACCGACTGGAGCTTCTCGTCGATCTCCGCCGACGGCGCCCTGCGTAGCCACCTCTCCACCGAGGGGTTCCAGAACGCGAGCCGCGTCGCGGACCCCGAGATCGACCGGCTCCTCGACGAGGCCGTCGCGACGACCGACCCCGCGGAGCAGGCCGCGATCTACGCGAAGATCCAGGAGTGGAACGTGCAGAACGTCGCGATCGTGCCGCTGTTCCCGCTCCAGACCGCGGTCGTCATGGCCCCGAGCGTGCAGGGGGTGCAGTTCGACAGCTTCGGACGCCCCGACTTCCAGGGCGCCTGGATCACCTCGGCATGACGTCGCACGCGTCGCGCCCCTCGGCGACACTCCCGTCGGTCGGGTGAGGGACGTGTGGGTCGTCCGGGCACTCGGCCGCTGGATCTCGCAGGGTGCGCTCGTCATGTGGGGCGCGGTCACGCTCGCGTTCCTCCTGCTGAAGGCCGTGCCGGGCGACCCCGTCGACACGATCCTCGGTACCTCCGCGTCGGTTCCGGCCGAGACGCGGCAGGCGCTGCGGACGGACCTCGGGCTCGACCTGCCGCTGTGGCAGCAGTACCTCGCGGCGCTCGTCCGCCCCCTCACGGGTGACTTCGGGGTGTCGTATCGCGCGCGCCGCCCCGTGCTCGATCTGCTCGCCTCCCACGCCCTCCCCACGCTGTGGCTCACGCTGGCTGCGCTCGCCCTCGCCCTCGGCCTCGCGTACCTGCTTGCCGCCGTCACGCGGCGGGGCGTGTCGCGTCGCGTGGCCGACGTCGTCGAGCTCGTCGCGATCTCGAGCCCGACGTTCTGGATCGCGCTCGCGCTCGCACAGTGGTTCGCCTACCGCCTGAAGTGGCTGCCCGTGACTGGCGGCAACGAGGCGACACGGCTCATCCTGCCCGCGATCGCCCTCGCGATTCCGATGGCCGGGTACTTCGCGCAGCTCCTGCGCGACGGGCTCGACCGCGCCGAGCGGGAACCGTTCGCCGAGACCGCCCGGGCCCGCGGGCTCAGTCGAGGCGGCCTGTTCGCGCGGCACACGCTCCGGCACTCGAGCGCGAGCCTGCTCACCGTCGTCGCGTTCAGCCTCGGCGGCCTGCTCGGCGGCACGGTGCTCGTCGAGAACGTGTTCGCGCGGCAGGGGCTCGGGCGCGTGACGCTCGACGCGATCATCAACCGCGACCTGCCCGTCGTGCTCGCCGTCACGATGCTCTCCGCACTCGTGTTCGTCGTCGTCAACGCGCTCGTCGACCTCATCGCGATGTTCGTCGATCCACGCCTGCGGACGATCGAGGGGCGGCGGCGCTCCGTCCGCGAGGCGGCCGAGACCGTCGACCCCGTGCGGACGGCAGCGGCATGAGCGGCACGAACGGCGTGAACAGCGCGAACGGCGCGAACGGCGCGAACGAGGGCACGCGAACCGGTTCGGCGCGAGCGAACGACGGTCCGGATGCGGGCACGACGGGGACGAAACGTCCGGGACCACCGGCACGTCGTTCGCGCATCCGGCCCGCCGATCTCGGCCTGTGGCTGTGCATCGCGTTCCTCGCCCTCGTACTCACGGCGGTGCTCGCGCCCTCCCTGCTCGCCCCGGGCGACCCGATCGCGGCCGACAGCGGTGCCGTGTTGCTCGCACCGAGCGCCGACCATCCGCTCGGCACCGACGCTTCGGGCCGTGACGTCTACACACGGATCGTGCACGGGGCGCGCGCCTCGCTCGTCGTCGGGGTCACCGCGACCCTCGCGGCGCTCGTCGTCGGTCTCTGCATCGGCCTGATCGCGGGCGCACGACCCGTCGACACGGTCATCGCCCGGGGGACCGACGTGCTCCTCGCCTTCCCGTCGCTGCTCGTCGCGCTCGCGATCGTCGCCGTGTTCGGTGCGGGCATCCAACAGGTGACGCTCGGCATCGCGATCGGCATGATCCCCCTCTACGTGCGCATGGGACGCGTACAGGCGAAGCTCGTGCGCCGCTCCGGCTACATGACCGCCGCGCGCGTGCTCGGTGTGCCCGCGTGGCGCGCCGCGCTCGTCCACATGCTGCCGAACATGGCGGGCCCGCTCGTGCTCATGGCCATGATCGGCTTCGGGAGCGCCGTCTCGGCGGCCGCGGGCCTCAGCTTCCTCGGACTCGGGCTGCAACCGCCCGAACCCGAATGGGGACTCATCATCGGCGAGGGTCGCAACCGGCTCGCCGACGCGTGGTGGGTGAGCACGTTCGCGGGCCTCGCGCTCATCGCGACCGTCGTCGCCGTCACGGTCGTCGGACGGCGCCTGCAATTGCGCTGGGACAGGGGGCGATCGTGATCGAGATCGACGGACTGACGATCCGGTTCGGGCGACGGACGGTCGTCGAGGACATCGGGTTCACGTTGGAGCCGGGCCGGTGCGTCGCGCTCGTCGGGGAATCGGGCGCGGGCAAGAGCCTGAGCGCGCGCGCCGCGATCGGGCTCGTGCCCGAGGAGGCGACGGTGCACGCGACGACCCTGCGCATCGGCGACCGCGAGCTGCGTGCTGCCGACGACCGCGCCTGGCAGCACGTCCGCGGACGCACCGTCGCGCTCGTCACGCAGGACTCGCAGAACGCCCTCGACCCGCTCCGGCGGGTGGGGGACGAGATCGCCGAGCCGCTGCGCATCCACGAGCCCGGCCTCACGGTCGACGAACGTCGCGAACGCGTCCTCGAACTCATGACGCGCGTCGGCATCCCCGCACCCGGGACGCGTGCGCTGCAGTTCCCCGGCGAACTCTCCGGCGGCCTGCGCCAGCGCGCCCTCATCGCCTCGGCGCTCGCGGCGGAGCCGAGCTTCATCATCGCCGACGAGCCCACGACCGCGCTCGACACGATCACGCGACGCCTCGTCCTCGACCTCCTCGCCGCACGTAAGCGGGAGGGGATCGGTCTGCTCGTCGTCAGCCACGACCTCGGCGTCGTCGCGGAGCTCGCCGACGAGGTGCTCGTGCTGCGCGACGGTCGCGTCGTCGAACGCGGTGCGGCCGACGACGTCCTCCGCGCGCCCGCCCACGAGGAGACGCGCGCACTCCTCGCCGCGGTACCCGACGGCAGGCGCATCACGGTCCACGACGTCGCCGATGCGGTGGACGACCCCGCGTCCGGGGCCGACGACACGACGTCCGACACCGAGCCGGTGCTCGTCGCCCGCGGCCTGCGCAAGGGCTACGCGCTCCCCGGCGGCGGGGCGGTCGACGCGGTCGCCGACGTCTACCTCGAACTGCGGCGCGGCACGACCCTCGGCGTCGTCGGCGAGTCCGGCTCGGGCAAGAGCACGCTCGCCCGCCTGCTGCTCGCGATCGAGGAGCCCGACGCGGGCACCGTCCACCTCGGTGGCGAGCCCTGGCTCGGCCGGCTCGGTGCGGCGGACGTCGGCACCGCGACGTCCGGGCGCGGTCAGGGGAGGGGCCGCGTGCGTGCCGTGCGGGAGCGCGATCGGCACCGACGGCGCGGTGCGATCCAGCTCGTTCAGCAGGACGCGTTCGGCAGCTTCGACCCGCGCTGGACGGTGCGTCGGATCGTGCGCGAGTCACCCGCGCGCCCGGACGATCGGCGCATCGACGAGCTGCTCCGGCTCGTCGATCTCGATCCCGCGCTCGGCTCGCGACGGCCCTGGCAACTGTCGGGCGGGCAGCGCCAGCGCGTCGCGATCGCGCGCGCCATCGCCTCGGACCCGAGCGTGCTCGTCGCCGACGAACCCGTCTCGGCGCTCGACGCGACGGTTCAGCGCACCGTGCTGGAGCTGTTCGTCCGACTCCGGGAGCGTCTCGGCGTGGCGATCGTGTTCATCAGCCACGACCTCGGCGTCGTCGAGTCGATCAGCGACGAGATCCTCGTCATGCAGGACGGCGAGGTCGTCGAGCGTGGCCCCGTCGATCGCGTCGTCGGCGCGCCGGAGCACGAGTTCACCCGTCGGCTGCTCGCCGCTCGCTCGACCGAGCTCGGCGTTCCCTCCCGCGTGTGCGTTCCGGGGGAGTGACCGGCGCCCTGCCGCTCGGGGGAGCGGGGCCCGTCGGAATCGTGAGGGTCGAGTGAGTCGGCGGCGATGACGTCGGCGGGGACGAGCCCGCCCCCGGCCCGTCGGCGATGCGGCGGTCGACGGCCTCGTCCGCCGATGTCGCGGCGCGCGAGCCCGGCAGGGGCACCACGAGCACGACGAGCGCGAGGCCGATCACGGCGAGGCCGATCCACGCGACGGGCGCGAGTCGCTCCCCGACGACCGCGACGGCGAGGACCGTCGCGACGGCCGGCTCGGTCAGCGTGATCGTCGTGGCCGTGCTCGCGGGGACGCGCGTGAGGCCGAAGCCGAACAGGAGGTAGCCGCAGAACATCGGCACGAGCGCCATGTATCCGGCGACGAGCAGGAAGTCGCGCGAGCCGACGAGCGGCGCGGCCGTGATGCACAGCACCGGCACGAGCAGCGCGCCGCCCGCGCCGAACACGGCCCCCATCGCCGCGGCACGACCCGCGCCCGCCGCGAGGAGGCGACGCACGCACCACGAGTAGCCCGCGTAGGTGATGCCCGCGACGAGCCCGAGCCCGATGCCGAGCAGGGTCGTGCCGGCGGCCGCCTCGGCGGGGTCGCGCAGTTTCGCGATGCACAGCAGGCCGCTGCCCACGATGCCGAGGGCGGCGGCGATCGTCCAGCGGCGCCCGAGCCTGCGTCGGTCGAGGAACCGTTCGAGCAATCCGGAGGCGAGCGGAGCGGAGGCGAGTGAGACGACCGAGCCGATCGCGACACCGGCCGCGGCCATCGACGCGTAGAACGCGAGCGGGTAGACGGCGACACCGAGCGCCCCGATGAGCACCGTCGCCGCGTTCGCCCGCAGGACGTCGCGCGACGCGCGGAGCGCCGGGATCGCGACGAGCGCCTGCAGCAGGCCGCCGATGCCGAGTGCCGCGGCACCGATCGCGAGCGGCCCCGCGTCCGGTGCGAACGTGGCCGCGGTGCCCGTCGTCCCCCACAGCACGGACGTGACCAGGATCGCACCGGTGCCGACGAGGGCACCCCGCGTCACGAGGCGTCCAGGACGGTCACCGCGAGGCGTCGTGCCGATTCGAGCCGACGCGGATCGCCCTCCAGCCCGGCGCGCTCAACCGCCCCCTCCAGCAGGAGGGCGAGGTGCTCGGCGGTCGCCGCCGCGTCGTCCACCGCTGCCTCGTGGAGGTGCGAGGCGAGGATCGACTCGACCTCCTCCTTGTGGCGTCGCACCGCACGCCTGCCCGCGCTTCCCGTCGATAGCTCGGCCGCGGCGTTCAGCAGGCCGCACCCGCGGAAGCCGCCCGATGCGGCGGCGTGATCGAGGTACGCGTCGAACACGGCGAGCACGCTGGCGGTGGGGGTGGCGGCGCC
The DNA here is from genome assembly GCF_013410545.1 of Pseudoclavibacter chungangensis. Lineage (NCBI taxonomy): Bacteria > Bacillati > Actinomycetota > Actinomycetes > Micrococcales > Microbacteriaceae > Pseudoclavibacter > Pseudoclavibacter chungangensis. Next base: position 3,911,789 of record NZ_JACCFV010000001.1, read on the forward strand.
CGCGAGGCGCGCGCGGTACAGCGCGAGCCACTCCTCGTGCCGGCGGTCGAGGTAGGCCGAGACGAGTTCGTCCTTCGAGGCGAAGTTGTTGTAGAGGCTCATCTTCGCGACACCGGCCTCGCGCGTGATCGTGTCGATGCCCGTCGCGTGGATGCCGCGCTCGTAGAACAAGCGGGCCGCGGCGACGAGGAGGCGCTCGCGGGCGGACGTCGTACCGGGCGTCGTCATGTTCGGTCCCGTCCGTCCCGTGAGGCTGTTTCGATGCTCGCGCCCGATATTAGGTAGATCAGTCTACCTCGACGGCGAAGCGTCAGGTGCGGTGCGGCGAACGCTACGACAGCCTCCGCCTCGCGGCGGTCCCACGACGAACGCCGCACGGGAGCGGACGCCCGCTCGGCGTCCGCTCCCGTTCGGAGCGGAGTGTGCGGTGGTCAGGCTTCCCGGTGGCCGACGTGCAGCACGAGGTGCGCGTGGAACGCCTGGAGCGCCGAACGCAGGAAGTCGCGCGTCGCTTCGTTCGTGATCTCACCCTCGTCGTTGATGAGCCCGTCCGTGTAGCGCAGGAACACCTCGGGCTGCGCGAGCTGCGGCGAGGCGAGGAAGAACAGCGGCGAGCGCAGGTGCTGCTGCGCGAGTGCGGTGCCGATCGAGCCGCGCGACGTCCCGACGACGTAACTCGGCTTGCCGCCCATGGGGGCATCGGTCTTCGGGCGGCTGACCCAGTCGATCGCGTTCTTCAGTACGCCCGGCACCGAGCGGTTGTACTCCGTGGTGACGAACAGGATGCCGTCGGCGGCCGCGATTCGCTCACGGAACTCGGTCGCGGCGGCGGGGTAGCTCGCGCCCTCCTCCTCGTAGTCGCGGTTGTAGAACGGCAGGGGCTCGATCGGGATCTCCCGCAGCTCGAGCCCCACCTCGGGCCCGAGCTTCTCGAGCGCGAGCGCGAGGCGACGGTTGATCGAGGTCTTGGAGATGCTGCCGACGACGGTTCCGACGGCAAAGGTTTCGGGCATGGGGTTCCTTCCGGACATGGGTGTGGACCTGGTGCTGGAGCGAGGGGGCGCGCGGGCGGGATCAACCGCGGTCGCGGGAGAACCGGCCGAGGAACGGCAGCGCGAGGAGTGTGGCGACGCCGATCGCGCCGGCGCACAAGAGGCCCGTGGTCGTGAGGGAGAGCACCTGCGTGAGGAGTCCGGCCGTGACGATCGGCACGGAGATCGCGACGTAGGCGACGAGGAAGAACGAGGTCGTCGCCTCCGTCCGCGACTCGGCGGGCGTGCGCGAGGTGACGGCCCGCATGCCGCCCATGAAGAGACTGCCCTGGCCGATGCCCGCGAGGACGGCCGCCGCGATGAGCACCCACAGGAGCGAGGTGAGCAGCGCGGTCGCCATGAGCGCCATGCCGATCACGAGCGAGATGCAGCCGATCGTGATGAGCGTGCGCTCGCTGCGCGAGCGGAACAGGATCTGTGCGGTCGCGGAGGCGCCGAACAGGAGGAACGCGACGAATCCGATCGTGGCGGGGTCGTGCACGTCGAGCAGTTCGGTCATGAACGCCGGCACGATCGACGTGTAGATGCCGCACGACGCGAAGCCCGTGAGTGCGCCGATCGCCGATGCCCGGAAGACGGGGCGTGCCTCGCGGGGAACGCGGGGCAGCCGGACGACGGGCGCGTCGGGGCGCCGCTCGATCGTCTCGCGCACGACGAACATCGCGAGGCCCGCGATCACGAGCAGCCCCGCGTGCACGATGTACGGCGTGCGCAGGGGTGTCGCCGCCGTCGCCGCGAGGACGCCCGCGAGCAGCACGCCGAGGCCGAGCCCGCCGATGTTCGCGGCCGTCGCGAGCGCGGAGGCGAGCATCGTGCGGCCCTTCGGGGCGTTCTCCATGACCGCGGCCGTGCCGGTCGCGGTGAAGATCCCCGCGGAGACACCCGAGACGATGCGGGCGACGTAGAGCACCCACATGGCGTCCGCCGTGATGAACAGGATCGCCGAGAGGAGCGAGACGACGACCCCCGCGACGAGCACCGGGCGCCGCCCGAACCGGTTGGAGGCCTGCCCGAACAGCACGAGCGCGCCGATGACGCCGACCGCGTAGACGGCGAACAGGATCGTCGTCGTGAGGCTGCCGAAGTGATACTGCGCCTCGTAGGCCGGGTACAGGGGCGTCGGGAGTGTCGTGCCCATCATGACCGTCGTGAAGGCGTACGTCACGGCCGCGAGCGACCAGCCGCTCGGTGCCCGACGATTCATCGGCCCGGTCGCCCCGCTCGTTCCGGTGGAGTCCGGCGTGCGCGTCATCGAGGATCGACCGGACGGGGGACTCGGGGTGTGGACGCGGAACTCACCCGTTCATCATTCGGGATCCGCCGTGCGCCGTCCAACATCGCTTCGCGTTCGCTGCGATCGCGAGCCGCGATCGTTCGCGCCGACGCGTGCCTCGACGAGTTCGACGAACGCGGATGCCGCGGCCGAGCGGCGACCGGGTGCCGACACGAGGCCCGACGGATGCACGGCCTGTGCGTCGGTCAGGTGTCGGATCGCGCGTCCGGGCCGTCCGACGGGTGCCATGCGCGCGCCGCGGCGAGCGGGGCGACGGTCACGCCCAGCCCGCGCGCGGCGAGGCGCATCATGTCCGGGATCTGGCTGAGTTCGAACGCGCGATCGGGGGTCACCCCGGCGCGCGCGAACGCCGCCTCGACGCGCCTCCGGATGCCCGAGCCCGGCGCGAAGTGCACGAACGGGCCAGCGGCCGCGACGTCGCGAGCGCTTCCGGGTCGGTGCCGTCGAGCACACCGTCCGCCGCGGTGACCGCGACGAGCGGTTCGACCGCGAGCGGGACGTAGTCGAGGTCGGCGGGCACCTCGTCGTGCGCGAGCCCGACGATGGCGAGGTCGAGATCGCCGGACGCGACCCGCGCGGTCATGACCTCGGACGGCGCGTCCGTGACGTGCAGTTCGATGCCGGGGTGGGCGTCCCTGAACGTGCCGAGGAGGTCCACGATGTCGAACACGGGTGTCGGGGTCTGCAGCAGGCCGATGAGGAGTGTGCCGCGTTCGAGCCCGGCGAGCGCGTCCATCTCGGCGCGGATCCGCTCCGTCCGCCTGAGCAGGTCGCGGGCGAGCGGTACGAGCGCGGTGCCCGCCTCGGTGAGCGTCACAGAGCGCGAGGTCCGGTGGAAGAGGCGGACGCCGAGGTCGCGTTCGAGGAGCGAGATCTGCTGGCTCAGCGCCGATTGCGCGAGGTGGATGCGCGCGGCCGCGCGCGTGAAGTTGCGGGTCTCGGCGACCTCGAGGAAAGAGCGGAAGAGGCGAAGGTCCATGGGGTCCGGTTCCGGAGACGGTCGATGCGGCCGGGGTGGGCACTCGCCGCCACGCCTCGGGGTGCGTCAGTTCTCGACGGTCACATCGCCCGCCGCGCCGTCGCGGTCGAAGTTCACGACGAGGATCTGCTCGCTCGCGTCGTCGGGGAGGGCGAAGTCGACGGAGTGCCAGATCTCCTCGTCCTCCTCGTCGGTGCGGGCCCAGCCCATCTCGAGACCTGCGACGACGGCCTCGGCGGTCGGTGCGGGCGTGCCGAAGTGTTCGACCCAATAGTCGGCGTCGAGCTCGTCGAGGTGCGAACGCACGAAGCGTGCGACGTCGGCGTCTTCGTCGAGTTCGGCGAGGATGGCGGCGCGGGCCTGTGACTCGTAGGCGGTTGCGGTCGTGTCGAGCTCGTCGGTCATGGTCGCCCTCCGTTCGGCGGCCGGTTCACGCGGAACGGCACGCTGGCTGCGCCGGACGGCGGGTTCGCCGCGGCGCAGCCCATCGTACGAGCACGGCCCGCGACGCCCCGCGAGTCCCACCCGCGACGCCCCGCGAGTCCCGCCCGCGACGCCCCGCGAGTCCCGCCCGCGACGCCCCGCGAGTCCCGCCCGCGACGCCCCGCGCTGGACCCGCGAGTCCCTCCCCGAGCCGCAGCTGCGAGGGCTCCCCGCGACCCTTGTCCGGCGATAGAAAGCCGGGTTGTTGCTACCGGGCCCCGGGCCCGGTAGCAACAACCCGGCCTTTTTCGTGTCGATCTCACTCGTCGTGGCGAAGGACGGGTGTGGTTCGTCCCCCTGGAGTTGCGGCGCGGCGCCGGTTCAGTCGACCCGGCGCTGCTCGCTTGCGAACTTCGTCCGCAAGCTCGAGTGGATCGTGATGATCGCCGGCGCGCCCGGGCCCGTGAGCTTCTCGAGCCCGTCGAGCAACCGGTCGAGCGTGCCGACGACCTCGTCGGGCGGGGTCGACTGCCGTGGCGTGACCGCGACCTGCAGCACCTCCGTCCCGCGCACGTCGCGGAGCCCCACGTGGGATGACAGGATCTCGTCGCGCGACCCGAGCGCCTGCCGCAGCGCATCGGACGAGAACGCGTCCGAGACGACGACCCGGCCCAGCGGATTGTCGTACCCGACACCGCGTTCGCGCGGCCGCGAACTCCTCGTCACGACCCGGATCGGGAGCGCGAGCAGGAGCACCACGAGCACGACGATCACGGCGAACAGCCCGACCTCGAGCCACGTCACGGCCGAGTCGCCGATGCGGGACGCCGACTCGGCAGCGGCGAGCCAATCGCGCGCGGCCGTCGTGCCCTGCGTCCAGAGACGACCGAACTCGGGAACGTACAGCGCGGCGAGCGTGGCCGCCCCGCCGGCGAGCAGCGCGAGTCCGAAGACCCCCACGAGCAGGCGGTTGAGCCCACGGTTCGTGTTGTTCATCGTCACTCCCCCTTCTCTGCGACGCGCACCGAGGTGCGCGGGCGTGGCGTGACGCCGTAGCGCGACAACTCGCCCTCGGCGATCTTCCGCACCACCGCTCGGTCCACGGGCAAACCCGCCTCGGGGCTCACCCGCACGTCGACCGTGCGGTGCCCGACCCCGACGACGACCGAGGACGGTTCGAGCGAGAGCTCCTCCGCCAGGTGCCGAGCGAGTGCCGACGCGATGACGCCGTTGTCGGCGATCACGCCGCGCGTCCCGCACGTGAGCGCGTGACGCGGACGCTTCCCCGGCGTCACCGCCAGGACGACGAACACGAGACCGATCACGACGGCCGCCACGGCGACGCCGGGTACCCACGGTGCGGGTTCGGTGGGCAGTGCCACGATGCCGTCGAGGACCGGTCCGGGCGACCCGAGGAGCGCCGTGCGACCGAGGATGCGGAGCACGAGCTCGACCGCGACCCACACGAGGGCGGCGACGAGCAGCACGACGACGACGGTCATCGCGACGCTCCGCGGCGAGGTCAGCTCCCGGCGGACGACGCGTCGGACGGAACCTTCGGTGCTCATCTGACCCTCCTCCGTGTGCTGACCTTCGCGCCGTCGATGCGGATCTCGACGCGGCCGATGCCCCGTCCGAGGAGCGTCTCGAGGCGGTCACGGAGCTCGATCTGGATCGCCGCGGCCCGCTCGGCGACGGGAACGGCTGCCGCGACGGCGGCCTCGTCGTCGAGATCCGGGACCGGGAACGGCGAGCGGATCTGCAGCGCGAGATCCCCCCGATAGCGCCCGAGTCGGGCCGTCACATCGCCGATGCCGACGCCGATGGCCTCGGCGGACGCCGCTTCGGCGACCCGACGGAGCACACGCTCCTGGACGGTGGTGCGACCGGCGGGCTCGGCCCGGCCGTCCGCCTTCGGGACGGCGTCGGCGGGCGGGACGCCCTGACGCGCGTCCATTACGACGTACGCCGACCGGTGAACGCGTTCACGATCGCACGCAGGTCGAGCTTGCCGGAGGCGAAGCGTCCGACGAGCCCGCCGATGATCGCGAACACGGCCGCGAGGAGGAATCCCCAGAACCCGAACTGGAGCGCGGCGAGGGCGAGGAGGACGCCGACGAGCGTCCCGAAGGCGGTCGTGCTCATGAGACGCGCGACTCGTTGTGGTCGTTGTCGTCGTCGACGTTGGGCAGGTGCACGTCGTCGACGGCGATGTTGACCTCGACGACCTCGAGGCCGACGAGCTGCGTGATCGCGCGGGTGACGGCGGCACGGACCTCGGCCGCGACGGCCTGGATGGGCGCCGGGTACTCCACCACGAGGGTGATGTCGACCGCCGCCTGCGTCTCGCCGACCTCGACCTTGACGCCCTGCGTGAGGTCGGTCGCGTTGATCGCGTCGCGGATCGCGCCGAGGGTCCGTGCGCCGCCGCCGCCGAGGGCGTAGACGCCGTTGACCTCGCGCGCGGCGATGCCGGCGACCTTCGCGACGACCCCCTCGGCGATCGTCGTGCTGCCGGTCCCGTCGGCACGGCTCGCGTCGGTCACGGTGACCCGCGATCCGCGGTCGACCCGGTCGACGCGCGAGGCGGGTGCCGCCGGGGTGTGGGTGCCGGCTTCGACGCCGGCGTTGCTCGTGGTGAGATCCTGCTCGGTCATGATGACTCCCTCAGGTCGTGACGTGGATTCCGACGCGGGACTCAGTGCGGTCCCGCACGGGAGCGTTATGGTCGCTCACACATAAGACGCCCGGAGGGGCGCATTCGTCACGAAGAAGTTTCGGGAGATGTTTCGGGAGGCATCGTGACGTCGACGGACGAGCTCGGAGCGGGCACCGAGGTGCCCGTGAGCGACGCGATCCTCGTCGCTCGTTCTCTCGATCAGGATCCGGATGCGTTCGGGGAACTCGTGCGACGCCACGCCCCGCTCATGCGCGCGTACGTCGCCCGCATCGTCGGCTCGAGGGCCGACGCGGACGACGTCGTGCAGAACGCGTTCATCGTCGCGTGGCGAAAACTCGACACCCTCCGCGACCCGTCGGCCGTGCGCGCGTGGTTCATGCGGATCGCGAGCCACGAGGCGACGACGTTCGTGCGGCGGCGGCCCGTGCCCGTCCCGCTCGACACCGTCGAACCCGTCGCGCCCGCAGCCGCCTCGCCCGACGACTCGGCGATCCGTTCCGCGCAGCTCGAAGCCCTCGCACGGGCCCTCGACTCGTTGCCCGAGACGCAGCGGCGGTGCTGGCTGCTGCGGGAGGGTGCGGGGCTCAGCTACGACGAGATCGGGCAGGAGCTCGGGCTCCCCGCGAGCACCGTGCGCGGGAGTCTCGCGCGGGCACGAACCAGCATCACCGTCCGGATGGAGGAATGGCGATGACCACCGAACAGCCGCAACTCGAGTGCGGCGCGACCCTCGAGGAGCTCAGCGAGTACCTCGAATCGGGTCGGACGCCGAGGGACGAACGCATCGAGTCGTGTCCCGAGTGCCTCAACGCGCTCGACTCGCTCGAGAACGTCTTGAGGCTCTCACAGGAGCTCTTGGAGTCGGATGCGGAGCAACTGCCCGAGCCGTCGCGCGCGTGGTTCGACGACATCCGCGACACGATCGTGCGGGAGTTGCGCCCGGGCCGGGAGCTGCCGCTGCATCACCCGGATCCGCGCGTCGAGCTGTCGATCTCGGAGGGTGCGGTGCACGCGATGCTGCGTGCGACGGGCGATGCGGTCGACGGGGTGTTCGTGGCACGCAGCGACCTCGTCGGCGACGTCGAGACGCCCGGCGCGCCGATCCGCGTCGAATTGACGGCGAGTGTCGTGTGGCCGAGCGACGTGCGGGCGATCACCGAGCGTCTGCGCGCGGCGGTCTTCGCCGCGCTCGAGCAGCACACCGAGCTGCGGGTCGAGGCCGTCGACATCGTGATCGCCGACGTGCACGGCCCGGTGTCACGGCCCGGCGGGTCGATCGTGGAGGAGGGGGAGCGATGACGATTCCGGGAACGCCGCAGGTGCGGCTGGACGAACTGCTCGTGACCGTGCCGGGCGTGGTCGCGGTGTATCCGCAGGCGGGCGTGCGCGCCGTGGTCGCCTCCGTCACATGGCTCGCCGCGACCGTCACGGGACGCGACGTGCGCGAGGAGGACGCGGTCACGCGATCACCCGAGGCCGTGAGCGCGACGATCGCGACGAGCCGGGGCGCGCGCAGCCCCGACGTCGCTCGCGCGGCCGCCGACGCGCTGCTCGCCGCGGCACCGTCGGAGCGCGTGAAGCTCAGGGTCGCTCGCATCACGTGACGCGGCGGCCGCGAGCCGCCGCGAGTTCGCGCAGGCCGATCTCACGCAGGCCGCGTTCCGGGTGGTTCTCGGGGTTCCGGGGCACCCGGAACCCCGAGAACCACCCGGAACGCGGCGAGCGGGGGCTGTGACGTCCTCGCGGGGCGGGCGGTAGCCTGAGCCCGTGACGACGACGTCGTCCCCGACCGAGGCGTCGGTACGAGCGCGGAAGGGGCACCATGCGCACGACCGATGCCGGGGGTCGCGAGGCCGGACGTCGTGAGGGCGGGCGCCCCAGCATCTACGACGTCGCGGAGGTCGCAGGCGTTTCGCACCAGACCGTCTCCCGCGTGCTCAACGGGCACTCGAACATCCGCGAGTCGACGCGTGAGCGCGTGCAGCGCGCGATCGAGGAGGTCGGCTACACGCGCAACTCGATCGCACGCGCCCTCGCGACGAGTCGGACGAAGCGCATCGGGGTGCTCGTCGACAGCGCCGTCGAGTTCGGCCCCGGCAGCACCGTCCGCGGCGTCGAGGCCGCTGCGCGGGCCGCGGGCTACACCGTGACGACCGCCTCCGTCGGCGAGGACGCGCGCAGCGGGGTGGGTGACGGGGTCGAGTACCTCATGACCCAGGGGGTCGAGGCGATGTGCGTCATCGCGCCGCGCTCGTCGTCGCTCGCCGCGCTCCGAGAGAGCTCACCGCGCGTGCCGACGCTCGTCGTCGCGGCGGATGCGGGGGACGGCATCCTCTCCGTCTCGGTCGACCAGCGCAAGGGCGCGAGCGAGGCCGTGCAACACCTCGTCGACCAGGGGCACACACGCATCCGCCACCTCGCGGGCCCGCTCGATTGGCTCGATGCTCGCGAACGCGAACGTGCGTGGCGTTCGACGCTCGAGCGCGCGGGCCTCGAGATCGTCGAACCGGGTGTGGGTGACTGGTCGAGCGACGCAGGCTACCGCTACGCACTCGAGTCGCCCGACCTCGGGACGGGGACGGCCGTGTTCGTCGCGAACGACCAGATGGCGCTCGGGGTCATCCACGGCCTGCACGACCGTGGCCTGCGGGTGCCCGAGGACGTGAGCGTCGTCGGTTTCGACGATCTGCCCGACGCCCGCCACTTCCTGCCACCGCTGACGACCGTCCGGCAGGACTTCCACGCACTCGGCGCGACGATCCTCCGCCTGCTCGTGCGCGCCCTCGAACGCGACGGATCCGTCGACGGGGCGACGACGCCCGCGGAGCTCGTGGTCCGGGAGTCGACGGCGCCGCCGCGGGGGAGTACCCCGGACTGAGGGCGGGGCCGGCCGCGACGCCGGCCTCGGTGGCGGCCCGTCGTGATCGGTCGGGTGGGTGTGTCCCGGGGCGGGGTGGGAGAGGACACGACACTCGTCGTGTTGGTGGATCCGCGGGATGCGTCGGGTGGGGCGTCCTCAGCCGAGGGCAGGGCGGCCGCGACGCGCGTCGACGCGTCGGGCCTGCGTGTCCTGTCGCGCACGTGCACCCCCGACCGAGGCGGGGCACGCCGCAACGCTCGTCGCGACGGCGGGACCCACCGCACGGTGACACCTCCCGCCGACGTCGGAGCCCTCGCCGGCCCCCGGATGCCCGCCGCGCGGTGTCCGGAGCGCGCGACGCCGGTGCCCGCCTTCCTCGGGGCGCGTCTGAGCCGTCGGCTCCCGACGGCTGTGCGGGCCGGTCGGTCGCCCGCTGGTCGCTCGCGGGACCGAGGCGACCGGCGTGACGGCTGCGAGCCGGGGCAAGATTCGAAACGGCTCTTGTTACCGGTAACATCATCGTGGGCAACACGTTCGGTCCTGCGCCGACACCGCGCACACCCTGACCGGTGCCGCGCGGCACGGCCCGTTCGGGCGACACGACCCGAGATCTCAAGGAGGAGATGGCATGGCACACAGGAATCGGATCCGATCGCTCATCGGTCTCGCCGCGGCAGGCGCGATGGCGCTCACACTCGGCGCGTGCGCGAGCGGTGGCGACGGCGGTGGCGGCGACACGATCACCGTCGGATTCGTCGCCGTCGGTCCCGAGGGCAACTGGCGCGCGGCGAACGAGGCGAACATCCAAGAGACGTTCTCGGCCGACGCCGGCTTCGACCTCAAGTACGCACCCGCGGCGAACCTCGACCAGAAGTCGCAGATCGATGCCTTCACGTCGTTCGTCGACGAGGGCGTCGACGTGATCCTGCTCTCGGCAACCGAAGCCACCGGCTGGGAGGATTCGCTCAAGCGCGCGCAGGAGGCGGAGATCCCCCTGGTCCTCATCGACCGCGGTATCGAGCCGGACGACCCGAGCCTCTATGTCACACGAATCGCGCCCGACAACGTCACGGTCGCCGAGTCCGTCGCGACCTGGGCGGTCGACGAGTTCCCGGACGGCGCGAAGTACTTCGTGCTCGAGGGTCCCTCGGGCGTCGGCGTCGTGAACGAGCGCAACCAGGGCTGGGACAACGTCGCCGGTGCGGCGACGAAGCTGGAGAAGGTCGGCTCCCAGACCGCGGACTGGTCGACCGAGGAGGCGAAGAGCGTCTTCGAGACGGTCCTCAAGGACAACGGCAACGACATCCAACTCGTCATCGCCCAGAACGACGAGATGGGCCTCGGGGCCGTGCAGGCCGTCGAGGAGGCAGGACTCGTGCCCGGTGTGGACGTGAAGATCGCGACGATCGACGGGACGACCCCGGCACTCGAGGCACTCGCCGCGGGCAAGCTGAGCTTCGTCGCCGAGTACAACCCGCTGTTCGGCCCGACCGCGCTCGAAGCCGTCCAGCAGGTGCTCGCGGGCGAGACCGTCGAGCCCGACATCACGGTCCCGAGCGTGGTGTTCGCCACCCCCGAGGACGCACAGAAGGCACTCGACGAGGGCCGCGAGTACTGATCCGACACCGACGGCCGGGCGTCGCCGCCCACCGGGTTCCTTCGGCGAGCCCGCACGACCGCGACGCCCGGCCCGTCGGCCCCACACAACGGAGTGATCATGGACGCACGCACGCCCGTCGTCGAGATGACGGGCATCACCATCGCCTTCCCGGGCGTGAAGGCGCTCGACGGTGTCGACTTCCGCCTGCTGCCGGGCGAGGTCCACACCCTCATGGGCGAGAACGGCGCCGGCAAGTCGACGCTCATCAAGGCCCTCACCGGGGTCTACCCGATCGATGCGGGCACGATCTCGGTGCTCGGCGAGCCGCGCAGTTTCCGCACGACCGCCGACGCGCAGGCCGCGGGCATCTCGACCGTGTACCAGGAGGTCAATCTCTGCACGAATCTCGACATCGGCGAGAACCTCATGCTCGGCCACGAGGTGCGCGGCTGGTTCGGCATCGACTGGCGGGCGACCTACGCCGCCGCGAGGGACGTCCTCGAGGGGATGGGCCTCGGGCACCTCGACCCGCGCGCACCGCTGTCGAGCATCTCCATCGCGATGCAGCATCTCGTCGCGATCAGCCGCGCGACGGTGACCGACTCCCGTGTGCTCATCCTCGACGAGCCCACGTCGAGCCTCGACGCGGGCGAGGTCGCGGCACTCTTCGACGTCATGCGCGATCGCCGCGACCGAGGCGTCGCGATCCTCTTCGTCTCACACTTCCTCGATCAGGTGTACGAGATCAGCGACCGCATCACGGTGCTCCGCAACGGCACGTTCGTCGGCGAATACCCGACCGCGGATCTCGACCGGTCGACCCTCATCTCGCTCATGATCGGCAAGGAGCTCGCGGTCCTCGACTCGATCGATCGGGAGGCGAGCGAGCTCGCCGACCACGAGCCGCGGCGCGTGCTCCTCGAGGCGAACGGCATCGCACGGAAGGGGCGCGTCGAGCCGACCGATCTCGTCGTCCGGCGCGGTGAGGTGCTCGGTGTCGCCGGGCTCCTCGGATCGGGCCGCACCGAACTCGCACGGCTCCTCTCCGGAGCCGATCGCGCAGACGCCGGGTCGATCGACATCGACGGGCGGACCGTGACCCTCGCGACACCCGACGCCGGGCTCCGGCACGGCATCGCGTACTCGACCGAGAACCGGCGCGACGAGGGCATCGTCGGCGACCTCACGGTGCGCGAGAACCTCATCCTCGCCGTGCAGGCCAGGCGCGGCTGGGCACGGCCCATCCCGAAGGCCGAGAAGGAACGGATCGTGCAGACCTACATGACCGAACTCGGGGTACGGCCCGCCGACCCCGACCGACCGATCCGCAACCTCTCCGGCGGCAATCAACAGAAGGTGCTGCTCGGCCGCTGGCTCGCGACGGGTCCCGAGCTGCTCATCCTCGACGAGCCCACGCGCGGCATCGACATCGGGGCCAAGGCCGAGATCCAGGAGGCCGTCGTCGAGCTCGCGAAGCAGGGCACCTCCGTCGTCTTCATCTCCTCGGAACTGGAGGAGGTCGTACGGCTGAGCGAGCGGATCGTCGTCATGAAGGATCACCGCAAGATCGGCGAGATCGAGGTGGATGCGACGACGACGGCGCAGTCGATCGTCGACGCGATCGCGTCGGACGGGAGATTGCGGACGGGGACGTGGCCGACGACGGCGGCGAACCCGCCGGACGGATGCCGCGCGACGAGCCGGGCGCCGAGGGCGAGCCTGACGCCGAGGTCGCTTCCGACATCCCCGACGAACGCGGTGACGACGAACGGGAGACGAGCGCATGACGACCCCACCACCCGTGCTCGCGGCTCCGGCGCCACCGAAGCCGCTCGAACGCGGCCGAGATCTGCTCCGGGCGCCGTGGTTCTGGGCCCTCGTCGCGATCGCGCTGCTGCTCGTCGTGAACCTCGTCAAGGATCCCGGCTACCTCGCGCTGTCGATCAACCCGCAGAACGGGAACCTCGTCGGCAACCTCATCGACATCCTGCGCGTGAGCGCACCCGTCATCATGATCGCGGTCGGCATGTCGCTCGTCGTCGCGACGCGGGGCATCGACCTGTCGGTCGGTTCGATCATGGTCGTCTCGGGCGCCGTGTCGATGGAGTTCCTGAAGAGCGCCGCCGCGGCCGACTCGGTCGGTGCGGCACTCGCGGCCGTGGGCCTCGCGCTCCTCGTCAGCACCCTCATCGGTGCCGTCAACGGCGTCCTCATCACGACGCTCGGACTGCAGCCGTTCATCAGCACACTCATCATGATGCTCGCCGGGCGCGGTATCGCGAAGGTCATCACGGCCGGGCAGAACACGAACGCCGCGAACGCACCGTTCCAGTGGATCGCGAACGGCTACGTCGTCGGCCTGCCCGTCGTGTTCCTCCTCGCGGTCGGCATCACCGTGCTCGTCGCGCTCATCGTGCGGCGCTCCGCGTTCGGACTCATGATCGAGGCGATCGGCATCAACCCCGCCGCGAGCCGCATGGCGGGTATCCGCCCCGCGGGGTTCGTCGTCGCGGTCTACACGCTGAGCGGCCTGCTCGCGGGCATCGCCGGCATCTTCGCCGTCGGCTCGGTCATGACCGTCGACATCTCCCGCACGGGGTACCAGCTCGAACTCGACGCGATCCTCGCCGTCGTCATCGGCGGCACCTCGCTCGCCGGCGGACGGTTCTCGATCGGCGGTGCGTTCGTCGGGGCACTGCTCATCGCGACGCTCGACAAGACGATCGTGTTCCTCGGCATCCCGGCCTCGGCGACGCCCGCATTCAAAGGCCGCCGTGATCGTCCTGCTGTGCCTGCTGCAGTCGCAGCGGGTCCGCGCCCTGTTCGCGCGACGCCGAGCGGCGACACCGTCCGTCCCGGGCGTCCCGCCCGCCGAGGGCGTCTCACCCACCACCGAAGGGAGCAGCGCATGACCGCGACACCGATCGCGAGCCGCATTCCCGCGGCACAGCGACTCGTCGAGCGGACGAGGACCGCGTTCCGCTCCAACCCGTCCGTGCTGCCGACGCTCGCGGCCGTCGTCATCACGATCGCGATGATCGTATACGGCGAGATCGCGTACGGCCGCATCCTGCAGTACAACACGCTGTCGAACCTGCTCATCAACAACGCACACGTCATCATCCTCGCGGTCGGCATGACGTTCGTGATCCTCACAGGCGGCATCGACCTCTCGGTCGGCGCGGTCATCGCCGTGTCCTCCGTCGCGGGCGTCATGCTCGCGAACGCCGGCTGGAACCCCTGGCTCGCCGTGCTCGTGATGATCCTCATCGGGACCGCGACCGGCGCGGTGTCCGGCGTCCTCATCCAGTACTTCGATGTGCAACCGTTCATCGCGACGCTCGCGATGATGTTCCTTGGCCGCGGCCTCGCGTCCATCCTCAGCACCGAGCCCCAGCGGCTCGCCGACGACTCCCCGATGCGCGCGCTCGGTGCGCCGATCACGATCATCGACGGGCCGAAGGTGAACGATCTCGTCGTGACGGGCGGTGTCGTCATCGCGGTCGCCCTCGTGCTCGCCGCCCTGTTCGTCCTGCACCGCACGCGCCTCGGGCGCACCGTGTACGCGATCGGCGGGTCGGAGGCGTCGGCGAAGCTTATGGGCCTGCCCGTGCACCGCACGAAGCTCACCGTCTACCTCGTGAGCGGCACGCTCGCGGGCGTCGCCGCCGTGGTCTACACGGCGCGGCTCGGCATCGGGCAGAACATCACGGGCATCGGTTGGGAGCTCGACGCGATCGCCGCGACGGTCATCGGCGGCACCCTGCTCACCGGCGGCGCGGGCTTCGTGCTCGGCTCGGTCGTCGGGGCGATCGTGCTCGGCCTCATGAACGTGCTCATCACGCGCGACGGCACGATCAAGCCGGAGACGGTGACGATCATCACGGGCGGCATCCTGCTCGTGTTCGTGCTGCTCCAGCGTGCGGTGACGCGACGGAAGGACGAATGATGGACGAGCGCACGGACGACGTCGCCGACGGCACCACTACGGACGCGGACCTCGCCGGCGCCCGCCCGGCGGCAGCCGACCGCGACGAGCGCGACCTCGTCGACGACAGAGCCGGGCACGACGACCTGGACGCGCGCATCGACGCGGTGCGGCGCGACGTCGCGGCGTTGCACGCCGAGCTCGTCCGCTACGGCCTCGTCGTGTGGACCGGCGGCAACGTGTCCGGACGCGTTCCGGGCGCCGAGCTGTTCGTCATCAAGCCCTCGGGGGTGTCGTACGACGAACTCGCGCCCGAGAACATGATCGTCTGCGACCTGGACGGCCGGGCCGTGCCCGGATCGCCGGGCAGCGAGCGCAGTCCGTCGAGCGACACAGCGGCGCACGCGTACGTGTACCGGCACATGCCCGAGGTCGGTGGCGTCGTCCACACGCACTCGACGTTCGCGGTCGCCTGGGCGGCGCGCGGCGAGGAGATCCCGTGCGTCATCACGGCGATGGCCGACGAGTTCGGTGGTCCCGTGCCCGTCGGACCGTTCGCGATCATCGGCGACGACTCGATCGGGCGGGGCATCGTCGAGACGCTGTCCGGCCACCGGAGCCGTGCCGTGCTCATGCGCGGCCACGGGCCGTTCACGATCGGTGTGTCGCCGCGCGACGCGGTGAAGGCGGCCGTCATGGTCGAGGACGTCGCGCGCTCCGTGCACCACGCGCTCGAGGCGGGGCCCGTCGAACCGCTCCCCGTCGACGCGATCGACCGGCTGTACGAGCGCTACCAGCACGTGTACGGCCAGGCGGGGGACGAGCGACGATGAGCGCCGCCGATCTCGTCAGCGACGGCCGTGCGACGCTCGGCATCGAGCTCGGCTCGACGCGCATCAAGGCGTGCCTCGTCGGCGAGGATCCGCACGACGTCCTCGCGGTCGGCGTGCACGCGTGGGAGAACGAGTTCGTCGACGGCATCTGGACGTACGCACTCGACGCCGTGCACGAGGGGCTCCGGCTCGCCTACGCGGATCTCGTGCGGGACGTGCAGGGCCGGTACGGGGTCGTCCCCACCGCGTTCGCGGCGATGGGCGTGTCCGCCATGATGCACGGCTACCTCGCGTTCGATACCGCGGGCCGTCAGCTCGTGCCGTTCCGGACGTGGCGCAACACGTCCACGAGGGTCGCGTCCGCGCAACTCGGGGACGCGCTCGGGCTCGACATCCCGCTGCGCTGGTCGATCGCGCACGTCCACCAGGCGGTGCTCGACGAGGAGGCACACGTTCCCGAACTCGACGCCGTCACGACGCTCGCCGGATACGTCCACGAGCGGCTCACGGGGCGCCGAGTGCTCGGGATCGGCGATGCCTCCGGCATGTTCCCGATCGACACCGCGCGCGGCGACTACGACGCCGCGGCGCTCGACGCGTACGAACGCCTCGCGGCGGGCCAGCTGCCGCGACCGCTCCGGCACCTGCTGCCCGAGGTGCTCCCGGCCGGGCGACCCGCGGGCGTCCTCACCGCGGCGGGCGCCGTGCTGCTCGATCCGAGCGGCACGCTGCGGCCCGGCGTCCCACTCTGCCCGCCCGAGGGCGATGCGGGCACGGGCATGGTCGCGACGAACGCGATCACGCCGCGCACCGCGAACGTGAGCGTCGGGACGAGCGTGTTCGCGATGGTCGTCCTCGACCGTCCGCTCACGGCCCGCCACGAGGAACTCGATCTCGTCACGACGCCCGACGGCGAACCCGTTGCGATGGTGCACTGCAACAACGGGGCGAGCGAACTCGCCGCGTGGGTCGGACTGTTCGCGCGCTTCGCATCGGCCGCGGGCCTCGCGCTCGAGCCGGACGTGGCGTTCGCCGTGCTCCTCCGCGAGGCCCTCGACGGGGACGCCGACGCGGGCGGGCTCCTCGCGTACAACCACCTCGCGGGCGAGCCCGTCGTCGGCCTCGACGAGGGGCGCCCGCTGTTCGTGCGGACCCCGGACAGCTCGTTCACCCTCGCGAACACCGTGCGCGCACAGCTGTACGGCGTGTTCGCGGGACTCGCGATCGGCATGCGCGTGCTCACGGACGAGGGCGTCACCCTCGAACGCGTGCTCGCCCACGGCGGGCTGTTCCGCACCGAGGGCGTCGCGCAGCGCACCCTCGCCGCCGCGCTCGAGGCGCCCGTCGCGGTCTCCTCGAACGCCTCCGAGGGCGGCGCATGGGGCATCGCGGTGCTCGCCTCGTATCTCGCCCACGCGCAACGCACATCGTTGCGCGACTACCTCGACGACGTGTTCCGCGCCACCGCGACGAACGTCGTCGACCCCGATGCCGGCGACGCCGCCGGCTTCGGCAGCTATCTCGAGCGGTACCGGGCGGGACTCGCGGTCGAGGCCGCGGCGACGCGTGCGCTGCCGATCACCGACCGACCAAAGGGAGCAGCATGAGCCGCAGTCCACTCACCACCACGCTCGACGGCTACGAGGTGTGGTTCGTCACCGGCAGCCAGAGCCTCTACGGCGAGGAGACGCTGCGGCAGGTGGCCGAGCAATCGCGCACCGTCGTCGAGGGGCTCGCCGAGCTTCCCGTGCGCGTCGTGTGGAAGCCCGTCCTGACCGATCCCGACGCGATCCGGCGCCTCGCCCTCGAGGCGAACGCCGACGACACCGTCATCGGCGTCATCGCCTGGATGCACACGTTCAGCCCCGCGAAGATGTGGATCGCGGGCCTCGAACGGCTCGCGAAGCCGCTGCTCCACCTGCACACGCAGGCCAACGTCGAGCTGCCCTGGGACGAGATCGACTTCGACTTCATGAACCTCAACCAGGCCGCGCACGGCGACCGCGAGTTCGGGTACATCCAGACGCGGCTGGGTGTGCCGCGCAAGACGGTCGTCGGGCACGTACACAACGCCGCCGTGCGCTCGTCGATCGAGACGTGGCAGCGGGCCGCCGCCGGACGCCAGGCCGCGCAGACGCTGAAACTCGCGCGCTTCGGCGACAACATGCGCTTCGTCGCCGTGACCGAGGGCGACAAGACGGAGGCCGAGATCCGCTTCGGCGTGCAGGTCAACACGTGGGGTGTGAACGATCTCGCGGCGGCCGTCGACGCGGCGACGGCCGCCGAGGTCGACGCGCTCGTCGAGGAGTACCTGGACCGCTACGACGTCGCACCCGAGCTGCTCCCCGGTGCCGAGCGGCACGCCTCGCTGCGGGACGGCGCGGCGATCGAACTCGGCCTGCGCTCCTTCCTCGAGGAGGGTGGCTTCGGGGCCTTCACGACGTCGTTCGAGGACCTCGGGGCGCTCCGGCAGCTTCCGGGGCTCGCGGTGCAGCGACTCATGGCCGAGGGGTACGGCTTCGGCGCGGAGGGCGATTGGAAGACCGCGATCCTCGTGCGCGTCGCGAACGTCATGGGTGCCGGCCTGCCGGGCGGCGCGAGCCTCATGGAGGACTACACCTACGACCTCGTCGAGGGCGAGGAGCGCATCCTCGGCGCCCACATGCTGGAGGTCTCGCCGTCGCTCACGACCGCACGGCCCCGCCTCGAGGTGCACCCGCTCGGTATCGGCGGCAAGGACGATCCGGTGCGGCTCGTCTTCACCGCCGATCCGGGCCCGGCTGTCGTCGTCGCGCTGAGCGATCTGCGCGAGCGCTTCCGTCTCGTTGCGAACGTCGTCGAGAACGTCGAGTCGCCGGAACTGCCAAAGCTCCCCGTCGGGCGGGCCGTGTGGCGGCCGGCACCGGATCTTGCGACGTCGGCAGCGTGCTGGCTCACGGCGGGCGCGGCGCACCACACGGTCATGTCGACGGCCGTCGGGATCGAGGCGTTCCAGGACTTCGCGGACATGACGCGCACGGAGCTCGTCGTGATCGACGAGTCGACGACCGTCCGCGGCTTCGCCGACGCGCTCCGTTGGAACCAGGCCTACTGGCGACTGGCCCAGGGCCTGTAACGAGACGCCCTGCAGCGCGCGCCACAGCCGAGCGCGCCGCCGCCGGGTTCCGGGTGGTTCTCGGGGTTCCGGGTGCCCCGGAACCCCGAGAACCACCCGGAACGCGAATGGGCGCGGCTCAGCGCACGTGTGCGCCGAGTGATGTGAGTGCGCGGAGGCCCGCGTCGTGATTCGCCGCGGTGTCGGATCGACAGGCATCGGCGATCACCGTGACCTCGAAGCCCAGTCGGTGCGCCGATCTCGCGGCGTGGAGGACGCCGTGATCGGTGAGCAGGCCCGTCAGCACCACGTGCGCGACGCCCCGAATGCGCAGGTTCGTCTCGAGATCGGGGTCGTCGAACGCATCGCGGCCCGACTTGCTGAGCACGAGCGCGTCCGCCGGCGGCGCGAGCGCGGGGATGAACCGGGCTTCCGCGGACCGCGGGTCACCGCGCTCGCCGCCGTCCGCGTCGAGGTAGCGGAGGCAGAACAGGTGGGCGCCGCGCGCACGCTGCGCGACGCGCACCCGCTCCGCACGGGTGACGACCGCCGGATCGTCGACGAGCGCGACGATCCACCCCTGGAAGTCGATCTCGAGCAGCGCGGTGCCGGGCATCAGTAGCGCGATCCCGCGGCGGCGGGCAGGCCGTCGAGGATCGACAGGTCGTCCGCACCGAGTTCGAGCGTCGTAGCGCCGAGATTCTCGTCGAGTCGTGTGATGCGTGTCGTGCCGGGGATCGGGATGACCTCGGGCCCCCGCGCGAGGACCCACGCGAGCGCCACCTGTGCGGGGGTCGCGCCGTGGCGCTCGGCGATCTCGCGAACCGTCTCGACGAGCCGCAGATTGGTGCGTGCGGCGTCGCCGGTGAAGCGGGGGAGGTGCGCGCGGAAGTCGGAGTCGGGGAGCGTCCCGGGGTCGAGTGCGCCCGTCAGGAAGCCGCGGCCGAGGGGAGAGAACGGGACGAAGATCGCCTCGTGGGCGGCGCACCAGCCCACGAGGTCGCCAGCCGCCGCACCGTCGGAGTTCGTGCCGACCCCGAGCGCATCACGCGTCCACAGCGACAGCTCCGACTGGATCGCGGCGACCGGGTGGATCCCGTGCGCGGTGTCGGCCTGTTCGGTCGTGACCTCACTGAGACCGATGGCGCGCACCTTGCCCGCCCGGACAGCCTCGGCGAGCGTGCCCCAGCTCTCCTCGACGGGCACCTGCGGGTCGATCCGGTGCAGGTAGTACAGGTCGATCACGTCGACGCCGAGCCGGCGGAGACTCGCGTCGACGGCCTCGCGCAGGTGTTTCGGGCGGCCATCGCGCTCGAGCGTCGGACGCCCGTCGACGACGTGCCCGACGAGGCCGCCCTTCGTGGCGATGATCGCCTCGTCACGACGACCGCTGATCGCTCGTCCGACGAGCTCCTCGTTGGTGCCGGCGGCGTAGGCGTCGCTCGTGTCGAGGAGGGTGATGCCGCGGTCGAGGGCGGCGCGGATGACGTCGACGCCGTCGACCGAGTATGCGTCGGCGCGTGATGTGTAGGCCCACGACATGCCCATGCAGCCGAGGCCGATCGGTGCCGTGGTGCGGCCGAGTGCGGGGATGGTTCTGGTGGGGGTGCTCATTCGTGCTCCGTTCCGTGGGTCGTTCCGAGCGTCGTGGCCCGGGGCGCTGCGTGCGCCGTCGCGTTCGTGTGGGAGGTGCCGTCGGTGATCCGGTCGCCGATCGGCTCGGAGGCCCGCTGCGCCTTTCGCTGCGCCGCGGGCACCGGCGCGCCGTCGCAGCCGAGGCCGGCGGCGATGAGTGCGCGGTAGTGGTCGATCTTCGTGTCGAGTGCGTCGACGGCGGCGTCGATCTCGTGCCTGCGCCGCTCGAGCAGTTCGCGTGTGCGTTCGAGGACGGCGATGCGCCGGCCGTGCGTGGTCGCGCCACCGTCGAGGAGGGCGACGAACTCGCGCATCGAGGAGGTCGGCATGCCGGTCGCTCGCAACGACGCGAGCAGACGGACGAGACCCTGTTCGCGGACGTCGTAGCGACGGGTGCCGTTGCTCGAACGGTGCACGCGGGGGAGCATGCCCTCGCGCTCGTACCAGCGGAGTGTGTCGATGCTCAGCCCGGAGCGCACGGCCATCTCGGCGATGCCGATAGGGGCGGTGCCGTCGGTGTCCCGGGAATCGGCGGGGGCCGGTGAACGCCGATGCGTGACGACGGCGGGGCGGCGGGCCGAAGTGATCTCCATGCCGGGCACGTTAGGCGCTGGAGTGCACTCGAGCGCAAGAGCCGCCCGAGTTCCGGGTGGTTTTCGGGGTTCCGGGTGCCCCGCAACCCCGAAAACCACCCGGAACGCTGCTGCGGACCGAGTTGGGGCGGCAGGGCCGCGGGGGTGCGAGAGTGGGGGAGAAACAAGAGAACCCCCGCAGTGGAGTGCGGGGGTTCAGTGGCTCCGACGGGCGTCGATCCCGTGACCTCACGATTTTCAGTCGTGCGCTCTACCAACTGAGCTACAGAGCCGAGAGGGCGAACCCTCCGGGCGAACATGTCGCCTGAAACGGAACGCCCGCTCCGAAGAACGGGCGTTCCGACTCGCGACCCTGACGGGACTTGAACCCGCGACCTCCGCCGTGACAGGGCGGCACGCTAACCAACTGCGCCACAGGGCCTTGCGTATTGAATTGCGACAGTTCACTCTACACGACCCGGCGACCGGATCGTGACCCACCAATCGTGACCCCAACGGGATTCGAACCCGTGTTAGCGCCGTGAAAGGGCGCCGTCCTAGGCCACTAGACGATGGGGCCAAGCGGCTGAGCACTTGACTGCCGAGATGAAAGCATACGGATCCCCGCGCAGATTTCCAAACTCGGCCGTCAGGGGGCCCTTCTTCGGCGTGTCGTGGGTCGAGTGGTTACCGGCGGTGATGCGGATGCGGATGCGGGTGTGGAGGTGGGTCCGGGCTCGGGTCGGGCGTTGGTGTTGGTGATGTCGCCGTCGCCGTCGCCGTCGCCGTCGCCGTCGCCGTCGCCGTCGCAGGTGTCGGTGCTGGTGGCACAGGTGTCAGGTGCCAGGTGCCGGGTGCCGGGTGCCGGGTGCCGGAGTCGAGTCGAGTCGAGCCGAGTGGTCGGGATTGCGATCGGGCCGGTGCTGGGTGTCGGGCATCGGGTCTCCGGGCGGTTCGGGTGTGGCGTGACGGCGCCGCGGGGTGGGGTGTTCGGCGGATGCCGCCTCGACGGGGAAAGTTGTGCCGACTCGGTCGCGGTGTGCCGTGTGTCACTAGGCAAAGCGACACGGAGTTGTTACTGTTTCCAGTGTTGTTTGTGTGACTTGAGTGCATTCGAGTGCCTGGAGTGCTTGAAGACGCCCGTGTTGTGGACGGTGATGGGGCGACGAGCGATCTGCCGATCGCGTCCCGATGAGGAGGAGAGATGGCGTACGCCACGAAGTCGGAGCGGCGCTCCGGGCGCAGGGGGCGCGTGCCCCTCGGGCTCGGCGCACTTGCGGCCGCGGTCCTCGTCGCCACCGGACTCGCTGCCCCGGCCTTCGCCGACGAGACGTACGCCACCTGGGAGGACGTCGTCGCCGCCCAGGGCAACGTCGACCGCGCCCAGGCGCTCATCACCGAGATCCAGAACCAGATCAGCTCCCTCGACGCGGACGTCGCCACCGCGGACGAGGCCTCGCGCGTGGCGGGCGACGCCTACGGCGACGCCATGACGGCGTCGGCCGAGAAGTCCGCCGAAGTGCAGATGCTGCAGCAGCAGGCGGACGAGGCGACGGCCACGGCCGAGGCGTCGGCCGAACAGGCCGGTCGACTCGCTGCCGCGATGGCCACTCGCAGCGGCGGCAACCCCGAGCTCACGCTCCTCAGCCAGCCGCAGAACGCCGACAACCTGCTGTACCAGCTCGGCACGATCTCCAAGCTCTCGGCGCAGACCGACGGGATCTACCAGGAGGCCGTCACCCAGAAGAACACCGCGACGTCGCTCGGCGAGCAGGCGCAGGCCGCCCTCGACGAGCTCCAGGTGCTCGAGACCGATGCGAAGACGAAGTTCGATGCCGCACAACGCACGCAGCTGCAACTCCAGGCGCAGAAGAGCGCGGCGAACACGCAGCGAGCCGAACTCCAGGCGATGCTCGGGCC
Organism: Pseudoclavibacter chungangensis; assembly: GCF_013410545.1. Lineage (NCBI taxonomy): Bacteria > Bacillati > Actinomycetota > Actinomycetes > Micrococcales > Microbacteriaceae > Pseudoclavibacter > Pseudoclavibacter chungangensis. The sequence goes on from NZ_JACCFV010000001.1 coordinate 3,934,659, forward strand.
GCTCACCGAACAGCGGGACGTCACGGCCGCGGACTACCAGAACGGCCAGCGCTTCCAGCAGGAACAGCTCGAGCGCGAGAACCGCGAGCGTGCGGAGGCCGCCGCGGCGGCGCAGGAGAAGGCCTACGAGGAGGCCGTCGCCGACGCCGAGCGCGCCGGTGTCGAGCCGCCGGCCAAGCCGGACATCCAGACCGAGGCGCCGCCGGTGGTCGTGCCGGACGCCCCCCAGGTGGATTCCGACGGGACGCTCGTCGACCCCGAGACGGTGCCCGAGCCCGCCCAGTCCGAGACGCCGACACCGGCCCCGACGACCACCGAGCCGGTCGCCACGGACGCCCCCCAGCCGACCGTGGACCCGGTCCCGGCTCCCCAGCCCAAGCCCAGCATCGACCCGTTCGTACCGCCCACGAAGCCCGACATCGAGGTGGTCCCGGAGCCCACCCCCGAGCCCGAGCCGCAACCGGCAGACGGCGTCGCCGCGGGCTACGCGGGCCCCATCGACAATGCGGTCGTGACCGACGAGTACGGCATGCGCTACCACCCGATCTCCGGCGAGTACCGGATGCACTGGGGCCTCGACCTCGGCGTGAACGGCGGGACGTGCGGCGCGCCGCTCAAGGCGGTGCACGCGGGGACGGTCACGTACGCCGGCTACAACGGCGGCTACGGGAACCACATCGTGCTCGACATCGGCGGTGGCGTCACCGTGTCCTACTCGCACATCATGGAGGGCGGCATCAACGTCGTCGTCGGCCAGTGGGTGAACGCGGGCGACGTGCTCGCCTATGCGGGCACCACCGGTTCGTCGACCGGTTGCCACCTGCACTTCGAGGTCATGAACTTCGGGGAGAACATCGACCCGAAGCCCTGGCTCGCCGGTCTCGGTATCTACTACTACTGACACCGGCCTCCCGGTCGCGACCGTTCTTCCCCGGTGACGGACGCGACCGAACGAAGGGCGTCGCTCCTGCAGGAGCGACGCCCTTCGCGTGCGTTCGGACGATCGTGTCGCTACTCGGCGGGCACGTAGGCCGCGATCGAGGCCTCGACGATCTTCTCGGCGTCCGCGGCCGAACCCCAGCTGTCGACCTTGACCCACTTGCCGGGCTCGAGGTCCTTGTAGTGCTCGAAGAAGTGCTTGAGCTGGTCCTTCGTCGACTGGTCGACGTCGTCGAGATCCTGGATGTGGGCCCAGCGCGGGTCCTTGTAGGGCACGCAGAGGATCTTGTCGTCGCCGCCGGCCTCGTCCGACATGTGCAGGACGCCGACGGGGCGCACCTTCAGCCCGACACCGGGGAACAGCGGGTACTCGAGCAGCACGAGTGCGTCGAGCGGGTCACCGTCGTCGGCGAGCGTGTGCTCGAAGAACCCGTAGTCGACCGGATAGACGAACGGCGTGAACAGGACGCGGTCGAGGTACACGCGACCGGTCTCGTGGTCCACCTCGTACTTGTTCTTGCTCCCTCGCGGGATCTCGATGACGACGTCATAGGTGCCCATTGGGACGCTCCTTGTGGTGGAAAGCCGACCCGGCGCCGACGACGGGGCGCGGGCAGCGAACGAAGCGGTCGACCCCGCACACGGCGTGAGCGACCGCGCGGGCCCTGCGACCCGCGTCATCAGGCTAATGGATGCTCTCGGGGTCCCGTGGCAGTCTGGGGACATGAACGCACACCTCTCGTCGGGCGAGGCCCGCCCCTCCCGCGCCGCTCGCGGATTCCTGCTCGTGTCCGGCACCATTCGTCTCGCGCTCCAGGCCGCGGCGGTCGTGAGCATCGTCCGTCGTCGCCCCGAGGCGATCAACGGTCCGAAGTGGCTGTGGCTGTTGATCAGCTGCATCGGCTTCGCCGGCCCGATCGCATATCTCCTCGGTGGGCGGAAGATCGGCAGGTGAGCCGGATGGAGACGCGTGCTCCGGCCGCCGAAGGCCAGTAGGCTGGTGCCCGTGTCCGACCGTCCTCGCCTCACGCCGCCCGTCGCCGACATCCGTCGTGCCGTCCGCGGTGTCCTCAAGGGCTCGACGGCGCCGGGCGATCTCGTGCTCGTCGCATTGAGCGGCGGCCCCGACTCCCTTGCCCTCGCCGCAGCCACCGCGTTCGAAGCGCCGCGGGCCGGACGCCGCGCGGGTGCCGTGATCATCGACCACGGACTCCAACCGGATTCGGCGGCGGTCGCGGAGCGCGCCGCCTCGCAGGCGCGCGAACTCGGGCTCGACCCGGTCATCGTCGTGCGCGTCACCGTGACCGAGACGGACGGCGAGGGGCCGGAGGCCGCGGCACGCACGGCCCGCTACGAGGCGATCGAGGCGACCCGCAAGGAACTCGGCGCGAGCGCCGTGCTGCTCGGTCACACCCTCGACGACCAGGCCGAGACGGTGCTGCTCGGGCTCGCGCGCGGGTCGGGCGGGAAGAGCCTGCACGGTATGGCGATCGAAACGGGGGCGCTCCTACGCCCGCTCCTCGGGGTCCGTCGGGCCGACACGGTGCAGGCGTGTGCCGACCAGGGACTCGAGCCGTGGATCGATCCGCACAACTCCGACCCCGCGTACACGCGGGTCCGCGTCCGTGAGCGGGTGTTGCCGATGCTCGAGGAGGAACTCGGCCCCGGGATCTCGGAGGCACTCGCGCGCACCGCGACGACGCTCCGCGAGGACTCCGAGACGCTCGACGCCCTCGCGCTCGAGTGGGCGCACGAGGTCGTCTCGACCGACGCGGACGGGCGCATCTCGCTCGATGTCGGCGGCATCGTGACGCAGCCGCCCGCACTTCGTCAGCGCATCTGCCGCATCGTCGCCGAGCAGGGCTTCGGCGTCTCGCTCTCGCGGCGGCACACGATGGCGGTCGCGGCGCTCGCGACGGAGTGGCGGGGCCAGGGGCCGGTCGATCTGCCGGGCATCCGCGTGGAACGTCGTCAGAACCAGATCCTGTTCGGGGCGACCGAGCCGCAGGGGAGCGCGGGCGACGCCGCGGCCGCCGACACCGAATAGCCGAGAACGCAACACCAACCCGAACCCCCCCCCAGGGAAGGAACCCGCTTCGTGCGAGCCGAGGACATCGCGAACGACATCCGAGAGGTACTGCTGCCCGAGGAGCGGATCCGGCAGCGCATCGCCGAGCTGGCACGCGAGATCGAGCAGGACTACGGCGACGACGAGCCGCTGCTCGTGGGTGTGCTGAAGGGCGCCGTCATGGTCGTGTCGGACCTCGCGCGGGAGCTCCGGATCCCCGTCACGATGGACTGGATGGCCGTGTCCTCGTACGGTTCGGGCACCGAGTCGACGGGTGTCGTGCGCATCCTCAAGGACCTCGACACCGATCTGTCGGGCCGGCGGGTGCTCATCGTCGAGGACATCATCGACTCGGGTCTCACCCTCTCGTGGTTGAAGGCGAATCTCGAGTCGCGTGGCCCGGCGTCGGTCGAGATCTGTGCGCTGCTGCGCAAACCCGAGCGGCTCGTGAGCGACGTGCCCGTCCGCTACGTCGGGTTCGACGTGCCGAACGAGTTCGTCATCGGCTACGGGCTCGACTACGACGAGAAGTACCGCCACCTGCGTGACATCGCGGTGATGCAGCCGCACGCCTACGGTGCGTCCTGCCACTGCGGCTCGGCGGACGACGCGGCGACGCCCGCGACACACTGACCTCCGTTTCCGTGCAGGCCGACTCACGATGATCGGGTCGGGTACGCCGGGGCGTGCTCCGTGCGTGGTCGGTGTGCGCGTGCGCGTTCGGTGAGCGCCGAGGTGGGCTCCGGTAGCGTCGATCGCGTCGGTCACGCGCCGGCGTGGACCGTCCCCTGCACGACATCCCGGAGACATCGCATGAAGACCAGTACCCGAGTGCTCGCCGTGACCGCCATCGCCCTCAGCGGATTCGCTCTCGCCGGTTGCGGTGGCGAGTCGGACGACGAGCCCGAGAACTCCTCGAACGTCCAGTGGTCGAACAGCAACCAGGAGGGTGACGACCAGCAGGGGGACGACGAGGGCGACGACGATCAGGGCGACGACGGCCAGGACGACGACGGGCAGGACGACTGATCACGTGGGTCGACGGGGCCATCGGACCCCTGGCCGCCTGACGCGAGTACGGCGCGGACGACTGATCACGTGGGTCGACGGGGCCGCGGTCGGACCCGCGACCGCCTGACGCGAGAACGGCCCCGACGACTCAGTCGGTGACCGCCTCGAAACGGACCGTCCGCGTGGACGCGTCGGCCGTCACGAGACGAGCGCGAACGCGGGAACCCGAGGCGGGTTCGCCGCCGCACGCGGCGATGACGGGTGGATCGAGCACGAAGATCTCGGCGTCGTGCTTCTCCGTGGCGGGCCGGAGCACGGCCGCATCGAACACGTCGCCCACGTGTGGTGCCAGCACGACGGCCTCGGCCTCGTCGAGGCAGGCCGCCTCGACCGCATTGGCGAGGCGTGACGACTCGGTCATCCTCGCGGGGATCTCCGGGAGGGCCGCCACGAGCCCGGGCTCGGGTTCGATGTGCGCCTGTGCGGCGAGACAGAGTTCGATGGCGTAGCGGTCCGCGAGCCGTCGGAGGGGTGCGGTCGCGTGCGCGTACTCCGTCGCGACGCCGGCGTGCCAGCGTGCCGTCGGATCGGGGAGCGTGTGGAACCGGCGGCTCGCCGCGCTACCGGAGCCGTTCGTCGCGCTGCCGGAGCCGTTCGTCGCGCTGCCGGAGCCGTTCGTCGCGCTGCCGGAGCCGTTCGCCGCGCTGCCGGAGCCGTTGGTCGTGCTGCCCGGTTCGTCGGCCGCGCCGTGCGGTGGGTTCGCCGGTGTGTCCGGGGCGTCCGCCGGTATGCCCTGGGAGCCCGTCGGGCCGTCGTCGTCCCTGACGTCGCGCGCGTCGAAGGCGAGGTAGCCGGATCCGCGGAGCAGCTTGGTGGCCGCCGACATGAGCGCGAGCGTGCGCACGTCGGCGTCGTCGAGCGACGCCAGGAAAGCGCCCGGCGACACGTTCGGCGGCCAGCTCAGCCCGAGCGCTGCCGCGGCCGCGCGGAATGCGGCGTCGGCCTTGGCATCCGCCGCCGGAAGGGTGCGGAGGATGCCGATGCGGGCCTCGATCATGATCGACGCCGCGGCCTGCCCGGTCACGAGCGAGCACTCGGCGTTCCACGCGTCGACGACCGTGCGGGGCTCGAGTCGGAGCTGCCAGCCCGATCCGTCGTTCGTGAGGTCCTGTGCCGGCAGGCGCAGCTCGACGGCGCCGCGCTCGATCGCGAGCCGCTGCCGGGCCGCCCCGAACGCGGGGAGCGCCGCGATCGCGGCCGGTACCTCGCTGCCCTCGTCGAACGCCCGCTGGACGTGCTCGTACTCGAGCTGCGCGCGCGAACGCACGACCGCGCGCTCGACCGTGCGCCGCCGGACGACGCCGTGTTCGTCCGTCTCGATCGTCCACAGCGCGCAGGGACGGTCCTGCTCGGGCAACAGGCTCGCCGCGCCCTCGGAGAGCGAGCGCGGGTGCAGTGGCACGCTCCCGTCCGGGACGTAGACGGTCTGGCCGCGCCGCCTCGCCTCGAGGTCGAGCGCCGAATCCGGTACGACGAACGCGCCGACGTCGGCGATCGCGTAGTGGAGAAGGAAGCCGTCCGATGTGCGCTCGAGGTGCACGGCCTGATCGAGGTCGCGGGATCCGGGCGGGTCGATCGTCACGAACGGGATGTCGCGCGCGTCGCGTCGGTCGGCGGCGAACCGGTCCGTCGCCTCGGCGGCCTCGCGCTCGACCTCCGCCGGGAACGCATCAGGGAGTTCGAACTCACGGCGTACCCCGTCGAACTGCAGGCCCTCGGCGTTGACTCCTCGCACCCGCTCACCCTAGCCCGCCGAGTCCGCGCCGACAGCGAACACGCGTCTGCGCAGGGAGGGGCTCCGGTACGCTCGACCCGACCACACGCGCGCGTGCCGGCGCAGCGGTTTCGACCCACCGGAAGGCTTCGAGTTCGCGACTCGCTCGTCCATGAAAAATCTCGCCAAGATCTTCAAGAACCCTCTCGTCATCGTCGCGCTCGCGGTGCTCGTGATCGGTATCGGATTCAGCTTCGTGAACGGCCAGGGCGTCCGAACGGTCACGACCGAGGAGGGCCTGACCCTCATCACCCAGGGACGCGCCGACGAGGTGAAGATCGTCGACGGTGAGAACCGCGTCGATGTGAAGCTCACGGAGCCCGACGCCGAGTACGGCCAGAACGTGCAGTTCTACTTCGTGCAGGCGCGCGCCGACGCGGTGGTCGACGCCGTCAACACGGCTGCACCGGCCGGCGGGTTCGACGACGAGGTGCCGCAGCCGAGCTGGTTCATGTCGGCGATCTCGATCCTCCTGCCGCTCCTGCTCATCGGCTTCTTCATCTGGATCATGTTCTCCGGCATGGCGGGTGGCGGCGGCGGTCGCATCATGCAGTTCGGCAAGTCGCGCGCGAAGCTCGTCTCCAAGGAGTCGCCGCAGGTGACGTTCGCCGACGTCGCGGGCGCCGACGAGGCGCTCGAGGAGTTGCAGGAGATCAAGGAGTTCCTCAAGGAGCCCGACAAGTTCCTCGCCGTCGGCGCGAAGATCCCGAAGGGCGTCCTGCTCTACGGCCCTCCCGGAACGGGAAAGACGCTCCTCGCGAAGGCCGTCGCGGGCGAGGCCGGGGTCCCCTTCTACTCCATCTCGGGCTCCGACTTCGTCGAGATGTTCGTCGGTGTCGGTGCGAGCCGCGTGCGCGACCTGTTCGAGCAGGCGAAGCAGAACTCGCCCGCCATCATCTTCGTCGACGAGATCGACGCCGTCGGCCGCCACCGCGGCGTGGGTGTCGGCGGCGGCAACGACGAGCGCGAACAGACCCTCAACCAGCTGCTCGTCGAGATGGACGGCTTCGACTCCACGACGAACGTCATCCTCATCGCGGCGACGAACCGCCCCGACGTGCTCGACCCCGCACTGCTGCGTCCCGGCCGGTTCGACCGTCAGATCGGCGTCGACGCTCCCGATCTGCAGGGCCGCAAGCGCATCCTCGAGGTGCACGCGAAGGGCAAGCCGCTCTCGCCGGACGTCGACCTCGCGGTCATCGCCCGGAAGACGCCGGGGTTCACGGGCGCCGATCTCGCGAACGTCCTCAACGAGGCCGCGCTGCTCACGGCGCGCTCCGACGCGCAGATCATCGACAACCGCGCGCTCGACGAGGCCGTCGACCGCGTCATCGCCGGGCCGCAGCGACGGAGCCGCGTCATGAACGATCAGGAGAAGCTCATCACCGCGTACCACGAGGGCGGCCACGCCCTCGCGGCGGCCGCGATGCGCCACACCGATCCCGTGACGAAGATCACGATCCTGCCGCGCGGTCGCGCGCTCGGCTACACGATGGTGCTGCCGCTCGAGGACAAGTACTCGGTGACCCGCAACGAACTGCTCGACCAGCTCGCGTACGCCATGGGCGGCCGCGTCGCGGAGGAGATCGTGTTCCACGATCCGACGACGGGCGCCTCGAACGACATCGAGAAGGCCACGAAGACGGCGCGGAAGATGGTGACCGAGTACGGCATGACCTCGTCGGTCGGCTCCGTGAAGCTCGGCGACTCGTCGAGCGAGCAGGTCTACGGCCAGCAGACCGGCGCCACGCGCAACTACTCCGAGAAGGTCGCGGAGGACATCGATCGCGAGGTGCGCGGCTTCATCGAGCAGGCGCACGACGAGGCCTGGACGGTGCTCAACGAGAACCGCGACATCCTCGACCAGCTCGCGCGCGAGCTCCTCGAACACGAGACGCTCGATCACGTCCGACTCGAGCAGATCTTCGCCGACGTCCGCAAGCTCCCCGAGCGGCCGACGTGGCTCTCGAGCCCCGAGCGTCCCGTCTCGGAGCTGCCCCCCGTGTCGCTCAAGCCGAGCCACCCGGTCGACGAGATCGGCCGCGAGGGCGGCGCGCTCGGCGACTACGACAAGTCGTAGCGGTACCCACACGGACGGGGGAGCGAGCATGGGCGACGGGACGGACGCGGGCGCGTCGATCGACGGGCCCGCGGTCGAGGCCGCGGTCGCCGCGTTCCTGCGGGCGATCGGGGAGGACCCGACACGCCAGGGGCTCGCACGGACACCCGCACGCGTCGCGGAGGCGTCGCGCGAACTGCTCGGCGGCATCGGCGTCGACCCGGTGCCCGCGCTCCGGGCCGGACGATTCGCGATCCCCCTCGTGCCCGACGGCACGTACCCGGTCGCGTCGGGCACGACGCAGCCCGCCGCGGACGCGTCGGGCGACGTGCCGCTGACCGGTCCCGACCAGCCCGTCCTCCTCCGCGGCGCACGATTCCGTTCGATGTGCGAGCACCATCTGCTGCCGTTCACGGGCACGATCAGCCTCGCGTACGTGCCGGGCGACGACATCGTCGGCTTCGGCCGGCTGCACGATCTCGTCGAGACCGTCACGACGCGCCTCACGTTGCAGGAACGCATCGGGGATGACATCGTCGACGCCCTCATGGCCGGACTCGACGCGCGCGGCGCGCTCGCCGTCATCGACGCCGTCCACGGCTGCGTGTCGCTGCGCGGATCACGACAGGAACACGGTGACGCCGTGACCGTCGCGGCGCGCGGCGTCCTCGCCCGGCCCGAGTCGAGGCACGAGGTGATGGCGCTCATCGCGGCCGGCCCGGTTCCGGCGGGCGCGGACGCGACGAGCGACGGCACGCGGGTTCGCGGGCGGTTCCGGCCCTCGTGACCGCGGACGCGTCGCGCGCGCGAGCCACACGTCGTCCGGCCGGTGCCCTCGACGGGCACGGCTCCGTGAGCGCCCGCACGGTACCGTAGGAGGCACATGAACGCCGCACCGAGCGAGACCCTGGACGCCGCGTCGCACCCGAACGAGCGAGCGGACGATCAGGCGCGTGCCGCCCGGCACCACACGCGCCCGCACATCATGGGGATCCTCAACGTCACGCCAGACTCGTTCTCCGACGGGGGCGCGTTCGAGCGGGACGATCGGACGGAACGCACGCGAGCGGCGGTCCGCGCGGCGGAACGTCTCGCGGCCGACGGCGCGACGATCGTCGACGTCGGTGGCGAGTCCACCCGCCCCGGAGCGCGTCGCGTGCCGCAGGGCGAGGAGGCGCAGCGCGTCGTCCCCGTCGTCCGGGCGCTCGCCGAGCGGGGCATCGCGGTGAGCGTCGACACCATGAACGCGACGACCGCGGCCGCGGCCCTCGACGCCGGCGCGACCTGGATCAACGACGTGTCCGGCGGGCGGGCGGACGAGGCGATGCTGCCGCTCGTCGCCGACCGGGACACACCCTTCGTGCTGAGCCACTGGCGAGGGCACTCGATCGGCATGAACGCACTCGCCGACTACGCCGATCCGGCGCGCGAGATCCTCGACGAACTCGCTCGCGCCCGCGACGCCGCCGTCGCGGCGGGGCTCGCCGCCGAGCGCATCGTGCTCGACCCCGGACTCGGGTTCGCGAAGCGCGCCGCCGACAACTGGGCGGTGTTGCACGCGCTGCCCTCGTTCGTCGCACTGGGGCACCCGCTGCTCGTCGGGGCCTCCCGCAAACGATTCACGGCCGACCTGCTCGCCGCGGACGCGCCCGTCACGGACCGCGACCTGCCGACGGCCATCATTTCCGCACTGTGCGCCCGCGAGGGCGTCTGGGGCCTCCGCGTCCACGACGCGGCCGTGACGCGCATCGCGCTCGACGTCGTCGACGCGTGGACGAGAGGAGCCGATCATGTCGATTGAGAGCGACCACGCGGCCGCGGCACCCGACCGGTCGGGCGAGCCCGTGCCCGACGCCGCCGCCACGCAGCGGAGCGCGCGACGCGGCCGACCCGACACGCACCCCGCGACCGCGGCCGTCCGCCTCATGCCGTCGAGGCCGGGCCCCGCGGCACACCCCGCACTGCCGCAGCCCCAACTGGACGTCATCCACATCCACCGGCTGCACGTCCGAGGGTTCCACGGCGTCCACGACCACGAGCGCGCCGAGGGACAGGACTTCTACATCGATGCCGATGTCTGGATTGACACGCGGGCCGCCGCCGCGAGCGACGACGTCGCCGACACCCTGCACTACGGGCACCTCATGATCGCCCTCGCCGACATCGCGGGCGGCGAGCCCGTCGACCTGCTCGAGACGCTCGCGGAACGACTCGCCGCCGTGACGCTCGCCTTCGCCGGGCCGCAGGCGGTCCGTATCACGGTGCACAAGCCACAGGCACCCGTCAATCTCGACTTCGAGGACGTCACGGTCTCGATCCTCCGGTTCCGGCCCGACGACGACGGCCCGGTCTCGACGGCGACGGGCGTCGGGACACCCGATCAGGACGCGCGCGTCGGCGATCCGGAGGCACACGGCGACGACAGGAACGGGGAACCGACATGAGCGGCGAACGACGGCGAGCGGTCATCGCGCTCGGCGGCAACATGGGCGACCGGACCGAGATCCTCCGGCGGGGCATGTCCGACATCGACGAACTCGACGGCACGCGCGTCGTCATCGCCTCGAGCCTCTACGAGACGCCCGCACTCACGATGCACGGGATCGACGAGACCGTGCGGCCCTACCTCAATGCCGTCGTCATCGTCACGACCGACCGGAACCCGCACGAACTGCTCTCCCTCCTCCAGACGATCGAGGACCGTCACGGCCGACGCCGGGGCGAGCGGTGGGGGAGTCGCACGCTCGATCTCGACATCATCAGCATGGACGGCATCGAGCTCGCGACCGAGACGCTCGAGATCCCGCACCCCGCCGCCTGGCAACGGGCGTTCGTCCTCGCCCCCTGGCACGAGATCGATCCCGACGCGCAGATCCCGGGCCGGGGCAGCGTCGAACAGCTGCTGTCGGTCGCGACCGATCGCGTGCTGCTCTACGCCGAATCGGGCCTCGGGGCCCGAGGGCGCGAGGGCGTCTCGACCGACCGCGGGCTCCCGCTGCGCTGTCCCACGGAGGGCGGCGACGCGGGCACCGCCACGGAGCGCTGATGCGTCGTACGTCGCCCGGCGTCCTCGCCCTGCTCGCCTTCATCGTCGCCGTCTCGACGTGGACGTTGGAGACGTGGCTCGTGTCAAGTGGCCGCGCCATGTTCACGCCACCGATCACCCTCGCGATCACGCTCGTCGTCCTCGCGATCGTGCTGCTCGTGCTCGCGTGGCCGATTCGTCGCTACACGGGTGAACTCGGTTCGACGCCGCGCGAGGGACGCGCCACGGACGCGACGGAGGAGGAACACGCGGAGCGCAGCGACGCGGAGCAGCGCCGCGCCGAAGCTGCGGGTCGACGACGCGTCGACCCGCAGCACGCCGTCCGCGTGCTCGCCCTCGCGAAGGCGTCGTCGCTCACGGCATCGGTCCTCGGCGGACTCGCGCTCGCCGTCGTGGTCTTCGTCGTGACGCGACCCGTCGTCGCCGCCGGGAGCACCGTCGACGCGCTCGCCTCGCTCGTCGGAGCGATCGTGCTGCTCGTCGCTGGACTCCTCGCCGAGTCGTGGTGCGCACTGCCGCCCGACGACGGTGCGCACGGGACCCGGCCGCAGCGCGCCGCGCCGACGGCCTGAGACACCGCACGCGGCTCGGCGTCCGCGGCACCCCCTACGCTTGGGGGAGTGGGCGGAACGAGCCGCCCGCGCGAACCACCGGAGCAGAGGGGCGGATCCGTGCTCGATCACCCGGACATCCGATGGCGGCGGGTCTCACCTCGATACGTCGTCGTGACGCTGCTCGGTGACGTGATCTGGGCGGTGGTCTTCGTGGCCGCGGCCGTGGTCGCGTTCACGGTGGGCGAGCTGCCGTGGGTCGCGGGCGGCCTCGCCGTGCTTGCGCTCGGATCGCTCGTCGGCGCGCTCCTCGCCCTCCGGCGGGCTCGGTCGATCGGGTACGCGCTGCGCGACGACGACCTCCTCTTCCGGCGTGGTCTGCTCGTCAGCCGCATGGTCGCCGTGCCTTACGGGCGCCTGCAACTCGTGACGGTCCAGTCCGGTCCCATCGCCCGGCTCCTCGGCTTCGCGTCGCTGCGCGTCGTGACGGCGACGGCGGCCACGGGCGTGGTCCTCCCCGGCATCGTCGCGGCCGAGGCCGCCGACGTGCGCGACCGTCTCATCGCGCTCGCCGAACGACGGCGGGTCGCCGCGTGAGCGGGGACGCCCCGCAGCCCGTCCCGGGCGGCGCGCCGACGACACCGTCGGCCGACGGCGGCGGCTGGCGCCGGCTGCACCCCGCCTCGCCGCTCCTCCGTGGCGGGCTCGTCGCCGTCATCGTCCTCGGCTGGGTGCTCTCGCAGACGTGGAACCGACTCCTCGACTTCCTCACGAGCGGGGCGTGGCGGGGCGAACCGCTCGACCTCACCGATCCGTCGGCCGACTGGATGCAGGACGTGACCGGCATCCCGATCCTCGTGCTCGTCGGTGCGGGCATCGTGGTCGTCGCGCTCCTCGTCGTTCTCGCCTTCTACCTGCAGTGGCGCATGCTCACGTATCGCGTGACCGACGACGTGGTCGAACTCCGTGAGGGGCTCATCCGGCGCCGCCACCGGCAGGCGCGGCTCGACCGCATCCAGTCGATCAACGTCGTGCGCCCCGCACTCGCGCGGCTCTTCGGCGCCGTCGTCCTCGACATCGAGGGGGCCGGCGACGGCACCGGCATCAAGCTGCAGTACGTGCGTGCGAGCGAGGCCGACGAGCTCCGCGCGGAGATCCTCGAACGTGCGTCCGGTGCTCGTGTGCGGAGCAGCGCGGCGCGTCCCGCACCCCTCGCCGACGGTGATGAGGGCGCGCGCGACACCGCAACCGGCGGCGGCACCGGGGCAATCGGGGGCGACCTGACGCCGACCGCGCACGCGCCTGCCCGCGGGTCCCTCTCCGACCTCATCTCCTCGCGCGTCGACGATCTCGTCCACGCGGACGACATCGCGAACGAGCCCAGCACCCTCGTGCAATTGAGCAAGGGCCGACTCGTCGGTACCGTCCTCGTCGATCTCGTCGTCACCGCGTTCTTCGTCGGGCTCGTGGTCGTGTTCGTCGTCGCCGTCCCGATGGCGATCGCGCGGATCGTCCTCGGTCCCGAGAGCGACCTCGCGGTGCCGTCGTGGCTGCCGTTCGTCCTGCTCGGATTCCTGCCGCCCCTCTTCTTCGTGTGCATCGGTTCGATCGCGGGTCGCCTCATCCCGTTCCTGCGGTACGACATCCACGGCACCGTCGACGGGGTCCGTCTCGTCCGCGGCCTGTTCACCACCACGACCGAGACGCTGCCGCCGGGTCGTATCCATGCGATCGAGGTGCGTCAGCCGCTCCTCTGGCGGCCGTTCGGCTGGTGGGAGGTTCGCGTGACGCGTGCGGGCGGCCAGGCGCCGGCGGCGCAGTCGAGCGGACAGCGTCAGGCGCAGTTGCGCAACGTCGTGCTGCCCGTCGGCACGCGCGACGACGTGCAGCGCGTCATCGCCCTGTTCCTGCCGACCCGGGTCGGCGCGGGCGCCGAACGCATGATCGACGACGGACTCGTGAAGCCCGCCCAGGGTGACGGCTACGTGCCGGCCCCACGCCGTGCACGCTGGACGCACCCCTTCTCGTTCCGCCGCATCGGGCACGTGCTCGCGACGGACGTCTTCGCAGTCCGGACCGGTGCGCTCACGCGACGGCTCGCGATCGTCCCGCTCGAACGGGTGCAGTCGATCCGCGCCGTGCAGGGACCGATCCAGAACTGGTTCCGGCTGGCTGCGGTCGCTCCCGACACGGTCGCGGGCGTCGTCGACACGCGCGTCCCGGCGGTCGACGCGAGGCAGGCGGTGCAGCTCCTCGACCGACTCGCCGCCGCCGCGATCGCGGCCGCGGCCCACGATTCGTCGCACCGGTGGGCCGAGCTCTCGGCCCGCTCCGCTGTCGTCTCCGCCCGTCTCCGGATCGCCGACGCCGCGGAGCGTGGCGTCGCGCCGGATCGTCGCTCGGTCGCGATCATGGCGGCAGCCGACGAGTTCCGCGCCACGCGGGACGGGCGGACGGCGTCGGACGCCACACCGCCGCCCGCGGGCCCCGTTCCGTGGCCCGACGTGCACGGCGGTCCGGTGCAGGGTGGCCCTGCACACGAGCGGCCGGCGAACGGCGAGGGAGGGACGACATGAGCGACGGAACCGGCGCCGGTGACGCCACGGCCCCGCGGCGGCCCGACGGTGGCGAGCCGGGGTTCGAGGTTCGTGCTGCATCGCGGCGCGGGCCCGACAGCAGACCCGGCGGTGGCACGGCCCCGTCGGGAGGCACGTTCGGGGACGACGGGGCCTGGCAGCGGGTCTCCCGGAAGTACGTGATCGTCGAACTCGTGCCCGCGCTCGTGCTGAGCGCCGTGCTCGCGGCCGCCGTGGCGTTCCTCATCGCGATCGACGTTCCCTGGGGGGCCGCGATCGCGGGCTTCGCGCTCTTCTGGTGCCTGCTCGGTGCCGTCCTCGCGGTGCCGACCGCCCGGGCGATCGGCTACCGCCTGCGCGACGACGACCTCGTGTTCCGCCGAGGTCTCGTGTGGCGGAGCGAGGTCGCCGTCCCGTACGGTCGCATGCAGCTCGTCGACATCCGCCAGGGGCCGCTCGAACGCGTCCTCGGGCTCGCATCACTCAGGCTCGTCACGGCGGCACCCGCCGGGACCGTCGTCGTCGTCGGATTCACGCGCGAACAGATCGAATCGCTGCGAGCCGGGCTCGTGGAGCTCGCCGAGTCGCGACGGGCCGGGCTGTGAGCGCACGCGACGGCCGCCTCGGCGTCGGGGTCATCGGTCGTGGCCGCCTCGGTCCCGTCCTCGCGGCGGGACTCGCGGGCGCCGGGCACGCGATCGTCGGCGTCGAGGCGGCGGAGGGCGCGGAGCGGGACCGCGTCGAGGCACTCCTGCCGAACGTGACGATCGCGACCGCGGCGCAGCTCGTCGAGCGGAGCGAACTCCTCATCATCGACGTCGACGATCCGCGCTCGCTCGAACCGCTCGTCGACGCCCTCACGGCGGACCGCGCGTGGGTCGCGGGGCAGCTCGTCATGCACACCGAGGCGGGGTTCGGCACGGCCCTGCTCGGGCACGCACTCGACCAGGGCGTCATCCCGCTCTCGGTGCACCCCGCGATCGACGTGACCGGTTCGTCCCTCGACCTACAGCGGCTCCGCGAGGCGTGGTGCGCGGTGACGGCCCCGCGCCCCGTGCTCCCCATCGCACAGGCCCTCGTGGTCGAGCTCGGCGCCGAGCCCGTCGTGATCGCCGAGGAGGACCGCCCACGCTACGCCGAGGCGATCGCGACCGCGACCGACTTCACGCACTCGATCGTGCGGCAGGCGACCGGGATCCTCGCCGAGATCGGCGTCGCGGAGCCCGGCTTCGTCCTGTCGAGCCTCGTCCGTTCGGCCGCCGACAACGCGCTCGCCGACGCGAACCCCGTCGTGGTCGAACCCCCCACCGATCCGGAGGACCC
This sequence comes from Pseudoclavibacter chungangensis, assembly GCF_013410545.1. NCBI lineage: Bacteria > Bacillati > Actinomycetota > Actinomycetes > Micrococcales > Microbacteriaceae > Pseudoclavibacter > Pseudoclavibacter chungangensis. The sequence continues at coordinate 3,950,066 of NZ_JACCFV010000001.1, forward strand.
CGAATGACCGTCGTGTTGCACACGATCGACGAGGCACGCGCGTTCGTCGCCGAGGCGCGCTCGCGCGGGCAGCTCGGGCTCGTGCCGACGATGGGGGCACTGCACGACGGCCACCTCTCGCTCGTCCGGCTCGTCGCCGAGCGGGTCGAGACCGTCGTCGTGTCGATCTTCGTCAACCCCATGCAGTTCGGGCCGAACGAGGACCTCGAGCGCTACCCGCGCACGTTCGACGACGACCTCGCGAAGCTCGAGGCATCGGGCGTCGCGGCCGTGTTCGCACCGTCGGCGGCCGAGATGTACCCGCGTGGCCTCGGGCAGACCCGCGTCGTGGCCGGCCCCGCGGGGAGCATCCTCGAGGGGGAGCGTCGCCCCGGCCACTTCGACGGCGTGCTGACGGTCGTCGCGAAGCTCTTCGGCATCGTGCGGCCCGACATCGCGGTCTTCGGCCGCAAGGACGCCCAACAGCTGCACCTCATCGAACGCATGGCCGATGACCTCGACCTCGGCATCGAGATCCTCGGCGCACCGATCCTCCGCGCGGACGACGGCGTGGCCCTCTCCAGCCGCAACGTGTTCCTCGCGCCCGACGAACGGGCCGCGGCGCGTTCCCTCCCGCGCGCGCTCGAGGCGGCGGCCGAGGCGGGGGCGCGCGGTGGCCGTTCGGCCGCGCTCGCGGCGGGCCGCGCGGTTCTCGACGGCGAGCCGCTCGTTACACTTGACTACCTGGAGATCGTCGATCCCGACGACTTCGCGCCCGTCGACGACACCCGCCGCGGCACGGTCCTCGTGCTCGTGGCCGCACGCGTCGGAGCGACGCGGCTCATCGACAACACGTCCGTCGATCTGGACGTCACCACCTGAGTGCAAGGAGCACGCATGTCCGCCGAGCCCACCACGGCCAACGACACCGCAGGCGACGAGCTGTCGGAGCAGGAGCAGGTTCGACTCGACAAGCGGGCGCGGCTCATCGAGGCGGGCGTCTCGCCGTACCCCGTCACGCTCCCCGTCACCCACACGATCGCGGAGGTGCGCGCGGCGTACCCCGAGCTCGAGGCGGACACGCAGACGGGCGACGTCGTCGGTGTCGCAGGCCGCGTCGTGCACCTTCGCAACACGGGCAAGCTCTGCTTCGCGGCGCTGCAGTCGGGTGACGGCGAGCGCATCCAGGTGATGCTCTCGCTCGCCGTCATCGGCCAGGACGAGCTCGACCGCTGGAAGGAGTTCGTCGACCTCGGCGACCACGTCTTCGCGTCCGGCGAGGTGATCTCCTCGCGGCGCGGCGAGCTGAGCATCATGGCGACCGAGTGGCGCATGGCGTCGAAGGCGTTGCGTCCGCTGCCGAACCTGCACACCGAGCTGAGCGAGGAGGGGCGCGTGCGGCAGCGGTACCTCGACCTCATCGCACGACCCGTGGCGCGCGAGGTCGTCCGGACGCGCGCGCTCACGAACGCGTCGCTCCGCGCGACGTTCGCGTCGCACGACTTCATCGAGGTCGAGACGCCGATGCTCCAGACGATGCACGGCGGGGCCGCGGCCCGCCCGTTCTCGACCCACTCGAACGCGTTCGACACCGAGCTCTTCCTCCGCATCGCGCCCGAGCTGTACCTCAAGCGCGCCGTCGTCGGCGGGCTCGAGCGGGTGTTCGAGATCAACCGGAACTTCCGCAACGAGGGGGCCGACTCCACGCACAGCCCCGAGTTCGCGATGCTCGAGGCGTACCAGGCGTACGGCGACTACAACTCGATCGCCGATCTCACGCAGGAGCTCGTGCAGAACGCCGCACTCGCCGTGTCGGGTTCGCACGTGGTCACATGGGCCGACGGCACCGAGTTCGATCTCGGCGGCGAGTGGGCACGCATCTCGATGTACCCGTCGCTCTCGGAGGCCGCGGGCGTCGAGATCACGCCCGACACACCGCTCGCCGAGCTGCAGGCGCTCGCCGACCGGGTCGACGTCGAGGTCGCGCTGCCCACCCACGGCAAGCTCGTCGAGGAGCTGTGGGAGCACTTCGTGAAGCCCGGGCTGAGCGCGCCGACCTTCGTGCTCGACTTCCCGATCGAGACCTCGCCGCTCACGGCGAACCACCGCTCGATCGCCGGTGTCGTCGAGAAGTGGGACCTCTACGTGCGCGGCTTCGAGCTCGCGACGGGGTACTCCGAGCTCGTCGACCCCGTCGAGCAACGGCGACGCTTCGTCGAGCAGGCGACGCTCGCCGCGCGCGGTGACGACGAGGCGATGCGACTCGACGAGGAGTTCCTCGCGGCCCTCGAACACGCGATGCCGCCCTCGGGCGGTATGGGGATGGGCATCGACCGCCTGCTCATGTCGCTCACGGGGCTCGGGATCCGCGAGACGATCCTCTTCCCGCTCGTCAAGTGAACCGACCGCCCGACCGCCGCGCGCGCCCGGAAGCTCCCGGTGCGCGCACGGCGGGCGGCGCGTAGACTCGACCGCACTATGGACTTCCTCGCGAACGCCGTGTGGTCGGTCACGCCGACCATCCTCATCGGTCTCCTCTTCTGGGGGATCCTGCGCGGCGTGATCACCGCCGACCGGCAGGAGCGACGTGCGCTCGCCTCGGTCGAACGCGAGGAGCGCAAACGCCTCGGGCTCCCCGATCCGGGTAGCGAGAGCGAGAACGACACCACGGCCTGAGACCCTCCGTCCGGGCACGACGGAGACGGGACGATGGCGAAGCGGCCGCGGACGCGCCTCGGTGCGCCGTTCGCGTGGCTGCTCGGCGCGGGCGGCTCGAGCAACCTCGTCGACGGCCTGCTCCTCGCGGCCGGTCCGCTCATGGTCGCGCAACTCACCGCCGACCCGTTCTTCGTGGCCCTCGCCGTCGTCGCGCAACAGATCCCGTGGCTCCTGTTCGGCCTCCTGGCCGGGGTCATCGCCGACCGCCGCTCGCGCGTCGGCATCATCGCGATCGGGAGCGCCGCGCGGGCGCTCACCCTGTTCGCGGTCGCCGCGTTCCTCCTGACCGGCGCGATGTCGCTCCCCGTCCTGTACGCGGCACTCTTCCTCATCGGCACGACCGAAGCGTTCATGGACAACGCGTGGTCGAGCCTCGTGCCCGATGTCGTCCCCAGTGAGCACCTCGGGGTCGCGAACGCGCGGTCGTCCGGCGTCATGACGCTCACGAACCAGCTGCTCGGGCCGGCGATCGGCGGGCTCCTGTTCGCGATCGGCGCGGCGGTCCCGTACGGCGGTGCCGCACTGCTGTCGGCTGCCGCGGTCGTTCTCGTGCTGCGGGTGCGTGTCGCCCCGAGCCCGCGACCGGGGAACGACACGGAGCCGGCGGTCGACCTCGAACGTCCGTCGACCGGTGTGATCCCCGTGACCGTCGCGCCCGTCGAAACCGATCCCGACGGGACGGACGACGCCGTCCGCGCTGCGCAGCACGACGGGCCCGGGGCGACGCCGAGCGAGCGCGCCGGCCTCGTCCGGACGGTGCTCGACGACATCGCCGAGGGTGCCCGCTGGCTGTGGGCACACGCGCCCGTTCGTGTGCTGGCCCTCGTCATCTTCTTCTTCAACATCACCTTCGGGATGACCTGGAGCATGCTCGTGCTCTGGTCGACCGAACGCCTCGGCCTCGGTCCGGAGGGATACGGCGCCCTGCTCGCGGTATCCGCCGTCGGTGGCATGCTCGCGGCGGCGGGGTTCCCCAGACTTGAACGAAGCATGCCGTACGGACGGATCATCCGGATCGCGCTCGTCCTCGAGACGCTCCTGCACGTCGCGATCGCGGTGACGACGAACGCGATCGTCGCGTTCGTGATCGTGTTCGTGTTCGGCGTCTACGCGACGTCCTGGGGTGCCCTCGCGAACACGATCCGGGGTCGGCTCGTGCCCACGCACGTGCGCGGCCGCGTCACCTCCGTCTACCTCCTCGGCGTGGTGGGCGGGATGGCCGGTGGTGCGTTGCTCGGCGGCCTCATCGGCCAGGGCTTCGGCGTCGTCGCGCCGATGTGGGTCGCGGGTGCGCTCAACGTGGTGCTGCTCGCGTTCTTCTGGCGCTGGCTGCATCTCATCGGCGCCGCTGGCCAGCACACGCGCTCGCCGGATGCGTCGGGCTGACGGGGCCGGACACGATGACGGCGTTCGGGCTTCCCACAGGGTTTTCGCGAACGAGGCCCCTAGCTTTTGTCGAGCGCAACGCAACGCGCGCAGTCGACGGAAGGAAGATCATCGGATGCGTCCTGTCGTCAGCGCACTCTTCGTCGCGGCCGCCGTCACGGCGCTCGCGGGGTGTGCGGCCGTTCCGGGCGTGGCGTCGGCACAGTCCGACGAGATCACGTCGTTCGGTGACGCGATCGAGGACATGCCCGGCGTCGACTCCGTGACGTTCGACGAGCTCGACCAGAGCGGCATGCTGGACCTCACGGTCGTTCTCGCGGACGAGGTCTCCGCCGACGAGGTCGCCGACGTCGGCATCGCGGCATCGCATTTCCGCCTCCAGGCGCTCCCGCCGGGTGTGTACACGGGCGACATCGAGATCCGGCACGGCGATTCGAGTTACAGCTACTTCGCGGCCGGCAACAACGAGACGACGCTTCGCGATCAATTGCGCTATTGGGTGGGCCTCTTCGACTCCGGCATCGAGTCGGCCGTCGTCCGGGCCTACACACCACCGATGCAATCGAGCCCGGCACCGGAATCCGCGTCGGGCGGCCCGGTGATCGTGAGCGTCCCGATCGGTCGCTACGTCGGGCTGCGGCTCGCGGACGGGCCCGGTGCGGCGGAGCCGCTCGCGCAGATGGACGCGGTCAGGGGCGTCGAGGATCCGGGGGCATCGAGCGGCCAGTGGCGCATCGAGGGCCTCGCCCCGCAGGTCATCGCGGAGTTCCTGCAGGGGCCGATCCCGGCCCCGGACGCGGTCGAGCTCGCGAGCGCCGTCGCCGACGCGGTCCCGCGGCTGGGTGAACGAGGGTCCCTGCGCATCACCGAGGACAGATCCGACGGGGCCCTGAGCACGTCGGTCGAGATCACGACCTTCGACGACACGCTCGAGGGCGCTTCCCCGGCCGAGGCCGAGGCGCGGTTCCGCGAGCTGGAGGTGTGGACCCGGCTGCCCGGGCTCCTCACGGCGCTCGCCGGGTCGGGCGGCGACTTCGACGTCTCGGTCGTCTCGAACACGCTCGCGGACGCCGGGAACTTCCACCTCGCGGTCGGCGTGTACGACTGCACCTTCGCGGGTGACGCCGAATGGAGCGGGCTGAGCGACGACCTCAATGCGGCCTGGATCCGCGCGACCGGTGCGAGCGACGAGGCGGGCGCCAGGCAGGCCTGCGCGGCCATCGCGAATTGATCCGTCGCTCGACCGCGCTCGTCCCGGCGGAGCAACACGCCGCGGACGGGCATCCGATCCGCTGGCATACCGGGAATCCGGCTCACGTGCCCCGCCCGTGCGCACCGCGGCGGGTTCGTGGCCGCGACGGAGAAAGGCCGTGATGCTCGGACGATTCACCGGTCGAGCGCGCCGAGGTGACGGTCGAGCACCCGCCTTCACCGAACGAGCACGCCGCGTGATCGTCCTCGCCCAGGACGAGGCGAGCGCGTGCGGGCACGAGTTCATCGGCACCGAGCACATCCTCCTCGGTCTCGTCCGCGAGGGCGGGGGCGTCGCCGCGCAGGTGCTCGTGCGGCTCGGCGCCGACCTCGACCGGGTGCGCGGTCGGGTCGCCTCCGACTCCGGCGAGCGGACCTGAGCCACGAGCCGGGGGCCACGCGGTGCTCGAGCTGTTCGCCCACCACGTCGCGCAGCCCGGCCGACCGCGAGCGTCCCGGCCTGTCGTGACGCTCGAGCGTGCCCCTGGACGGACCCGAGACGGCGGCACGGCTCGTGTCGATCCGGCCGATCGATCCACGGTGTCCGACGCCGGACCCGCCCGCGACGAACCCGCTCCAGGAGATGACGGGGCGCTCCGCCCCACCCCGCTGCCCGATGTCGCGCACGGGGTGTGCAGGGGCCTCGGACGAGGTCACGCCGACGGCGAACAGGTGCCCGCCCGGGAGGGGGCACGGTTACGCTCGGATGACCGCGATCCCTCGTCCGACACGTGTAGTGGCTCGTGGCAGCTGAAGGAGACATGATGTTCGAACGCTTCACCGACCGAGCACGCCGCGTGATCGTCCTCGCCCAGGAAGAGGCGAAGATGCTCAACCACAACTACATCGGCACCGAGCACATCCTCCTCGGTCTCATCCACGAGGGCGAAGGGGTCGCCGCGAAGGCGCTCGAGTCGCTCGACATCTCGCTCGACGCGGTGCGCGAGCAGGTGCAGGACATCATCGGGCAGGGCCAGCAGCGGCCGACGGGGCACATCCCGTTCACGCCGCGCGCCAAGAAGGTGCTCGAGCTGTCGCTGCGCGAGGCCCTCCAGCTGGGCCACAACTACATCGGCACCGAGCACATCCTCCTCGGCCTCATCCGCGAGGGCGAGGGCGTCGCCGCCCAGGTGCTCGTGAAGCTCGGCGCCGACCTCAACCGCGTGCGCCAGCAGGTCATCCAGCTGCTCTCGGGCTTCCAGGGCAAGGAGCAGGTCGCCGCGGGTCCCGGCGAGCAGACGCAGGCCGCGAACCAGGGCTCGGCCGTGCTCGACCAGTTCGGCCGCAACCTCACGCAGGCCGCCCGCGAGGGCAAGCTCGACCCGGTCATCGGCCGCGAGAAGCAGATCGAGCGCGTCATGCAGATCCTCTCGCGCCGCTCGAAGAACAACCCCGTCCTGATCGGTGAGCCCGGCGTCGGCAAGACCGCCGTCGTCGAGGGCCTCGCGCAGGCGATCGTCGCGGGCCTCGTGCCCGAGACGCTCAAGGACAAGCAGGTCTACTCGCTCGACCTCGGCTCGCTCATCGCCGGCTCGCGCTACCGCGGTGACTTCGAGGAGCGCCTCAAGAAGGTCACGAAGGAGATCCGCACGCGCGGTGACATCATCGTCTTCATCGACGAGATCCACACGCTCGTCGGTGCCGGTGCGGCCGAGGGCGCGATCGACGCGGCCTCGATCCTGAAGCCGCTCCTCGCGCGCGGCGAGCTCCAGACGATCGGTGCCACGACGCTCGACGAGTACAAGAAGCACTTCGAGAAGGACGCCGCGCTCGAGCGCCGCTTCCAGCCGATCCAGGTCGAAGAGCCGTCGATCCCGCACACGATCAACATCCTCAAGGGGCTGCGCGACAAGTACGAGGCGTTCCACAAGGTCTCGATCACCGACGAGGCGATCGTCGCGGCGGCGAACCTCGCCGACCGCTACGTGTCGGACCGCTTCCTGCCGGACAAGGCGATCGACCTCCTCGACGAGGCCGGTGCACGCCTGCGCCTGTCGGTCCTGTCGTCGCCGCCGCAGTTGCGCGAGCTCGACGACAAGATCGCGAAGGTCCGTGCCGAGAAGGAGGACGCGATCGAGCTGCAGGACTTCGAGGGCGCCGCGCGACTGCGCGACGACGAGAAGAACCTGCTCGCCGAGCGCGTGCGCCTCGAGAAGCAGTGGCGTTCGGGTGACGTCGCGGCCATGGGCACGGTCGACGCCGGGCTCATCGCCGAGGTGCTCTCGCAGGCCACGGGCATCCCCGTGTTCAAGCTCACGGAGGAGGAGACGGCTCGTCTCGTCTTCATGGAGGACGCACTGCACCAGCGCGTCATCGGTCAGGACGAGGCCATCAAGGGCCTGTCCAAGACGATCCGCCGCACGCGTGCGGGCCTCAAGGACCCGAACCGCCCCTCGGGCTCGTTCATCTTCGCCGGTCCCACGGGCGTCGGCAAGACGGAGCTCGCGAAGGCGCTCGCGGAATTCCTGTTCGACGACGAGTCGGCGCTCATCTCGCTCGACATGTCGGAGTTCGGTGAGAAGCACACGGTCTCGCGACTGTTCGGTGCCCCTCCCGGGTTCGTCGGCTTCGAGGAGGGTGGCCAGCTCACCGAGAAGGTGCGCCGTAAGCCGTTCTCGGTCGTGCTGTTCGACGAGATCGAGAAGGCGCACCCGGACATCTTCAACTCGCTCCTGCAGGTGCTCGAGGAGGGTCGACTGACCGACGGTCAGGGTCGCGTCGTCGACTTCAAGAACACGGTCATCATCATGACGACGAACCTCGGTACGAAGGACATCGCGGGTGGCCCCGTCGGCTTCCAGGTCGAGGGCGACACGACGACGTCGTACGAGCGCATGAAGGCGAAGGTGAACGAGGAGCTGAAGAAGCACTTCAAGCCCGAGTTCCTGAACCGTGTGGACGACACGATCGTGTTCCCGCAGCTGTCCACGAAGGAGCTGCTGCAGATCGTCGACCTGTTCGTGAAGCGCCTCGCGGACCGCATGCTCGACCGCGACATGACGGTGGAGCTGTCGGAGGACGCGAAGCTCGCGCTCATCAAGGTCGGGTTCGACCCGGCGCTCGGTGCGCGGCCGCTGCGTCGCGCGATGCAGCACGAGGTCGAGGACCTGCTGTCGGAGAAGATCCTGCGCGCGGAGCTCGTCGCGGGCGACCACGTGAAGGTCGATCACGACGGCACGGAGTTTACGTTCGAGGTCACGCAGCGGCCGACGATCTCCTCGGCGCCGGGCAGCGCATCGCTGTCGAAGTCGGTCTCGCCCGCCGGGGCGAGCGCTGGCGTCGACTCGGTCGCGGACGGCGTCGCGAACCAGTCGGAGGCCGACGCGTCCTGATCGCGCGCTCGAACGAGGGAGGGGCTCACCGGATGGTGAGCCCCTCCGTCGTTCCCGCGCCGCCGGGTGTCGCGTCACGTGTCGGGCGGCGCCGTCGGCCGGGGTGCGTCGGCTGGCGGGCGTGTCGCTGGCCGGGGCGCGTCACCTGTCGGGCGGCACCGTTGCCGGGGCACGTCACCTGTCGGGCGGCACCGCTGCCGGGGCGCGTCGGCTGTCGGGCTGCATTGTGCGCGTGGGGTGTCGTGTGCGGTCGGTTGTCGTCGCCCGTCGAGCCACGGAGCGCGGCATGCACGATCCAGCCGGGTTGTTGCTACCGGGCCCGCGGCCCGGTAGCAACAACCCGGCTGGATGCGGCGAGTACGGTGGTCCGGTGCGCAATGACGGCATCGGCGACGGCAGCGGCGAGGGTGGTCCGGGTTCGGGTTCGGGCTCGGACCCCGGGTGTCGTGAGTCGCATTCGGATTCCGTAGCGGGCGTGGATCCGGTGTCGGGCGTTCCCGGTTCGGGGTCGGGGCCTGGCCCGGAGGTCGGGGGAGCGGGAGGCGACGGCAACCGTTCGGCGTCGGGCACGGGCACCGGGGGACGGCGCATTGCGCTGATCGGCATCGGGCTCGGGCTGGTCTCGTCGATCAGCTACGCGACCGTCAACGCGCTGCTGCGCTCCGTCGCCGGCGAGGTCGACCCGTTCACGGGCGCACTCATCCGCCAGCTCCCGCTCGTGGGCGCGCTCGCACTCCTTGCGCTCGTCCTGCGTCCGCGCGCGATGCGGCCCCGGGCTCCCGAGTTCATCGGCCCGAAACTCGCACTGACGCTCCTCGCGGGCGGCGTCGTCAGCCTCTTCGTCGGCAATGCACTGCTCTTCTGGGCGCTCGACTGGGTCGGCCTCGGCATCGCGACCGCCGCCTACCTCGGCGGTCTCCTCCTCGGCAGCGCCCTCATCGGCCGCGTGTTCCTCGGCGAACGGCCCGCGCGCGGCGAGCTCGTCGGCATCGCGTTCATCGTCGTCGGACTCGTCGTGACCGCCGTCTCGGCGCAGGGTGCGGCCGGTCGCGGGGACGGTGCCGGTCCGGGCATCGCCGTGCTCGGATTCGTCTTCGCCGTCGTCACGGGTGTCTGCTACGCGACGTCGAACTCGCTCGCGCGCGTCTCGCAGCAGGTGCCCGGACGCTTCGTCGTGACGCTCTCGCTCATCACGCTCGGCGGTGTGCTCGGCCTCGTGCTGTTCATCACGATCCTCCACGGCGGCAAGCTGCCCGAGGCCTTCACCGAGCTGACCGGCCGGCAGGCGCTCGTCCTCGTGCTCGCGGGGTGCGCGAACGGCGTCGCGCTCGTGAGCATCACGGTCGCGGTGCGCTACACCACCGTCACGACGGTCTCGATGCTCAACGCGCTCGTCATCGTGTTCGGTGTGCTGTTCGGCAGGTGGTTCTTCGCCGAACCGATCACCGCGACGCTCGTGATCGGGAGCGCATGCATCCTCGCGGGCGTGGTGATCGGACAGATCCGGTGGCGGCGGCGGGAGTGGCGCGGGCGTCGTCGTCCGGACCGGCGCACCCCGGCGGCCGTGTCACCGCTCGACGAGGCCGGGATCGTGGGGTGTCGTCGCCGGCGGGGCGATCGTGGAGCTGCCGGGCGCGGGGTGCGCTGATGCCGCACGGCAACGGTCAGGCACCGCTCGGCAGCCGCGACTCGAGATGCGGGGGCCATCCGGTGCAGGCCTCGGCGAGATACGTGAGGCCTACCTCCGACTCGACCACGCTCCGCAACTCGCCGAGCTGCCGCAGGCGGTCGAACGCGTTGACGTCGGCGGTCTCGTGCAGCATGCCCGTCATCCACAACGAGAAGTTCTGCGGCTTCCAGATGCGCTGCAACGCGGGTCGGCATACGTGTCGACGATTCGTTCGTCGCTCTCGTTCGGTGACCCTCCCGTGCCGACACCCGGCCCCGGGGCGGCGGTCGTGCGGACACATGCCGTGAGCCTCTACGGCACGGATCTGCACATCCACGAAGACGGCTTCCCGACCGATTTGCCGCTCGTCCAGGGGCACGAGATCGCGGGGGTCGTCGTGATCCGCGACGACGCGGGCACCGTTCGGGTGGGCGAGCGCGTCACGGTCGCCCCGCTCGTGTCGAGCGGCGAGTGCCGGGCCTGACGGGGTGGGCGCGGCAACGTGTGCCCGCACCTTTCGGTGCGCGGCGTCGCGCGGGGCCGATGCCGGAGCGAGCGTTGTGGTGGACGAGAAGGCCGACCGCATCGGGGGAACGACGAGCGCCGGGGCGGGGCCATCTGGTCTCCGGCGACATGTGCCGGCCCGGAAGCGGGGTTCGCGGACAGCGCGTCGGCGGGCGCCGCCTACCTGACCGCCGGCTCCGGTCACGTCAAGGACCCCGCACCGATCGAGTGGTACGTCGCGCAAGGCGAGTGAGGCGATCGACGATCTCACGACGCGCACTCGGGTGCCGTTGACGGCGCTCGCGAGACCCGACTACCGGGCCGACTGGGGTGGCGCGGCGCTGGGCGGACGCAGTCTCGACAACGGCGCCTTCGACCCGTCCGAGTTTCCCCGGGCCGGCGGACGCGTTGCGGCCGTCGTCGTACTTCCCGCCGCTGAGCATGGCCGAACACGACGACCCTAACGGCCGCGCACCCGCCCCGGAACTGATCGCCGAACGCAAGGAGCGCAGTGTAGGCAGTTCGCTCGTCGCTTCGCTCGTCGCTTCGCTCGTCGCTTCGCTCGTCGCGTCCGCGTTCCATCGTGGCGTCAGGATCATCGCGGCCGCCCGGGCGACGGGCCTGTCCCACGTGGACGAGGGGTTGGTCATCGACGTCGGCAGCTCCCGCGTGCACGCCCTTTCGTTCGTGCTCGCGACGGGTGGATTCGAACGGAATCCGCGACTGCCCGACGCTTTCCTCGCGTTCCCCGTCACGCCGATCAGCTCCCCGTCGAACGAGGGGGACGGCTTGGAGCTGGCACTCGTGGCGGGTGCTTGTGTGGCCGACATGACCGCCATCTTGTGCCCGTGCCGAGGCCGCCGGATCGCGTGTACGACGGTCGGACGTGCGGACGCAAAGGCAACGTCGAGATGACACTGCCCGATTCGATCGTCGTGAACGCCGCGGGGGAGGGGACTGCTGCATGGGTAGGTGACATCTGATCTGGCTTGCCCGAGGGGATGGCCTGGAAGGATGGCATCGTGCCAAAGCCCTATCCCACCGAGTTCCGTGACGACGTCGTGCGCGTCGCGCGCAACCGCGAGCCCGGAGTGACGATCGAGCAGATCGCGAAAGACTTCGGGGTCCACCCGATGACGCTGCAGAAGTGGTTGCGTCGCGCCGACATCGACGAGGGCGCGAAGCCCGGCCAGTCGCGGTCCGAGGCGGTCGAGATCCGGGAGCTGAAGAAGCGGAACCGGTTGCTCGAGCAGGAGAACGAGGTTCTTCGGCGGGCGGCGGCGTATCTGTCGCAGGCGAACCTGCCGGGAAAAGGTGGTACCCGCTCGTGACGGAGCTCGCCGCTGACGGGATCCCCGTCGTGGTGACGTGTCGGGTTCTCAAGCTCTCCCGCCAGCCCTACTACCGGTGGCTGGCCGACCCCATCACTGAAAGCGAGGTGGTGGAGGCGTATCGCGCGAACGCGCTGTTCGACGCGCATCGCGAGGACCCCGAGTTCGGGCATCGGCTCCTCGCGGACGAGGCACGCGACGCCGGCGAGGCGATGTCGGATCGGACCGCATGGCGGATCGCCTCCATGAACGGGTGGTTCAGCGCGTTCGGCAAGCCCAAGCGGGGTAGGAGCCGCCGGCCCGGCCCGCCGGTTCACGACGACCTCTGCGCCGTGGTCGATGAGGACGGTCGGACCCGGCATGTGTTCGCCGCGGACGCGCCGAACCAGCTCTGGCTGACGGACATCACCGAGCACAAGACCGTGGAGGGCAAGCTCTACCTCTGCGCGATCAAGGACGTCTACTCCGGCCGGATCGTCGGATACTCGATCGACTCGAGAATGAAGTCGCGGCTGGCCGTTCAGGCGCTCGAGAACGCCGTCCAGGTGCGCGGCGACGTCGCCGGCTGCGTGGTCCATTCGGACAGGGGATCTCAATTCCGAAGCAGGAAGATGCTCCGCGCTCTGGCCCGCCACCGCATGGTCGGGTCCATGGGCAAAGTCGGCTCCAGCGGAGACAACGCCGCGATGGAAAGCTTCTTCGCGTTGCTGCAGAAGGAACGTCCTCGACCGCCGCTCCTGGACCACACGCGAACAGCTGCGGATCGCGATAGTGACCTGGATCGAGCGGACCTACCACCGCCGACGCCGTCAAGCCCGCCTGGGCCGTTTGACGCCCATCGAGTTCGAGACCATCATGAACACGACCGACGCACTGGCGGCGTGACTACAACCTGTCACCTATCCATGCAGCAGACCCGAGCGCTTCGTCAACGAGGCACTCGCGTACCAGGACACCTCGTGGATGTTCGTCGACACGGACCCTCGGACGGGCGGCAGCGAAGCGCACCGGCATGGCTCGCGTTCGAGCACGCGTTCGCGCAGCGATACCCGATCGTGGGTTTCTCGCCGGGCGCGGCCCCGATCGGGCGGTCAGCACCGACTCGTTCGGCGAGTTGGCGGATTCATTGGACATCGACGCGGCACGCCTGGAAGCGACCGTGGCGACATTGAACGCGGACGCGGTCCCTGGACGCGACAAACGATTCCGGCGTGGCGACAGCCCACAGAACCGGTTCCTCGGGGACGCCTCGAACGAGCCGAATCCGTGCCTCGCGCCATTGACGGTGCCGCCGTTCTCGGCCGTGCCGATCCATGTCGGCGTGCTCGGGACGAGGTAGGTGTCGGGATCCTCGGTGCGGGGCCCATCGGCCGGACGCATGCGGAGACGGTGACGGCGACGGCGGGCTTCGCACGCACCGCGGTGACGGATCCGTTCGATGGCGGCAGGGTGCTCGCCGAGGCGTTCGGCGTCCGGCATCACCTCGACCACCACGAGCTGCCGACGGCGAACACGGTGGACGCGGTCATCATCGCTGCGCCCAAACAGTTCCACGTCCCGATGGCGCTCGAGTTCGTGGCGGCGAGCATCCCGGTGCTCGTCGAGAAGCTGGTGGCGACGTCGCTCGAGGAGGCGCTCGCGCTCGTCGAAGCGTCGGAGCGCTCGGGCGTTCCCGGCCTCGGCCACCATCGCCGCCACTATCCGGTGCCGCGACGTGCAAAGCAGCTCACCGAGGCAGGACGGCTGAGGCCGTTCGTCGTGGTCGACGTCACCTACTTCCTGTCGAAGCCTGTCGAGTGCTTCGACATCGCCCGGCGCCGGACGGCCGCGAGCGGTGGGGCGTTCCTCAGCAACCTGATCCGCGAGATCGACCTGCTTCGATATCTCGTCCGCGAGATCACGGATGTCACGGCGCTCGCGTCGGCGGCAACGAGCGGGGGTTCGGCGTCGAGGACACGGGCACACTGACGTTCGTGTTCGAGAACGGCGCACTGGGCTCGCCCCATCATCACGGAAACGGCGGCCGGCCCGTGGAACTGGGATCTCACCGCAGACGATTCGGGACGTCTCCCCGCTCACCAGGTGGAATCGCATCGCATCGGGAGGGGCGAGGCGTCACTCACGCTGCCGACGCTGGACGAATGGATGCACGCGGGGGAGGGGGCTGGGTGGAGCCCATGGAGGCGCGGCGCGTGCAGTGGACGGTGACGAGCGCCTACGTCGAGCAGTTGCGGTCACTTCGGCGACGTGATCGCCAGCCGCGCGGAACCGCTCGTGAGTGCGCTCGAGGGGGCAACCGACCTGGCCACCGTGGAGTTCGTGGCCGAGGCGGTCATGATGCGGAGGGTGACGGCCGTCGCGGCGCTGAACGCGCGGGGGCTGAGTCCCGCCGACGGCGGATGTGCCGTGTCCCCCACGGGGACACGGCACATCGCTGCGCTCTGTCGGTTGTCGGTTGTCGGTTGCCTGGCGTCTCAGAGCTCGAGCTCGTCGTGGTCCGCTTCGCTCGACGAGGCCGCAGTGCGGCTCTCGAGAATCTTCGCGAGGGTCGTTGCCCTCCGCTCGTGCTTCTCTGCATCGCTGAGCAGCTCGTCGACGTCCGCCGGCGCGTACGGCGGACCAGGCAGTCCGCGAAGGCGTGCTTTCGCCACATGCTTGGAGAGCGGCGGCATGAGGTGGTGAATGGCCTCGTCCTCGCTGATGCGTCGCTTCATCGGAACCTCCGTCGTTGTCCGGGGTCCGGATGACCCCGCTGCGGAAAGGCTCCGTTTCGACACTGAGTAAAAATGCGAGTTCCGCCCGCGCGCGCGTCGTCGCGAATGGCTACAATCAACCAATCAACCAATCAACCAAGTACGTGGTTGACGCGTTGCTCGGATTCCCGATTCACAGCTTCGTGAATCCGCCGCGGTGACGAGGGGCAGCGGCCTCCCATGCCGAAAGCGCGGTCCCTTCGAAGCCATCGCGGGCGCTTCGCAGATGAGCGGGTGGTCGGGTAGCGCGTTGGTGCCGGGTGGGGGCGAGGACTTCCGATGATGGAAGTGCTCACACTGCGCATCCGCAGGAAGACCTTGACCTGCAGCTCGCTACCTCCGCGACCACTGACCTGACGGTGTTCTGTCGTCTCGATGAACTGGGCCTCGGTTGTGTTGCTAAACCCATTGGAGGGTCGCGGCGAGGCAGATCGCGGAGTGGTAGTTGCGGGCGGTCTTGTCTGAGCGCATCGTGATGCCGCGCCATTGCTTGAGCTTGTTGAAGCACCATTCGACGACGTTGCGGCACTTGTAGCGTTCTCGCTGCCCGCGCCCGAAGTGGATCGGTCGGCCGGGCCGCTTGAGACGGTGGGCGATCTGATCATCACGTTCGGGAATCTCGGCGACGATGCCGCGCTCGCGCAGCCAGGCGCGATTCGCTTTCGACGGGTACCCCGTGTCTACCAGCAACCGGTCCGGCCGTGACCTCGGCCTGCCGGTTCGCCCGGGGACACGGATTTCGCAGAGCACGTCGATGAGCATGCTCGTGTCCGCCGCCTGGCCTGGCGTCAACAGGAAGGCCAGCGCTCTGGCCTTCCCGTCGCAGACCAGGTGGTTCTTGGTGGTCAGCCCACCGCGGGAGCGACCGATCGCGTGGTCAAAAGGCTCCGCCCCGAACTTCTTGCAGTTCGACCTGGCCCCCTGTGTCCCGACGCAGGGTCGCCCCGTGCTGGTGCACGCGCACGATCGTCGAATCGATCGACGCGACCCAGTCCAGCTCGCCACGCTGATGCGCGAGGGAGTCGACCTTCTCGAGCACCCGCGCCCAGACACCCTGCTCGGACCAGCGGTTGAAGTTCTTGTAGATCGTGTTCCAGTTCCTCCGCGACGGAGTGCAGATCGCGACGCTGGACCCGTTCGCTGGATACAAGAAGGCCCTCGACGACGAACTCGACGACGCGACCGCGGCCCTCGACGCGTTCCATGTGGTCAAGCTTGGCACCGCCGCGGTCGACGAGGTCCGCCGCCGCGTCCAGCAGGATCTTCACGGGCATCGTGGGCGCAAGGGTGATCCGCTCTACGCGATCCGCAACATCCTCCGCACCGGACGGGAGAAGCTCACTGATCGGGCTCTTCGGACATCCGGTGGGGTCATGGGGTGAGGCCGCCGGCGGCGAGGAGCATGCGGAGTCGGTAGTTGTGGCGGTTGCGGTAGCCGCGGGCGAGGCGACGGTGGAGCTCGATGATCCCGTTCACTGCCTCGGTGCCCCCGTTCGATGAGCGCCCGGTGGTGAAGTATGCCAGGAACGCGGCTCGCCAGCGTCGGAGGGTGCGGCCCAGGCGTGCGATCTCTGGGATCGGGCAGGTATGGAACGAGTCGACGACCTTCTGGGCGATCCGCCGCCCGGCGGCGAGGTCCTTCTGGTGGTAGGTGGAGCGGAGTTGTTGCGCGCACTGCCACGCGATGAACACCTCGTCGTGCGCGGGGTCGGCTTCGATCGCCGCAGTCAGCCGCGTGCGCTGGCGGTCGGTGAGGTTCTCCGCTCCCGCGCGGAGGATGGTCTGGATCCCGTAGAGCGGGTCGCTCTTACGGCCCCGGTGGCCGAGGGTGTCTTGCTGGACGCGCCTGCGGACCTCGTCGACGGCGGCGGTGCCGAGCTTCACAACGTGGAACGCGTCGAGCACCGCGACGGCGTCCTGCAGCTTGTCGTCGATCGCGGTCTTGTAGCCGGCGAACGGATCCAACGCCGCGACCTTCACGCCTCGGCGGAACGCGTCGCCGCGCTCGGCGAGCCAGGACGCGTAGGCCTTCCCCGACCGGCCGGGCACGAGGTCCAGCAGCCTCGCCCGCGTGTTCCCGTGGTTGTCGCGGGTGAGGTCGACCATCCCGGTCAGCTCCTTCGGTCCACGCTTGCGAGGGTCTGTGTGATGCCAGACATGCTCGTGGGCTGACCCCGTTTTGTAGGTCCAGTCGTTATGTGAGTGGTCCTGTCGCCCGAGGGTTCGGGCAGGGAGACTGGTCAGATCATGACGAATAGCAGGAAGCGCCACACCCCGGAGCAGGTCGTCCGAAAGCTTGGGCAGGCCGACAGAATGCTCGCCGACGGCGCCGACGGCGCCGACGGCGCCGACGGCGCGGACGTCGCGGCGGTGTGTCGGGAGCTCGGCGTGTCCGAGCAGACGTACTACCGGTGGCGGAACCAGTATGGCGGCCTGAAGGCCGACGACGCGAAGCGGCTCAAGGAGCTCGAGAAGCAGAACGCCACTCTGAAGCGACTGCTGGCCGAAGCGGAGCTGGAGAAGGCCGCGCTCAAGGAGTTGGCTGAGGGAAACTTCTAGGCCCGGGTAGGCGCCGCGCCGCCGTCGCTCACCTGATCAGGACACTGCAGGTGAGCGAGCGGATGGCGTGCCGGCTGGCCGGGCTGAGCAGGTCCGCGTACCGTCGCCCGCTCAAGGGCGACACGACCGCCGACCCGGACAGGGCGTTGCGGGACTGGCTGCGCGGTACGCAAAGAAGCACCCGCGGTGGGGATACCGCAGGGCCTACCACGACGCTCGCGGCGAGGGGTGGGCCGTGAATCACAAGAAGATCCAGCGGCTCTGGCGCGAGGAAGGCCTCCGTGTCCCCCAGCGGCGGCGGCGCAAACGCGTCGGATCCTCGACCGTTGACGCCCCGGCAGCGGTCGCCCCGAATCTCGTGTGGGCGGTGGACTTCCAGTTCGATGCCGACGAGCAGGGCCGCCCGATCAAGATCTGCTCCATCGTCGACGAGCACACCCGTGAATGCATCGGAGGGCTTGTCGAGCGGTCGATCACCGCGGACCGACTCACTGCCCACCTCGAGGACCTCGCCGCCGTCCGCGGCGCGCCCGCGGTGCTCAGATCAGACAACGGCCCGGAGTTCATCAGCGACGCGATGGCCGACTGGGCCGGCACCCGCACCGGCCTGTTCTACATTCCGCCCGGCTCGCCCTGGCACAACGGGTATCTCGAGTCGTTCAACAGCAGGCTCCGCGACGAGTGCCTGAACATCAACAGCTTCTACTCGCTGCTGCACGCCCAGGTCGTGATCGGCGACTGGAAGACCGAGTACAACCACGACCGCCGACACTCATCGCTCGGATACCTCGCACCGGTCGACTACGCTCGGCAATGCACCCATCAACTGGAAACCGACGACTCGCACAGCGACCGGACCGAATGAGGGGGGCGGCCCACTCGTCGACTCCGAGCGTGGTCACGCCATCGAACCTGGTCTCGTCCGCGGCGAGCTTCTCCAGTTCCGGTTCGACGGCCCGCCACACCGTCTTCCACGATGTCCCGAGCTGCCGGGCCAGTCCCGCGATGGTCGCGTGCTCGCGACGCAGCTGCCCGATCGCCCACGCGACAGCGCGGGTAGTGATCGAGCCGCGCGGCGCGACCAGTCCAGGGACCTGCTCGACGAACGTCTTCCGCGGGCAGTCGGCATCGCCGCAGCGCCAGACCCGCTGCCGCCACACGATCCGCACCCGCGTCGCTGCGGGCACGTCATGCAACACCCGTCGGCGGCGCCCCCGACCGGCCGCGACGACCCCGCACGACGGGCAACCGGTCGGAGACGGCGGGCTCGAGACCGTGACGACGAGCAGCCCCGAGCGGCGGTCGGCGTGCTCGACATGGACACCGTCCAGGCCCAGGAGCAAGTCGCAGCGGGAACACGGGCAGGCGGCAGAGCGCGCGTCAGCGCACCCCGAACTATGGTGAGACACGTCGAGGTCCTCGTCATGGAACAGCAGTTGGCGCTACTGATCCTCGGGGACCTCGACCCCTACCCACCGACCATCACCCGGCGAGCCTCACCCCCACCGGATGTCCGAAGAGCCTTAGCGGCTCTTCGGACATCCGGTGGGGGTCATGGGGTGAGTCCGCCGGCGGCGAGGAGCATGCGGAGTCGGTAGTTGTGACGGTTGCGGAACCCTCTGGCGAGGCGGCGGTGGAGCTCGATGATCCCGTTGACGGCCTCGGTGCCGCCGTTCGATGATCGTCCGGTCGTGAAGTAGGCCAGGAACGCTGCCTGCCAACGGCGGAGGGTGCGGCCGAGGCGGGCGATCTCGGGGATCGGGCAGGTGTGGAATGTGTCGACGACCTTCTCGGCGATCCGCCGCCCCTCGACGAGGTCCTTCTGGTGGTAGGCGGAACGCAGTTGCTGGGCGCACTGCCATGCGACGAACACCTCGTCGTGCGCGGGGTCGGCCTCGATCGCTGCCGCGAGCCTGGTCCGCTGCTTCTCGGTGAGGTTCTCGGCGCCGGCGCGGAGGATGGTCTGGATCCCGTAGAGCGGGTCGCCGGTCCGACCGCGATGCCCGAGGGTGTCTTGCTGGACGCGGCGGCGGACCTCGTCCACAGCGGCGGTGCCGAGCTTGACGACGTGGAACGCGTCCAGCACGGCCGTGGCGTCTTCGAGCTTGTCGTCGATCGCGGTCTTGTAGCCGGCGAACGGGTCAAGAGCTGCGACCTGCACGTTCTTCCGGAACGCTTCGCCGCGGTCTGCGAGCCAGGACGCGTAGGCCTTCCCGGAGCGGCCGGGCACGAGGTCGAGCAGTCTGGCCCGCGTCTTTCCGGTGCTGTCGCGGCTGAGATCGACCATCCCGGTCAGTTCCTTCGGGCCGCGCTTTCGGGGGTCGACGTGATGCCAGATGTGCTCATCGACGCCGAGGGTGGTGACGTTCTCGAACCGGGACTCGTCCTCAGCCAGTTTGACCAGCTCGGGCTCGACGGCCCGCCACACCGTCTTCCACGACGTTCCGAGCTGACGGGCGATACCGTGCACGGTGGCGTGCTCGCGGCGCAGCTGCCCGATCGCCCAGCCGACGGCGCGCGTGGTGATCGACCCGCGCCGGGCCACCAGACCCGGGAGCTGCTCCACGAACGTCCGTCGCACGCATCCCACCTCGTCGCACCGCCAGACCCGCTGCCGCCACACGATCCGCACCCGCGTCACGCCGGGCACATCATGAAGCACCCGTCGGCGACGTCCGCGGCCGGTCGCGACGACCCCGCACGACGGGCAGCCGGTCGGTGCCGCCGGGCTCGAGACGGTCACGATCAGCAGCCCGTCACGGCGGTCAACGTCCTCGACATGGACCCCATCGAGGCCGAGCAGCAAGTCGCAGCGGGAACACGGGCAGGCGGCGGAGCACGCGTCAGCGCACCCCGAACTATCGTGAGACACGTCGAGGTCCTCGGTTGGAGCAGCAGTTGGCGCTACTGATCCTCGGGGACCTCGACCCCTACCCGCCGACCATCACCCGGCGAGCCTCACCCCCACCGAATGTCCGAAGAGCCCCTTTAGCGGCTCATCGCAATCGAGGGTGTAGTGGCGGGTAGCGCGTCGCTACCCGGGTAGGGGTCGAGGTCTTCCGACGATGGAGGTTCCTACGCCTTCCAGCCGAAAGACCTCGACGTGCTCCACGCTACCTTTGTCCCTGCTGACCTGTCCGCGTTCTGTGGTCTCGATGAACTCGGGCTTGTCGCGATGCGGCAGGTAGTCGAGCCGGATCGGGCGGTCATCGAGTGCCGGGTGATCGAGCCAGACGACTGGTGCTCCCGCTGCGGGGCCGAGGGCATCCCGCGCGGGAGCGTGGTTCGGAGGCTTGCGCATGTGCCGTTCGGGATGCGTCCGACCACGCTCCTGGTGCGGGTGCGCCGCTACCGGTGCTCGGGCTGCGGTCGCCTCTGGCGGCAGGACCTGACGATGGCGGCCGAGCCCAGATCGAAGCTGTCGCGTGGCGCGCTGGCCTGGGCGCTGACCGCGCTCGTGGTCGACCACCTCACCGTCGCGCGGGTCGCGGATAATCTCGGCGTCGGCTGGCACACCGCGAACACCGCGGTCCTTGCCGAGGGCCGCCGTCGCCTCATCGATGACCCGACCCGGCTCGATGGCGTCACGGTGATCGGTGTCGATGAGCACGCTTGGCGACACACCCGGCTCGGTGATCGGTTCGTGACCGTGGTCATCGACCTGACGCCGGTGCGCGACGGGACGGGCCCATCGCGGCTGCTGGACATGGTCGAAGGTCGTTCGAAAGCCGTGTTCGCTGCCTGGCTGGCGCAGCAGTCGCCAGGCTTCCGCGCCGGGATCGAGGTGGTCGCGATGGACGGGTTCTCCGGGTTCAAGACCGCCGCAGCCGAAGAGCTCCCCGACGCCATCCCGGTGATGGACCCGTTCCACGTCGTCCGGCTCGCCGGCGACGCGCTCGACCGGACGAGGCAGCGTGTTCAGCAGGACACGCTCGGGCACCGTGGTCATGCCGGTGACCCGCTCTACGGCGTTCGGCGCACCCTCCACACCGGCGCAAGCTTCCTCACCGAGAAGCAGACCGCACGGCTCGACGCGGTGTTCGCCATCGAGGAGCACGTCGAAGTCGAAGCGAGCTGGGGCATCTACCAACGCATCGTCGCTGCCTACCGCGAACCCGATAAGAGGCTCTTCGGACATTCGGTGGGGGTCATGGGGTGAGTCCGCCGGCGGCGAGGAGCATGCGGAGCCGGTAGTTGTCGCGGTTGCGGAAGCCGCGGGCGAGGCGGCGGTGGAGCTCGATGATCCCGTTCACGGCCTCAGTGCCGCCGTTCGATGATCGTCCGGTCGTGAAGTAGGCCAGGAACGCTGCCTGCCAACGGCGGAGGGTGCGGCCGAGGCGGGCGATCTCGGGGATCGGGCAGGTGTGGAATGTGTCGACGACCTTCTCGGCGATCCGCCGCCCCTCGACGAGGTCCTTCTGGTGGTAGGCGGAACGCAGTTGCTGGGCGCACTGCCATGCGACGAACACCTCGTCGTGCGCGGGGTCGGCCTCGATCGCTGCCGCGAGCCTGGTCCGCTGCTTCTCGGTGAGGTTCTCGGCGCCGGCGCGGAGGATGGTCTGGATCCCGTAGAGCGGGTCGCCGGTCCGACCGCGATGCCCGAGGGTGTCTTGCTGGACGCGGCGGCGGACCTCGTCCACAGCGGCGGTGCCGAGCTTGACGACGTGGAACGCGTCCAGCACGGCCGTGGCGTCTTCGAGCTTGTCGTCGATCGCGGTCTTGTAGCCGGCGAACGGGTCAAGAGCTGCGACCTGCACGTTCTTCCGGAACGCTTCGCCGCGGTCTGCGAGCCAGGACGCGTAGGCCTTCCCGGAGCGGCCGGGCACGAGGTCGAGCAGCCTGGCCCGCGTCTTTCCGGTGCTGTCGCGGCTGAGATCGACCATCCCGGTCAGTTCCTTCGGGCCGCGCTTTCGGGGGTCGACGTGATGCCAGATGTGCTCATCGACGCCGAGGGTGGTGACGTTCTCGAACCGGGACTCGTCCTCAGCCAGTTTGACCAGCTCGGGCTCGACGGCCCGCCACACCGTCTTCCACGACGTTCCGAGCTGACGGGCGATACCGTGCACGGTGGCGTGCTCGCGGCGCAGCTGCCCGATCGCCCAGCCGACGGCGCGCGTGGTGATCGACCCGCGCCGGGCCACCAGACCCGGGAGCTGCTCCACGAACGTCCGTCGCACGCATCCCACCTCGTCGCACCGCCAGACCCGCTGCCGCCACACGATCCGCACCCGCGTCACGCCGGGCACATCATGAAGCACCCGTCGGCGACGTCCGCGGCCGGTCGCGACGACCCCGCACGACGGGCAGCCGGTCGGTGCCGCCGGGCTCGAGACGGTCACGATCAGCAGCCCGTCACGGCGGTCAACGTCCTCGACATGGACCCCATCGAGGCCGAGCAGCAAGTCGCAGCGGGAACACGGGCAGGCGGCGGAGCACGCGTCAGCGCACCCCGAACTATCGTGAGACACGTCGAGGTCCTCGGTTGGAGCAGCAGTTGGCGCTACTGATCCTCGGGGACCTCGACCCCTACCCGCCGACCATCACCCGGCGAGCCTCACCCCCACCGAATGTCCGAAGAGCCCGATAAGACCAAGGGGAAGGAGATGATGCGGCAGGTGATCGATGCTGTCAGCAGCGGCGTCCCGGCCGCTCTCACAGAGATCCGCCGCCTCGGCCGGACATTGAAACAGCGCGCCACCGACGTGCTCGCGTTCTTCGCCCGACCCGGCACCAGCAACGGCCCGACCGAGGCGATCAACGGCCGCCTCGAACATCTCCGCGGCTCCGCCCTGGGCTTCCGGAACCTCACCAACTACATCGCCCGGAGCCTACTCGAGACCGGCGGCTTCAGACCGCTGCTACACCCTCGATTGCGATGAGCCCCTTTAGCAACACGCCCTAAGCGCCTGCCACTCCGGCATCCGAATCACCGCATCGCCAGGATGCTGCCCCGAGGACGGGAGCGTCAGGCGGCTCGCGCGGGTGAGACGCGCTCGTTTCGGCCTACTCCGAGTTCCCCTCGTTCAAGGTCCGAAGATCGTCGACGGTGAGCTGCTGCTCGAGGTCGGCCACGTCACCTTCGAATCGCACTCCCTCGCTCATCAATACGTCCTTCGGGTTGCGAGTGTCCGTTGGATCCGTCCACCTGAATCCATCAGCGACGTGTCCATTCCAGGAGAGAACGCGATAGGCATGCGGGCAGCCATGATGCTGTTGGAGATGTCCCGCGAGGGCTTGGGCGCTCGTGCCGACGACTTCCGCAAGCAGGTAATAGCTGGTCCAACGTCCGGCGGGAAGATTCTCGAGGATGGTATGAAGCTCCGACCAGTCGAACCGCCGCCCCGCTTCGAAGTCGTGACGATAGTTGGTCAGGATTATGGGTTCGATGATCGGTCGGGGCCAGATTTCCACCGCGTTCAACGCCAGTCGGTGAGCTCGGTCGCGGATTTGATTCTCGCCCCATTCGGGGAGCTGTCCGAGTCCCCGGTTCAGGCGGAGGGGGCTCTCCCTGAACCCGCCCTGCATGTCGCGCTTTTGCTCGAACGGACGGTCTGAGTACTCCGGGTTGTAGCCGGTGAGTGTGAGATTTCCGAGCGTATGGAGGAAGCGCTTGTGGACTGCCTGCCAGTCGACGCCAAGCGCTTCTTGCCACGTGCTGTTCGCGTTTTGTGGCATGATGTGTTCGATTGTGTACTCTGCGACTGACACGCGTTCTTTGCGACCGTGGTTCTCGAGCCTGTCGAGAAGATATGTGCGACGCTGGAAGCTATAGATGTCCGAAGTGGTGAGGGCCTCGATGAACTCCTCGTCGGTCGGGAAGCGTCTGTAGTCGGGGAACGTGAGGAGCCGAGCCGCAATGCTTTCTGCGTACCTCGCGTCGTCGATGATCGTCGTGATCGTCGCCATCGTGTTGTTGAGGCTGTTGGTCGGGATTCGACAGGCGGCGCGGCGGAACACGTATGAAATGACGGTGTCGAGAATCTCGATGAACTGATCTCGATCGAGAATGCCGGCCGCGTAGTCCGCGTAGAGTCGGAGTTGTAGCGGATATGCGACATCGGTGAGCTCGTCAAGATCCGTGAAGCGGTGTGCGAGATCCGTGTCCTGCTCCTGGCCGAGCGCCATTGCCGCATACCAGCGGGCGTATCGCGCGAGGTCGTCGACCAATGATGCGCGCGTGACGCCCAATGCAAACTGCTGGGACGCGTAAGCTTTGAACGCATCGTAGATGTCGGCGCGCCGAGGAATCGTGCCGCTCGTGACGGTGAGGAAGTGGCGCACGAACTGATCGAATCGCGATGGCTCGTTGCGGAACAGTGTCTCCATGGGGAACCATTGCGACTCGTACAGCCGCTCCTGCTCCGTGGGCGGAAGATCCATGAGTACGAAGTTCCGAATGAGGTCAGCCTGCGAGAGTTTCTTGCCGGTCGCATTCATCGACTCGAACACGAGCTGGGGGTCGTCGCTTCCTCGAGTGAGCTTCACGTCGACGACCACGAGTTTGTCGAGGCCGGAGCAGATCGTTGCGAGCTCTTCGGGTGTTGCTTCCCGGAGCTTCTCGACGAAGAACGTGAAGTTCGTGAATACTCGCGAGTCCGTGGAGCGAGTCGCACCGTGCCTGATCACGTCCTTGAGCGCTTCTTTGTCGGCCTGTGTCAGAATCAGTTTGAAGTAGGCGTCGCCCGATTCATACTCATTGGTGAGGTAGATGCCTCGGATCTTGCGTGGCGAGAAGCCGTCGATCGGCTCCTGTTGGTCGTCGGGTAGCTCGTCGAGGCGGGCCGCAAGTGCCGCGAGCAGGAGGGTGACGGTCGTGACGCGCTGTTGGCCATCGATAATGAGGTCGGGCTCGCGAGAGGTTCGTGTTCCCTCGTCGCTCTCGATATACACGATGGAGCCCGTGAAATGATTCGCCAGCCGTTCGGGACTTCCAGCGCGCTCGATGTCATCCCAAAGCTGTTCGCATTCCGTCAGATCCCACGAGTACACGCGTTGGTAGATCGGGACGACGAAGCGATGCGCCTTCTTGAGCAATTCCATCAGGTTGGTATCGACAGCTTTCATGGAGTCACTCCCTTGGTGTTGGCGATGTGCGAGTCGAACTCGACTCGCGGCCGTTCGTTGGCGAACCGCGGTGCCAGCGACTCCATCTGGTCCATGACCTGCATGATCGCCTCCGGCTGCTTGTCGGGTGGGTATTTGTACTTCACGAGAAGGCGTTTGATCGATGCCCGGAGCTTTGCTCGCACGTCGTCGCGGATGGTCCAGTCGGTGCGAACGTCCCGGCGCATCACGGCGACGAGCTCGCGGGCGATCTGGGCGAGGACGTCTTTGCCCTGCATGTCCAGCGCCGACTGATTCGTCGCGACGGCGTCGTAGAACGCGAGTTCGTCAGTCGAGAGTGGGGGAGTGAAGTGCGATCCTCGGGACGATTCGGCGGCGACTTCCTTTGCGAGCTCCACGAGTTCGGCGATGATTTCCGCGGAGGTCAGCTGCTGGTTCGTGTAGCGGTTCATGATCTCGGCGATCCGTTCCGAGAACGTCCGCTGGCGCGTGAGGTTGCCGCGCGTGGCCGTGACACCGACATCCGTGAGCGACTTGCGCAGCGCTTCGATCGCGAGATGCGCGTTGGGGGCGCATTGGGCTTTGGCGAGGTAGTCGGGTCCAAGGTCGTCGAGTGTCAGGCGCGGCAGGCCTGCGGCATCGTAGATGTCGACCACGTCGCTGGGCGCGATGGCGTCGGCGACGAGGCCGCCGAGCAGTCGTGAAACCTCGTCTGGGATCGGCTCGTCGCGCGCCTGGCGGTCGGCGGCGTCGAACTTCGCCATCCAGACGCGCACTTCCTCATAGAACGCGATCTCCTCATGGAGTTCGACGAGACCGTCGCGCCCCGACGCGAGGGCCCAGGCTCTGGCCAGCCGTCCGGTCGCGGCACGGTATCTCGACGCGAGCCGCTCGGCGCCCAACTCTTCCGCGTTGAGCGGGTTCGATGCGTCACGGAGGTGGTTCGTTGCCATCGTGGCCGCGGTGCGCCACGCGCGTGAGCCGCCCTGGGCGACGACGGCGCGCCACTCGCAGCCCACGAGCATTTCGCGGATCTGCGCCGTCAGCTCGGCCGCAATCGCCACTGCTTCGTCGACGTCGCGACCGATCGGTCTGTTCTCTTGATCGGTGACGGTGTACTCCGAAAGCGCCTTCGCAAGGTTGTCGGCCAGCGGCGCATAGGCGACGAGCAGACCGTCTTGCTTCCCTCGGAACGTGCGATTCACCCGGGCGAGCGTCTGCATGAGCAGCGCGCCCTTGAGAGGCCGGTCGAGGTACAGGGTGTGCAGTGGGGGAGCGTCGAACCCGGTCAGCATCATGTCTTTGACGATCACGAGTTCGAGCTCGTCGGAGGCATCCTTCAGCCGTGCCTTGATGGCCTTATTCTCGGACTCACGCCGCACGTGATCGCTCACCGGCGGGGCGTCCGAAGCGACCCCCGAATACACGACCTTGATGCGGCCCCGGCCGAGTGCATCCGAGTGCCAGTCGGGCCGTAGGGAGATGACCGCCGAGTAGAGGCGTGCGCAGATTTCGCGGGTCCCTCCGACGATGAGCGCCTTGCCTGGCGATCCGAGGAACGGTTGCATCCGCTCGCGCCGTTCTTCCCAGTGCTGCACGAGATCGGCAGCGAGTGTCTCGATGCGCTCGGGCGCACCGTAGACGGCGTTCACGACGGCGACGGATGCTTCGAGTCGGGCGCGTTCGGTGTCGTCGAGCCCGAGCGTGACTTCGTCGGCGGCCCGGTCGATGTCGTCTTCGCTCGCGTCCGCGGCGAACGAGACCTTGATGAGTCGGGGTTCGAAGTACACGGGGACGGTGGCGCCATCGTCCACGGCTCGCGTCAGGTCGTAGATGTCGATGTAGTCGCCGAACACTGCTCGGGTGTCGCGCTCGGCGAACGAGATCGGGGTGCCGGTGAACGCGATGAGGGTCGCGTTCGGCAATGCGTCGCGGAGGTGCCGTGCGTAGCCATTGAGGTCGTCATAGTGACTGCGGTGTGCTTCGTCGACGACGACGATGACGTTGCGTCGGTCGGTGAGGAGTGGATGCTGCGTTCCCGACTGCTTCTCGTGCTCGGTCAGCCCGAACTTCTGGAGCGTCGTGAAGTAGATGCCGCCCGTCACCCGGTTGCCGAGCTCGTCGCGCAGCTGGGCACGTTCGCGTACCTGCGTGGGCATTTCTGCGAGCAGCAGGCTCTGCGCGAAGGTCTGGAAGAGTTGCCCATCGAGTTCGGTGCGGTCGGTGACGACGATCACGGTGGGGTTCTTGAGTAGGGGATGGCGCGAGACGAGGTTCGCGTAGAGTTCCATCTCCATCGACTTGCCGGAGCCCTGCGTGTGCCAGATGACGCCGGCCTTGCCGCTGGTCTGCACGGCCTGCACGGTACTGCCGACGGCCTTCGTCACTGCGAAGTACTGGTGCGGCTTTGCGATGCGCTTGGTCAGTCCATCGGCATTCTCGTCGAATGCGGTGAAGTTGCGCACGAGTTGCAGGAAGCGCTCGGGGTTGAAGAGCCCGTTGAGTGCATCGTCGATGGGTTCGACCGACATTCCGTGTTCGACTCGCGGCTGTGCGAGCGGGTCGCCATCGTCGTCGACGTTCCAGGGGGCGAAGTGGTTGAGCGGGGTGAAGGGTGTGCCGTACTTTGCGTCGAGGCCGTCGCTCGCGAGCGTGAACACGCAGAAGCGGAACGCCATCGGAAACTCGCGCAGGTAGGTCTGGAGCTGTGCGTGCGCCGGCGCGACACCTGAGGCTTCGGAGCCTGCACGCTTCAGCTCGATGACGACCAGCGGCATTCCGTTGACGAACAGGACGATGTCGAATCGGCGGTGGTGGTCGCCCTGTCTGATAGTGACCTGGTTGACGGCGAGCCAGTCGTTGTCGAGCACGGAGCCGAGCAGCCGCAGCCGCAGATTCTGTTCGAGGCCGTCGCTGTCGATGTAGCTCAGTGGATAACCACTGACCAGGTACTGGTGGATGCGGTAGTTCTCGGTGATCGCGTCCTGTGAGGTGGGCGCGGCTATTTCGGCGATCGCCTGCTGCAGGTACTCGGCGGGGACTCCGGGGTTGAGGCGGCGAAGCGCGGCGAGCAGGCGCGGGCGTATGAGCGGGTCATCCCAGGTGTCGCGTTCGCCGCTCCCGGGGGCGATGGATTCGCCGGGGAGCGGTCGCCAGTCGAGAGGCTCGGCGAGGGTGTCGAGCGCGTCCCGCTCCCATGCTGCTTCGGACATGGGGTTCATGGCTTCCATGTCTTCGTGGTCACTTCTTGGCGATGCGCTGTTCGGCCATTTTGCGCATGACGTCGAGGAATCCGGGCACGAAGTCGCCCCAGACATTGTCGATCGCGTCGAGATCGATCTTGCCGGTGTACACCTGCTCGCACAGGCGCATCCAGCCTTCTCCTGTTGCACCGGTGAGGGCGGCTGCGACGCCCGCATTGATGACATTGCCGGCACCGGGAATGAGGGCGAGCAGGCCACCCGCGAGCGCGCGCCCGGTGAATTGCACGCCGAGCTGGGCGAGTGCACCCGCCGAGAGCATCGTCTTGATCTCGAGGTCGTAGATGACCGCGATTCGCCCCATCATTCCGAGCTGGAGCGGCGCCAGAACGGCAGCATTCGCAACGGGAACGGGGACCGCGGCGACACCGGCGGCTGCCGCCGCGGCCACGACAACCACTTTGCGGGCCATCTCTCGTTTCCAGGGGAGGTTGAGTCGCTGGGCGATGCGAAACGCATCCTTCTCGTTGTCCGGCGAGAGTTCGAGGGTCTCCGAGACGAGCTCACCGAGGCCGTGCCCCTTGGCCTTCCCGTGACGGTCGAGGGTGGAGGTCAGCAGGAAACGTTGGAACGGGACGTCGATCGGCTGCGCGGCGTTCTCGTCGACCGGGTTGCGGAGCCAATCGCAGAACTCTTGCGCGCTGAAGCTCGGGGTCCGTTTGCCGGTAACGGGGTTCGTGATCCAGTCGACCTTCGTCAGCACGACGATGACGGGGAGCCCTCTGCGATCGAGCTCTCGAATGACGTCGATCTCCGGTTGCTGCAGCCGGCCGGCGTGGGCGTTGACGCAGTACCACACCACCGAGATCTGCTCGATCGCAGGCCGTGCGGCGATCGTGTCGAGGCTTTCTTCCAGCAGCTGGAGGGGAAGCTTTGCGCCGAGCTCGAACCCTTCGAGGTCCCAGATGCCGAGCGAGTCGTCGTGATAGTAGTTCGCTCCGCGGGTCACGGGCAGCCCCGTACCGACCTTGGCGATGTCGCGCTCGAACACCGCATTCACCAGCGACGACTTGCCGACGCCCGTCCCGCCGAGTATCGCCAGGTTGAACCGGCCATAGCGGGACTTTGCTCCAGTGGTCGCTTCGAAGAATGGGCGCTTTTCGAGCTCCGGAGTGGAGTCTTCGGGGTGTTGAGGTTCGATAGACATGTCGTTTGGCCTTTCGGGATGGGGGATTCGAAGTCAATTGTGGCGAACGTGATCAGGCGCCTGCAGCGGAGGCCGCGGCCTCCGCGTCGCGCACGCGCAGCTTGCCCGACATGAGCTGGGGCAGCAGCGCGTCGCGGGTCGCGGCGAGGGTGCGGTTCTCGGCGAGTGCTGCCAGCGCTGCCCCGTGTAGTGCTTCAGCCGTTGACGCAAACATGGTCAGAGCATAATCTGACGGAACACGCACTCGGAGACGTTTGAAGTTCCCACGGCTGAGCTCGAGGAATGTGGCCCCGTTGGCCCACGATAGGAATTCGCTTCGCCGGTCATCCATCTCATGGAATAGCCACCATCTCATTCTGGCATCTCGGGGTTCGACAACGATGAAGCCCTGGTTTAGCGCGGTGGGAACGATGTTGATGGCGACTGCTCCAATTGTGGCGCGTGAGGTTAAGAGAATCGCGCCGGGAGCGAATAGCTTTGAACTGCAGGCATTCAGGCCCGCGGGTGTGAGGGTCCTTGATGTGGAGTCTAAATATGGACCCGCAAGGGTGGTAATATCGGTTGGGGTTGCCCAACGGATTTCGCCATCCCAGAATTTGGCGTTCTTTGTGCTAGGTGTTCCCCCGCCGCTGATGACTGCAAGATCCGCGAACGTGGCGCCCCAATGTGCGTCTCGGACTACTAGCGCAAACTCCGACGAAGCCAACTCTATTGCAGAGGCGGCGAGGGCGGTGTTGGCCGCGATCTTGTCGTCGAGCGCGCCCAGCACCTCGGCGATCGCCTGCTGCTCGGGGATAGGTGGGAAGTCCAGACGGATTTGCGCAATGTCCTTAACGTTCAGGCTGCTGAAGACAGCACCCACGTTCATGAGTCGATCAACCTCGGACCACCACTGGGGACTGCGGACAGCCCAGCGAAGGAAATTCTGATCATCTTGCGTTCCGTTGGTTCGAAGCAGAACGAGGTTTTCCCCAATTGCGCAGCGTAGCCCGTCGGGTATCGGTGCTGTATCTCCGACGCGCCCACGGCGTGTGACCAGTATGTCGCCCCCAATTGGAGTGGTGCGACGATTCCACTTAATGAGGTCAGTCTCTGAGATCCTGCGCGCCTTATCGACAATCACCCTGCCGTCATGGATGTCAGGAATGGTGATGTATGGGAACCCCGAAATTTGTGCTGCTGGTGTTCTGTGCTCACAGTCAAGGACGGAAACCCCGAAGTTCGAGAGTGTTTGGGTCATGAAACCCGCTCCAGCTGTTCCCGCACTATCGCGGCAAGACGTGCCGACTCGGTGAATTGCGCCTCAAGCTCTGTCCGAAGTCGCGCGAGCTTTTCCTCGATCGGCTCGCCGTAATCTTCAGCCTCGGGCGCGCCGACATACCGCCCAGGCGTCAGCGCATAGTCCGCGGCCTTGATCTCGGCGAGCGAGGCCGAGTAGCAGAAGCCCGGGACATCCGCGTACTCGCCGAGCGCTGCGCTCGAATCGACGCCCCGCCACGCATGGAAGGTACCTGCGATCTTTGCGATGTCGTCCTCCGACAGTGCCCGCTCGGCGCGGTCGACCATGTGACCGAGGTTGCGCGCGTCGATGAAGAGCACCTCGCCGGCCCGAGCGCCCTTGTCCTTTGCGAAGAACCAGACGCACACCGGAATGCCGGTCGAGCGGAACAGCTGCGTCGGCAGCGCGACCATGCACGACACCAAGTCGGCCTCGACGATCTCGGCACGGATCTTGCCCTCACCGCCAGAGTTCGACGCCATCGAGCCGTTCGCCATCACCACACCGGCCTGCCCCCCGAGGGCGAGCTTCGAGAGGATGTGCTGGATCCACGCGTAGTTCGCGTTACCGGCCGGCGGAACACCGAAGCGCCAGCGCGGATCCTCCTCGTTGCGAGCCCAGTCCTTGATGTTGAACGGCGGGTTCGCCATCACGAAATCTGCTTGCAGATCGGGGTGCAGATCGCGGGCGAAGGTGTCGCCCCAACGCGGGCCAAGATTGCCCGAGAGCCCGTGGATAGCGAGGTTCATCTTCGCCATCCGCCACGTGCGCTCGTTGAGCTCCTGCCCATAGACGGAGATGTCGCTGCCCTCGCCGTGGTGGGCGTCGAGGAACTTCTCGGCCTGCACGAACATGCCGCCCGAACCACACGCCGGGTCGTACACACGCCCCCGTGTCGGCTGCAACACCTCGACGAGCACGCGCACGACACCCGCAGGCGTATAGAACTCGCCACCCCGCTTGCCCTCGGCGGCGGCGAATTTCTCGAGGAAGTACTCGTACACCTCACCGAGCAGGTCGCGTGCGCGGCGACCGTCGGCGCCGCTCTGCCCCTGGGCCGTGAAGCGTGCCGAGTTGAAGAGGTCGACGAGTTCACCCAAGCGACGCCGGTCGACGTTGTCGCGGTTGAAGATGCGGGGGAGTGTGCCCGAGAGCTGCGGGTTCGCCCGCATGACGGCATCCATCGCCCCGTCGATCAGCAGGCCGAGCGACCTCTCCACGCCATCCACCGACGCGCCCTTCGCGTTCTCGGCGAGGAACCCCCACCGAGCCTTCGCAGGAACCCAGAACACGCCGCGGCCCGTGTACTCGTCGGTGTCGTCGATGAGCTCGGCGATCTGCTCAGCGTCGTACCCATCGGCGGCGAGCTCGGTGCGGATGCCCGCTCGCCGCTCGTCGAACGCATCCGACACGTACTTCAAGAAGACGAGCCCGAGAATGACATCTTTGTACTGCGAGGCATCCATCGATCCGCGCAGTTTGTCGGCGGCCTTCCAGAGCGTGTCTTTCAGCTCCTTCATCGTTGACGGCGCCTGCGGGGCGGCTTTCGTGGCGCGGGGCATGTCGATCCTTACTGAGTGGATGCCGCGGGGAGGACCGCGGCATCGGGGTGTTCGGGGACGTGGGGGTTGGGGGTGAGAGCCACTGCTCCAGCGGCGACACCGCTCGCGAGGAGCTCCGCGTACCGATCGAGTTTGGCAGCTCGGTCGAGGAGTGCGTCGCGCCGCGCA
Organism: Pseudoclavibacter chungangensis; assembly: GCF_013410545.1. Classification (NCBI taxonomy): domain Bacteria; kingdom Bacillati; phylum Actinomycetota; class Actinomycetes; order Micrococcales; family Microbacteriaceae; genus Pseudoclavibacter; species Pseudoclavibacter chungangensis. The sequence goes on from NZ_JACCFV010000001.1 coordinate 3,983,028, forward strand.
GCGATCTCGGCCAACGCCCCCGAAGAGGAGTGATCGCTCGCGGGGAAACGCGTCGGAGCAGCCATCGGTTCCACGCGCCTGGCCCGGCGGCTTGCCCGATGATGTCGATCGCGATGAGTTCGGGAACGAGCCCACCAGCGTCACCAGCCGTGACGCGCAGCACGCGTGCGGTATACCCGACGATCTTCGAGCCCTCGACATCGACCCACGCGGCAGCGGTCGGGCCTGTACGGAAGATCACGTCGCCCGGCTGTGTGAGGGCTGCTGACGGGTGCAGCGTCGCGAACGCGAACTGATCAACACGGGTGCTGCCGATTGTGCCCGGATCGTCGAGATCGGCGGCTGACACCACGATCAATCCCTCAGTGCCGTGCAGGGTCGAGTCGAGCCGTGTTCCCGGCACCACTCGCAGATGGCCGTCGCGGACCGCGTCGGCGACCGCCACCGAGGAGCGGGGCGAATCAGTAGCGGGGATGACTCGAAGTGGTTCGATGTCGCCGCGCACCGCATCGGCGGTCGTATCGAGCAAGGCCGGAAGCTCGTGCGCATCCCGCGGAACGCGTTGCGTTGCGGGCGAGGGCATCGAACCAAGGATCGAGCCGCCGCGCGCCAACAGGGTCGACGTGCGCACGGGCCGGGCGAAGCGGAACGCGTGCGCACGCACCTCGCCCCGCGTGCCGAGGCTCGCGAGCAGATCGGAGACGAGGTCCGCTCGTGCGGCACTCGTGAGGGCGACGTCGGTGAGGTCCGCGACCAGCGTGAATCGCTCGCTGATCGTGACCTGCGCCATCGGCGCACCCAGCACCCAGAGGGCCAGCGCTTCTCGCGGGGTGCTCTCAACGAGGCCAGGGGTGAGGCGCGCGACGCCACGAATTCGCCCAGTACGCAGGATGTCACTCCGGACGAGTTCTGCCGCCGGGTCGAGGCCGTCGACCATCGCTCGTGCCGGGCCGATCACGACAGCTGAATCCAGCGCGCCCATTCCCAGCGCGACGTCGTCGATCGCGCGAAGCATGGCTACAGCATCGTCACCACGACCGGCCGGCACCCGAGCCACCACAACCGACCGGGATGCTTCGCGCGCGTCCGGGGCCGACAACCAGCGGCCGTCCGTGACCAGTCTGCGTCGCGAGCGGCGGGCGTCCGCTCCAACGGGCAGCGAGAGCTCGGCCTCGTCGCCGAGTTCTTCGGCGAGTGCTGCGGTCAGCTCAGCATCGTGTGGGTCGAGCACCGCCGTCACATCGTCACCACCGTCAGTGGCGTGCAGTACGAGCGCGCGGGTCGCCTCAGCGACGAGCTCGATCACGTCGTCCGCCAGATGGCCGTCGGAGCCCGCCGGGCGCAGAGAAGTCGCGCGACGTCGAGCGACGAGCGCAAGTGCGCCCGATGGGGAGTATGCGGCATCGATCAGGAGCTCGGCGTAGCTCAGCCAGTCCGCGCCGCGCTCGGCGTGCGCCTCGAGTTCCGAGCGAACGTAGTCGTCCTGCGGGTCGGTGTCTGCCGCGACCGTCCGCAAGGTCGCGGGGGAGAGGTCGACGAGTGCACCGCGCTGCGAATAGAGCGTGATGAGGGCTTCGATCTCAGCGACGGACTGTCGGTGCGAGAAGGAGAACCCGGGCGGCGTGGCCGCGGCCGCAGCGTCCGCCCGCGCCTCTCGATTGTTGCCATGCTCAGTGCGCGTGAGCCACTCGGCAACTTGTGCCGCGTCGAACAGCATTCGCCCGCCGCGCTCGTCAACGGCGCACGGAAACGGGACCGCAGCCGCCGCGAAGCGCGTGCGCCACATCGACACGACGGGTCGCTGCACCTCGGCCAGCCGGGCAATGCCGGCCAGGTCGATGAGGAGCGACGGATTCGAGGTCATGCAGGCAGCGTACCGAGTGCACGATCGAATCGGTGTACGACGATGATAAGCGGGGTTATCAGCACGACGCGCGCATCGGTGTGCCGGGAGGCGTCACGATCTCCCCATGAACAACA